>JAAWSO010000041.1 GCA_022801595.1 Clostridiales bacterium | reverse complement strand
CATTGAGCGAAGGGGAAGCCATTGCCAAGCTGGAGGAAATCATCAACACCCCGCCGGAGGAACCGCAGATCGATGATTCTCCAACGCCGACAGAACGGATCGCGGCGGCGATGGAATATCAAAATCTCATGAGCATGTAAGGAGGAAGCTGGAATGAGTTATGAAATGATCAAGCACAATTTTGACCGCGGCCTTTGGAACGCCGCTATGGTGGCGGTGGCGGTGGAAAAAAAGGTCATCACCCCAGAACAATACCAAGCCATCACTGGTGAGGCATATTCAGTGTGAGGCGGAAACCAAGCGGTTTTTGGTTGTCTGCTGGGGAAGGGGAGGCGGAAGCGTGACGGAAGAAGGAATCGGAGAGTTGAAAGCCAGCGTGAAAAGCGCGCATAAGCGGATCAACGAGATCGCCGATAAAATGACGGATCTCCACAACTTGGCCATCGGCATGACTCGTCTGGATGAGGAAATGGAAGGCATTAAAATCGACGTGGGCGAGATCAAGGCGGACATGAAAAAAGTGACCGCCCGGCCTGGCCAGTGGTGGGACAAGCTGATCGCTGCGGCAATCGGCGCGGTGGCTTCCGGTCTGGCGGCGGCTGTGTTAAGCCAGGTGATCCGGTAAGGAGGGAAACGGATGCAGGAAATGATCGCGGATTTATTTCCCCTCTCCATCGCCATCGCAGTCAACATGGCGTTGGGGATTTACCGTAAGATCGGCACGGAACACATGGCCTGGAGCTGGAAGAAATTTTTCCAGGGAATGGGGAAGGCTGTCATTGTAGGCGGCGCCTTTCTGGGATTGGCCTATGTGTTTGAGAGCACGGCGTTGTCAGACACGGGGATTACCCCAAGCATGATTATGACGGCGGCCATCGTGCTGTATGCGGTCAAGGGATGCAAGAATTTGGCGGGGATTTTGGGCGTTCAGACCGAACGTACCTAAGAAACAAAAAGGGCAGTGGGCGGACAGCTTACTGTCCTATTTTTCTTTGGCGCCCAATGGTTCCAAAGGCGTTGTTCCTCGTTTTCCCAGAGCGAAAGACCAGCGGTTTCGTGTGACGAAGTCACTGACAATCCAGCCGCAGGCGTGGTATGATGATTACGCAAAGAGAGCAATGCGTGCCAGAATGCTTTTTTAAGCGGAGCGGTAACGCGCTTGCCGCAGGTGTGGGATAGAATCGAAAGGGAGGAAACGAAGATGACGAAAACAATTACCAAGACCAATTTCCAAAAGGAACTCCAAAATGGGAAGCGGATGCTGCTGGATTTCTGGGCGCCTTGGTGCGGGCCATGCCGGATGCTTTCTCCCATTCTGGACGAAATCGCCCAGGAGCAAGCGGGGAAAGTTGTGGTCGGCAAGGTCAACATTGACGAACAGCCGGACTTGGCGGCCCAGTTTGGCGTGATGAGCATTCCGACTCTGGCGCTCATAGAGAATGGGAAAATCATCGACATTTCGGTAGGGGTAAAGCCGAAGCACGAACTGATCAATTGGATGGGAGGACACTGATATGTTTGGTTTGTTAAAGAACAAAAATAGCATTTCCATGAAGGAAGCGGAACAAGAATTGCGCCGAGATCCCAGTATTGTGCTGGTGGATGTGCGTTCCCGGACGGAATACCGAGAGGGCCACATTCCCAATAGCTGGAACATCCCGCTGGATCAAATTAAACTGGCCGCGGAGAAAATTAAGGACAAAAACAGCCGCCTGTTTGTCTATTGCCTCAGCGGGGGACGGAGCGCAACCGCTTGTATGCATTTGGAGAAAATGGGTTACGCCAATGTGACTAATATTGGCGGAATTTCCAAATGGACTGGTGAAATTGAGCGATCATGAAAAGGAGTGATGGGACATGAAAATCGTCATTGTTGGCGGGGTGGCCGGTGGAGCGTCAGCGGCGGCCCGACTGAGGAGGATGGACGAACAGGCTGAGATTATCATGTTGGAGCGGGGAGCGTATATTTCTTATGCCAACTGCGGCCTGCCTTACTACATCGGCGGGGAGATCACAGAAAAATCCGCCCTGACCCTGCAAACTCCGGAGCGGTTCCACCAGCGTTTCGGCATTGATGTGCGGGTCAATCAAGAAGTGGTTTCCGTGGACCCAACTGGCAAAACGGTATTGGTGAAAGACGGGAAATCTGGGGAAACCAGTTCCTTGTCCTATGATAAATTAATTTTGTCGCCAGGGGCCATGCCTATTGTTCCCCCGATTGAAGGAGCGGACGATCCCCGTGTGTTTACCCTGCGGAACATTCCCGATACCTATCGCATTCACGAGTATATCCAGGAGCATAAACCAAAGACAGCGGTCATCATTGGAGGAGGCTACATCGGCGTGGAAATGGCGGAAAATTTGGTTCGCGCTGGCGTACAGGTGACGGTGGTGGAACGTTCCGCCCACCTGATCGGCCCTTTGGACAGCGATATGGCCAGCGACGTTCATTCCTATCTGAAGAAAAAGGGAGTGGGAATGATTCTATCCAATGGAGTGATAAAATTTCACTCAAAAGAGGATGGATTACATGTGATCTTAGAGCACGGAGAGCTGGATTGCGATTTCGCGTTGATGTCGGTGGGAGTGCGCCCGGATACTGCGTTTCTTCAGGGAAGCGGCATTGAGCGCAATCAGCGGGGACAGATCCAGACCAATGAATTTATGCAGACCAATTTCCCGGATGTGTACGCCATCGGAGACGCGGCGGAGATCCGCCATTTCCAAACCGGCCAGCCTGGGTTTATCCCTCTGGCAGGCCCAGCCAACAAGCAGGGCCGCCTGGTTGCCGACCACATTTGCGGCAAAGCCCGCAGCTATTCCGGCACGCAAGGCACCTCGATTTTGAAATTATTTGATATGACGGTGGCGGCCACCGGCCTCAAGGAAGAGGCGGCCAAGGCGGCAGGATTCGACTGCGATAAGGTGTACCTATGGACTGCTTCCCATGCTACCTATTATCCAGGCGCGACCAATATGCAAATCAAAGTGGTGTTTGAACTGGGAACTGGAAAAATATTAGGCGCACAGATCGTGGGAATGGATGGTGTTGACAAGAGAATTGACGTATTGGCCTCCGCCATCCGGGGCGGGCTGACCGGGGAGGATCTGACGGAACTGGAATTAGCCTATGCGCCTCCTTTTTCGTCTGCTAAGGACCCTGTCAATATGATTGGATTTATGATTCAGAATTTGATCCAAAAAAATGTGAAACAACATCACTATCATGATGTGCCAGATCTACAGAAACGGGACGATATTACGTTGCTGGACGTCCGCACTGAGGCGGAGTACCAGCGAGGACACATCGACAAAGCGGTAAATATTCCGCTGGATGATTTGCGGCAGCGTCTGGGCGAATTGGATGGTTCTAAGCCAATTTATATCAATTGTCAGAGCGGTTTGCGCAGCTATTTGGCTAGCCGGATTTTGACCCAGCATGGCTTCCCTTGCAGTCATTTGGCGGGCGGCTATCGGCTGTATCAGGTCATTGCTCAGGATTCGGCCACTGATTTTTCTCCAACCCATCCCTGCGGCGTTCCGGTTTAACTTTCCGCAATTCTTCTCAATCAAAATGCGATGGCAACATTGCCATCGCATTTTTTGTTGGAAGAATCCATATTGACAGATTGGGCGAAACCGGTGCATAATGGAAGAGAAGAAAGGGGGAACGGAAATGGAAGCGATCTCACGCTATTTGCCGTTTTGGGAACATTTATCACCACAGGAGCAAGAATTAGTGAAGCGAAATATCACCACGGTACGTTACCGGAAAGGGGAGCGGGTACACAGCGGTGATGACGATTGCTTGGGGATGCTGATCCTAAAAACTGGCCGCCTTTGCACCTACTTGCTCTCGGACGAAGGCAGGGAAATCACGCTGTTCCGTCTTTCCGCCGGGGAAACCTGCATTTTTTCCGCTTCCTGCGTCATCAGTCAGATCACCTTTGACGTATTGATCAATGCAGAGGAGGATACGGAGGCCTTGCTTCTCAGCCTTCCCGCCTTTTCCCAGCTTAGACGGGACAATATTTATGTGGAAAATTTTTCGTTACAGTTGGCAGTGGAGCGATTTTCCGACGTGATGTGGGCTATGCAGCAGCTTCTATTTTTAGGAGTGGATCAGCGGCTGGCGATTTTTCTGCTGGATGAAGCTGCCAAAACTGGCAGTCCTGTTGTGAAAATTACGCACGAGAAGATTGCCAAACATACTGGCAGCGCAAGGGAAGTTGTGACCCGTATGCTTAAACGGTTCGCTGAGGATGGTCTGGTGTCGTTGGCCCGGGGAACCGTCCGCCTGGAAAATATTGCTGGCCTGAAAAAATTGTTACCTCCCGTCTAAGGTTTGTTGGAACCTGGTAGAATTGCCGGATTTTTTGCAAACCGTAGCTTTTTATGCAGCGAAAAAGATGGCATTTTCGATTTTTCAAATAGCCCCTGGCGGCTGCCAGCCGTTCATTTGGGAGAAAACACAAGTTTCCTTTTGATTTGCGGCCCACGAGTTGGCATTTCGTCTGGCGATCACGCCTCTTTTTGAATTGCGCGTTGGCTCGTGTCTACTGTGGCTCCACCAAACTTCCATGCTTCCCGGCAGAAACCCAACGATTCTCATCTTGTGTTTCTAAATTTTCCCAATTGCTTGGCGAACCAAAAAGAAAACGCACCGAGAAATCATTTTCTCGGTGCGCTTTTTTATGGATTAGAACCGGAAACTCCGTCGGGAAGGTGACGAGGCGGCCAGCTCTAAGTTTCCCTTACGCGAACAAGGGAATATCAACCTAGAAAGACAAATTGCTGTCCTTAATCATAGTCGCGTTCATACTTGAGAATGGCGCCGGTTGCAGCGTTGATATCATAAGAGTACTCCATGTATCCAGATTTAAACTCAATTTCATAGATCTTGGTGCCGTACTCATAATCCATTCCGATTTCCATAGCATAAACATTGGAAGCGGAGACGCCAGCATGGCTCAAAGCGATTTGTTTAGCTTTTGCTTGGCCGATGTCACCAGTTGTGGATGGAGTGTTCGTGGTTGGCGGAGCGTAGCCTTCGATGTCATAGTCATAGCTTTGGATTGCGCCAGTATATGCATTGATCTCGTAGTCATACTCTTTGTTGCCCACGTAGAACTCCACTTCATAGACCGGGGTACCATGTTCATAGTCCAGCTTTACTTTGTAGAAGTTGGCGTTGGAAACGCCGGCATGGCTCAAAGCGATTTGTTTGGCTTTGGCTTCCCCAATGTAACTGCCAGTAGATGGGGTATTGGTGGTTGGCGGAGCGTAGCCTTCGATGTCGTAGTCGTAGCTCATAATCGCGCCGGTGTATGCATTGATCTCGTAGTCATACTCTTTGTTGCCTACGTAGAATTCCACTTCATAAACCGGAGTGCCGTTTTCATAGTCCATGGTTGTCCGGTAGAAGCTGGCGTTGGAAACGCCGGCATGGCTCAAAGCGATTTGTTTTGCCCTGGCTTCTCCAATGTAGTTGCCAGTGGATGGAGTGGACGGGTTAGATGGAGTAGATGGGTTGGAAGGCCCCGCAATTGGTTGGTTTACATTGGTTGGATTGCCTTCAATGATGGAAACCGAACGACATGCTTCTCCTCCTTGGGTAACGCCGTTGACTACGTCAATGCGGATGGAAGCATGGGTATTGCCGGCCTCGGCTACAATGTAAGTGGTACCGGGAGTCAGGCCGCGGATTTGGTACACATCATTGGTGACTCTGGTCACGCTGGCAATGTGATCCCGGGAGGAGTAAACCTTGACGTTGCTTTGGTTAAATTTAGAGCCTTCCACATGGATGCGGGCGCCGTATACGTTGCCCGGGGCCATTTTGTAGCTTCGGGTATCCGTCTTCAGTAAGTTGGTGGTATAAGCGGATTCCGAGGCTGGGCGGAAGGAAGCCACAATGGTGTGGTTGATGGAGACATTGTTGAAGGTGTAGGAGGACAAAGCGCCTTTGTTGGAACCGTCAACAAATACTTCGTTGACCACATAGCCGGCATTTGGCGTAATGGTGAAGGTTTGATTGGAGCCAGCCGCCGCGCTGACTGCGCCGCTGGGGGAAATGGAACCGTTGGAAGCCGCGCCTGCAATGATGGTAAAGGTGCTGGTGTTGGAAGCGGCGAGAATGGCGTTATTGGCATATGCGGCAGCCTCAACAACGGTGGCTACCGGTGTGGAAGAGCTTGCGGCAAACGCAGTGGTGGACATGGAAGCCGCAACGACCATGGCGGCTAAAATAGCGATCAATTTCTTTTTCTTACTTTTCATTTTCATAAACAAAGATCATCCTCTCAATTTTTTTAAAGAAAATTAAAGAAAATAAAAATTTCGCTTTTCTATAAAATAGTATAGAAAAAAGCATTGCCATAATATGGCATAAAAACAGACTTTTTTGAAACAACCAGCCGGAATGGAACGGTTAAGATTTAGTTAAAATCATGTTATGCCATTGTTAGAAAATAGTCATAATTCATGACGGATTGTGACTGGTTGATAACTTCATATTATCATAAAATATTTTTTCTTTCAATTGGTAAAATGGTAAATTTTTCATTGGCTTTATCATGAGATTAATAGAACTTTTACCAAAAGAAAAAATTGTAAAAAAAAACGGAAGAATAAACGGACTATGACTTTTTGTCATTTCATAAAAGGAGAAATAAACAGCGGGATTGTTGTAAAATGTAAAAGAAGATCGTGCTGACTCCCAAAAAAATTGTGGTAAAATAAAGACAACGATCCGTGGAAAAAGCTAACGAAATATGCGCTTTCTGAACACCGGGGCTTTTGTGTGGGAACAAAACGCTGACCGTCAGCGGAGGGCAGGGGATACGGCTCAAAAATCCCAGGATCTTAACAGAACAAAGGCACAGGAAACGGAAATTCCTGTGCCTTTTGGTTTTTTATCTTGCGGAAAAAAAGGGGGAGGCATAAAAGAATATGGGAAAGCATAGGAATCATTGCGGGCCTGCTTGCCTTGAGGGGGGGAATACCGTTTCCAAGGCCCGGGCGGCGGAGGTGGCGGCAATGGCTCCGTCCGACACGGCGGTGACAATTTGGCGCAGGGTTTTCAGGCGTAAATCACCGGCTGCATACACACCTGGCACATTGGTTTCCAGAAAGGTGTTGGTGATGAGATACCCCTGTTCGTTCATCGCGACATGGTTTCGAAAGATCTTGGTTTCCGGCACGTATCCCACAAAAATGAAGAGGCCAAAGGTTTCGTTTTGCGCAGCTTCATAGACCGTTTCCTTGCCATTGTAGGTATCCGCAAACACAGCCCTCCGAAGCTGGGAATCCCCGCTGACTTCCTTGATTTGGGTATGGTACCAAATGGTGATGCCAGGGTGACGCTTGACTCGTTCCGCGATGGTGCGGGCGCAGGAAAAGTCGTCTTCCCGCACCACAATGGTCACCGGTTTGCCGAAACGGGTTAAAAACATGGCTTCTTCCGCCGCCGCATAGCCGCCGCCCAACACAAAAATTTGCTCGCCATGAAACGATGTGCAGTTCGCGCAGTAGGAAACGCCTTTTCCGGTGAAGGTATCTTCTCCGGGAAATCCGATTTTTCTGGGGGAAGCTCCGGTGGCAAGGATCACCGCGCGGCCTTGGTAGGTTCCGCTGGTGGTGTGGACCACTTTGACTGTTCTGGAAAAATCCACGGAAACGGTTTCCGCCTGCCGGCATTCCACACCGAAATCCATGGCTTGCAGATGCATTTCCCGCATGAGGGCAGGCCCGGTGATGTGGCGGATGCCGGGGTAATTGACGACTTCCTCGGTATTGACGGCCTGACCGCCGGGATGGGATTTTTCGAGCAATATGGCGTCCAGCTTGTCCCGCGCGGCATAGATCGCAGCGGAAAGACCAGCGCAGCCGCCGCCCAGGATCAGCAGATCATAAATGTGGTTCATGGGGTTCCTCCTTACATGGAAATCCGCCAAGAGGTTGGCGTCTGGAATTTCTTTTTTATTGTTTGAAGTTCTGAGAGCCTTTATGTACGGAAGAGCGAATTTTCACGGAAAATCCCCTGGCATTTTGGACCCAAACGCTCCCATCCGGTTAACGTGCCAATATGCAAGAAAAGGAGAAAAACGGAACCAGCCAAGAACCACGGTCAAAACCGTTACGACGGAAAAATTTCGGAAGCTGCATGAAGCATAACCATCATCCGAGGATGGGATTTCCAGACACGCCCACTCGGCGATTTTCATGAGGAAAAGGAGGAAGGTTCCCATGGCGGAAAATTCAATGTTCTCTCAAATCGAAACCAACAGGCTGGGACAATACGTGTTCATCACCAATATTCCAGATGAGAAAAAACCATCTGCCAATAAGGTTTTTTCCAATGGTCAAACTTCGGATCAGCAGCAAACGGGCAAGGTTTTTGACTTTGTCGCCGACATCAGCATCCATTCAGATTACGTATCGTTCCAGGTACAAACCGTAAAATGCATTTCCAAAACCAATTTTGCAAAATCGCAGGGATTGGACGCCCATGGTTTCCCGCAAAATGGAGTGGATTATTTCTATGAGCTGGTGGATCAAGCGACGTATTACGTTCCCAAGGATAACATTTTGATGATCAAAATCAAAACTGGCCCGCAAAGCGTGACCATTGCGCCATTTGGTGAGAGAGAAGGCCTCCGGGAGGTTCCTATTTTTCTGAAAGATATGCGGTAAACTGTTCCTTTCAGGGGATTTCGGAAGCGCGCTACATGGTTTTTTGTCATGCGGATGATCCACGGCGCCTGGTGGCGTGATCCGCATGGCGAAGGACGCAACCGCAGTTCGCTGGAGCATCAGCAGCCGAGACCCAACACCGTGGGAAAGGAGGCGAACACCATTCGTAAATTAAGAAAAGCAAGCTGACAACCGTTCGTTTTTTAGAAATGGGGGATTGCTATGGGAATTGATATTAAATCACTGCCAAAACCGGTTCGGGCGTTTTTTAACGGCATTGGACAGGTCGTTTTCATTGAAAACCTCCCCGGCGGCAACGGCATTTTCACGGCAACGCCGACAGAGCGTATAACACACTACACTTTGCTTCGCAAAGTCGTGTGCCAAATGGGGCGTTGCCC
>JAAWSO010000040.1 GCA_022801595.1 Clostridiales bacterium | reverse complement strand
AAAAGAGAAACTGCAAGAGCAAATTGGATTGCAGGGGTATCTCACGATATTAGGACACCTTTATCAATGGTAATGGGATATGCAGGGCAATTAGAAAACGATACTAATCTGTCGGACAATGAACGCAAAAAGGCAACTGCCATACGCAAGCAAAGCGAACGAATGAGAAATCTGATAAATGACCTCAATCTGGCTTCTAAACTTGAATACAATATGCAGCCGCTTAAGGAAAAGCGGGAAAACGCTGTTGCGATTGTAAGGCAGGTCGTAGTTGATTTTATCAATACCGACATAGATAATAAATTCCCTATCGAATGGGAAACAGACGAAAACATTTCGGCTTGCTTCATCAACGCTGATAAAGATTTGATAAAACGAGCTGTTACAAACCTTATACAAAACTGTATAAACCATAACGAAAATGGCTGTTCCATTTTTGTTTCTGTTCGGGCAGATGAACAGGATTGTATCATCTGCGTTGAAGATAACGGCAAAGGTGCTTCTGACGAACAGATTGAAAAGCTCAATAACACACCGCATTATATGGTCTGTGATACCAATACCACGGAGCAACGCCACGGTTTAGGTTTGCTTATCGTAAAGCAGGTGGCGGAATCGCACAATGGTACTGCTACGATTGAACATAGCTCTCACGGCGGATTTGCAGTAAAGATAACCTTGCTTTTGTTACAAGAAAACTGAATCTCAAACAACAGAAAGAGCCTATGAATTGTGGGAAACCTCACAGTTCATAGGCTCAGTTTTCAATAAGGGGTATTAGGGGCTTTTGCCCCTAACAAGCGAATTTGATTAGCCAAATTCAGTGCTTGGTAAGACAGGATGTTCGTCTAGTCTTTCTTCATTTTCTTAGACCAAAAATCTGGAAACTGCAAAAATAATCATCCATAAATTGACTTAATAAGCTAATGGTTGGCTCTGTGTATCCTTAATCACGAAAAACCATTTTACTCATTCGTCATAAATAGTTTTACTGTGCTGATTGTTCATCAAATTCCCGTTTCCACTTATCAATTATTTCATTTACAACCAAAATATTTGATTCACTATCTCCTAAAATATTTGTTGCTTTTAAATTCGTTGACTTCAGAATGAAAGCAGCCGAAGTTTCAATTACTCGTTTATCCAATGTCCAAAATGATTCCTTGAATCTTTCTGCATTAATTGTATTAATTATAGTTGTATCATCAATAAATTTTGTATATGATTCATTGTCAAATGTATAGCCACGTAAACCATCACTACCAGACCATTCATTTGCATTTATAGATATATACTTTGGTATTGAATTAACTGCTGATAATGCTTCTTTCATATAATTGCTATATGATTCATTTTCTATAAACTCCCAGAGAAAAGATGCTCTTTCTGCCTCTTTCCAATCTAGCAAGTTAGTTTTTAACAAAAAGCTTTTTGTTCTTTTTAGAAAGATTTTTTCAAGTTCATATAAATGTTCTAACGAAATAAGTTTTTCGTTCTGCATATTTGATGTTTCTATAATCCTTCCATATGATAATTCAATTATATGGAAAAGATGTAATAGGTATTGAAACGATAAAAAATCGCTATTAAAAAACATCTTTGAAATTATTATGAATCTTGAGTTTTCATCAATAATCCTGAAAAGCAAATCAGACATAATATAGACACTAAAATCATTTAAATTCGCACCAATAAGATAGGATTTCTCTTCAGAAATTCTACCACTTTGAAATACTAAAATGCTCAAGAAGAGTTCGATTCTATCTTCTGGAATCCGCGATATATTATGACGAATTTCTTTTAAATAATCGCTGAAGAGCTCTCGTTCATTAAGTATTTTAATATATTCTCTCAATTCCATTTCATCCATTTTAAATAAGGAATTATCAACCTCTTTTCTACTGATTTTTATAGTATCAAGTGACAACGAAAAGTACAAATCGAATTTGTCGCTAGATGAGATTCTCATTGCTTGAAATATTTCATCTTGTGTCACAAAATCACTAGGATAAAAAACGCCATTAGAAAATGACGGAAATAGGCTTGCAATGGCATTTAGCATAATATCGGGATTGACGGGATATATCTTCTCAAACTCTTTTATTATTTCCTCTTTTCGTTTATTTATTTCATTTAATACTATACCACTACCTTTGTATCCTCCTATAAGCGAAAACTTATTTTCTTTTATCCATCCAAATATTTGAGGAGCAAACACTTGTAATGAGCCAATCCCCGCCATATCAATAAAATCTACTTCTTCTTTTACAGCTGTGTACATAAAGGATAGTGCATTATAAAATCTATTTACATCTCGTAAAGTTTTAATAAAAGGACTAACACACGCATCGAAAACTTTTGACCAACGGTTCTTGTCAAACTCTACACCATATGGTAAATAAATTATAGAATCAAGTTTCTCAAATAAAACATTATATAATTTGGAAATATCTACTGGTGGAACATCGAATGGAACTTGAATTATCTTTTCAAGGTATTCTTGTCCATTACAACCTTGAACATCTTCAAGTGCACGAGAAACAATATCTTTATCAAAGGAAAGAAGATAAATTATATTAGGAAAACCTGCAACAGCATTAACTAATTGAAAAACAAGCCGGATTTGTTCGTTAGAAAGTCGGTCAATATCATCAATTACAAATAAAATTTTACAATCCAACTCTACAAGTGCTTTTTCAACTTCACATTTTCTGTAAGCGACATCATTAAGCTTTGATTCTGCATTATCTTTCAGGGATTTTCCGAATGCTGATGTTAATTTAGGTATAATTTTTAAATACTTTCCTACAACGGGGATGTATTCAGAATACTCTAAAGCAGAGGAATATTTTTCTATTGCACTTCCAACATCTTTAACTTTTTTATTTTTACTATCAATCTTCAAAGAATTTGTGAGTGTTATAAAAAATTGATTTATCAACTGGTTTGTATCTGTAAAATTCCACGGATTAAACTGTATAATAATTATTTTGTTTTTGTCATCTTTGCTTTCCGACAATTGCTTAATTTCTTCAATTGCCATATTAAGAACAGATGTCTTTCCACATCCCCATTTTCCCTGTAATGACACCGCATAATTGTCTTTGGTTTGAAAATTAACTATTGCGTTTGCGAGTTGCTTTGCAAAAACACTTCTTCCAAGCTTGTCTTCACATGCTTTATTTATTGGTTTATCAGTATTAAACATAAAAATGTGCTCCTTTTAGTATAATTTCTCTGTTCATTTTATATTAATATTTAGTATTAGATTAAAGCCTTTTGCTAATCTCTATTATAACATCTAATAATAAATTCTCCTGCTCATAAGGCACACCTCAAGCATTTTTGAATTATATAATATACGATTTTATTTGTACTTGTTTTGAGACAGACAGGGCTTTTGAATTCCAAATTTTTATCAACATATTTTGAAACTTAATCATATATGTGATACATCATCCTTTTATACCTACGAATAATAATACTATAGCGTCATCAGTTGTACACCAATGCCGCTTAACATTAGCTATATATCAGTTCTTTAAAAACGATTTCTTCTGCTTGTTGGCGGATGCAATTCATTCTTCTTACCCATTCCATAGGACGACACTTCCTTATGTGAAGTGTCCCTTCGACGAACTTTTGTATTTGTTCACTGGGAGCATCGGGAATGTGGAAAAGACCAAGCAGAACAACAATTCGTTGACTACCACGGAAAAAGCGGCTGGTTGGCCTTGCCAAATGTTGGAATCTTTGTGTATAATAGAAAAAAGCCGAACTCTGCCAAGAAAACGGCCGATTCTGATTGAACAATAAAGGAAGTTGCATTATGAGCCTACGATTTTTCGCCGCCCAGTTGGCGGGTAAAGCGTTGGAATGGTTCCTGCGCTCCGTCATCCACCGCGGCACCAATAAGCCGGGGGAAATTGCCCTGCGCCTTTGCCCGGACGCATTAGCCCGTTACCAAATGCCGCCGCTGGTGATCTGCGTAACTGGAACCAATGGGAAAACCAGCACCTCCAATCTCATCACTCACCTGCTGCGCAAAGCTGGCATGACCGTAGCCAATAATTCGAAAGGATCCAACATGGCCAACGGTTTGGTCACCACCCTATGCGCCAATTCTACCATGGGCGGCCGGGTTAGAACCGATGTAGTCGTTCTGGAGGTGGACGAGCGTTCCTCCCAATACATTTATAAATATTTTACTCCTACCTATATTCTCTGCACCAACCTGTTTCGGGATTCTATCAAACGCAATGGTCACAGCGAATTTATCTTTGATAAAATCCAGAATTATATTCCCAACGGCACCACCATGGTCCTCAACGCCAACGATGCTATCTCCGGTATGCTAGGCAAGAATACCAATCCCCAGATTTTTTATGGCGTTCACCAAACGGCTCGCAGTACTGAAACCTGTATCAACCATGTGTGCGATATTCTGGCCTGTCCCAATTGCCACAACCCCTTGCAGTTCCGTTATTTCCATTATCACCATATTGGCGATCCGTACTGTTCCTACTGCGGTTTTCAAATGCCGGAACCCAGCTATTTTGCTGACACGGTCAACTTTGAAGAAGGCACCTTTGTGTTCCACGATGCAGATGGCCAGAAGGCCACCCTCCCGTTTGCTTCCGGAAATCTTTTCAACGTCTTTAATGTAACGGCGGCAGCCACGATTTGCCGCTTGGCTAAAGCGCCTCTATCATTAATTGAAAAGGAAACCGCTCATTTTTCCGCAAAGCTGGGACGGTTCGAGGAAGAATCCATCGGGCGCTACCATCTGGTTAACATGCTTTTTAAAAATCAAAACCCGATTTCTGGCTCTCAATGCCTTTCCTATTTGGATACCATACCTGGAAAAAAGGATGTTATTTTGCTAGTCACCGATTCCAAGGATTCCGTCCACGGTCATGAAGACATTTCCTGGCTGTATGATACCGATTTTGAAATGTTGAACCGGGAGGAAATCGGCCGGATCATCGTAGGCGGCACCCGCTGCTATGACGTAGGCCTGCGCCTGGCTCTGGCTGGCATTGAGCCCCAAAAAATCGCGCTGTATCCGAACTATGAGGAAATGACCCAGCATCTCCTCGCCGATTTGACCGGCGCGGAAACGATCGCGGTATTCTTTGAGTTGTATGCCACATCCGTGGTAAATTCCGTCAAAGAAACCTTGGCACAGGGAGGAAACGGCCATGAAAACCATTAAAATCGAGGTGCTCTACCCCGAATTCAACAATCTTTATGGAGACCGGGGGAATCTGTTATATTTGACGCAAAAGCTTGCGGCTTGCGATGTAAAAATTCAAGTGATCGCCACCCACCTCCATGATGTGCCTGCGTTTACCCAACAGGACGACATTCATTTTCTGCTAATCGGGCCCTGCACCGAGCGGCAGCAAGAATTGGAACTGGAACAACTAATCCCCCTCAAAGAAGCCTTTCAAAAGCGAATCGAAAGCGGAGCCGTCACTCTGGCCACAGGAAATGCTTTCGAGCTGTTTGGGGAATATATTCAACGGGAAAACGGAGAAAAAATCTCAGCGATTGGACTCTTTCCTTACTATGCCCAACGCTTTGAAAAACTCCGCTATAATGAGCTGTGTGTGGGTACTTTGGGAGATCTGAAAATCACAGGCTTTAAAAATCAGTTAAGCCACAGCTATGGCACACTGGCAAGTCCTATGCTCACCATGGAAGTGGGAAGCGGGTGGAATCCAGATGTCAAAAAAGAAGGGGTTCATATCCATAATTTTTTCGCTACCTATTTGATTGGTCCTATTTTGCCATTAAATCCTACCTTTACGGATCGGTTAGTGGAATTATTGGCTGGAGACGCTTATCATCCCTTGGAATTACCCTTTGAGAAAAAGGCTTATGAATGTCGGGTCCACGAATTAGAAGATCTCAACCACTCAATTTCTCATTAACCTTATTTCCCTCTTTTTTCACAAAATATAAAAATCAGCCGAAAAACATGGAATGTTCAAAAAATGTTCAAAAAATCGACGAAAAATTCATTTCTTGCTTCTTGATTTTATTAAAGCAATGTGTTAAGGTTTTATACAAAAGCATAAGAAACGAGAAGGGATGTGTCGATTTTGAATCACGCTGAACTGACAACGGTAAAAGAAGCTGTTGCCCAAAATCTGCTGTTTTATAGAAAGCGGAACCGCATGACGCAACGTGAATTAGCAGAAAAATTAGGAGTTAAACATAACTCGATTTCTTCCTGGGAAAATGGGATCAACTCCATTGACATTGAAATTTTATCCAAAATTTGCGATATTTTTAATATCTCGATTAATGATATGTTTTCAAAGGAGCAAGCAGAGAAAGAGTATTATACACAACATGAGCAAAATTTGGTGAAGCAATATCGTGTGAAAACTGATATGCAACACGCCGTTGACGTTCTCCTTGATTTGAAGAACGATTGATCCATTCTGTGTCTGTTTGATAACAAAGAGAAAGGAGCGATGAGCAGAAAGCTTGTCGCTCTTTTTGTCACGAAGAGGTGAACTCTATGCATACCATTCCTCCAATCGCTTCCCCCCTTTTGGCTTGGTACAGCCAACATGCCCGCTCCCTCCCCTGGCGAGATGACCCTTTCCCCTATGCTGTGTGGGTGTCAGAAATCATGCTCCAGCAAACCCGGGTGGAAGCAGTCAAATCCTTCTTTGACCGGTTCCTGCAAGAACTGCCCACCATCGACCATCTGGCCCAGGCAGATGAACAAACGCTTCTGAAATTGTGGGAAGGTCTTGGGTATTACAGCCGTGTTCGCAACTTACAAAAAGCTGCTCAAGTAGTCGTGCAAAAATATGGCGGCCAGCTTCCTGCATCCTTTGAAGATCTGAAACAGCTTCCTGGCATTGGCGATTATACAGCCGGAGCCATCGCCTCCATTGCCTTTCAGCTTCCAGTACCAGCAGTGGACGGCAATGTGCTGCGGGTCATGACCCGCTTGACTGCCGATGACCGGGATATCACCAAACCAGCAGTAAAAAAAGATTACTTCCAACGAATTTCGGAAATCCTACAACCGCTTGCCCGAAGTGGCGACTTCAATCAAGCCTTAATGGATCTAGGCGCCACTATTTGTCTGCCAAACGGATTGCCAAAGTGCGGCCAGTGCCCGGTTTCTCATTTATGCCGCGCCTTCGGGGAAAACCGAACCATGGACTTTCCAGTCAAACCGGAAAAAAAGCCCCGCAAGATTGAAAAGCGTACTGTATTCCTTTTGGTAAAAGACCATAAAGTTGCTCTGCGTCAACGGGAGACGTCCGGCCTTTTGGCTGGACTTTGGGAGTTTCCCCAAGTGGAAGGCAGCCTAACCGTCAAAGCTGCGGCAGAACAACTCAAAAATTGGGGAATTGAATATCAATCCATCCAGAAAGCCCATCGGCACAAGCATATTTTTTCCCACATCGAATGGCATATGGGTAGCTATACCGTACTCTGTGAGGGAAGCCTGCTCTGGGATTCGGCTTTCGTCTGGGTATCCCAAAAAGAGCTCCAACAAACCTTCCCCTTGCCTGCAGCCTTTCAGCCTTTTGTTTCCGAAATTCCTTGGTAAAGAACAAACAGCCATCCTGGTGTTGTAACCGGAATGGCTGTTTTTCGGTTATGGAAGCAGAGTGCGCCAAACGTCCTCTCGGAATCCGGTGGTAATCCCCTGATCCGTAACGAGAATTGGACGTTTCACCAACATGCCGTCGGACGCCAGCAGTTCCAGCTGTTCCTCTTCCGACAGCTCCGGCAGCTTGTCTTTGAGCTGCATGGATTTATAGACCAATCCACTGGTATTAAAGAATTTTTTCAGAGGAAGCCCGCTTGCCTGATACCAAGTCCGCAATTCTTCCAAAGTGGGCTTGTCTTCCTTAATATCCCGCAATTGGAAATTCTCTCCCTGCTCCTCCAACCATTTTTTCGCCTTTTGACAAGTGGTACATTTGGGGTACCATACGAATAAAGTTGCCATGGCAAACATCATCCTTTCTCCAAAAAAATTGTTTCTTTTTATTATAACAAAACCTAATTCTTTTTGCCAACCAAGTTCCCAAAAAAACTTCTCTTTTTATAAAAAAAGTTATTGACAAAAGCTGGATGGTATGATATTATTGTAACTGTTGTTAAGCAATACGGAGGGGTGTCCGAGTGGTTTAAGGAGCTAGTCTTGAAAACTAGTGATCTCGCAAGGGACCAAGAGTTCGAATCTCTTCCCCTCCGCCACCTTGCCAATCAGCATATTTGTTTCATATAGAATTTCACCTGGAGAAGTACTCAAGTGGTGAAGAGGCTCCCCTGCTAAGGGAGTAGGTCGGGTAACTGGCGCGAGGGTTCAAATCCCTCCTTCTCCGCCAAAAAAAGTCTGGATGCAGATTGCGTCCAGACTTTTTTGTCTACATATATTTCTTGGATGCGAGTTTCATATTTATTTTTGTTTAGACTTTTTAAAGCAAAAAACAGCAAAGGAGGAAAATAAATGCAGAAAGTAGTTTACATCAGTAACAGCCGAGATTTTACGAAACAAAATGATATTAATGACAATAAGTACCTTGTCCGGATCAACCAGTTATTAGAAGATGGTTGGGTAATTTCGCAGATGAATACACAAACTGTGGATGTTGATCCAAAACTTGAAAATTATCTTCATAAAGAGACTCTGGTATCGTTTGTTATTCTGGAAAAGCCTGACAAAAAATAATAAAATTTGAAACTACCATTAATGTTAAAACGCAATTATGATTTTGCTGCAAAAGCAATGTCCAGGTAGACATCTATTTCGTAACAGTCATACATAAAATCCCACACAGAAATGTGTGGCCCCCCTCAGGCTTATTGGCTTGAGGGGGTTTTTCATTTCTTTATTGGAACATTATAACAGAACAAAGCCTACCGGACGGTAATTGCTTCGAGGCGCGAATTTTCCGTTGTCATAATGTCTCCGACCATTACGATCTCGAAACGCGCCATAGATATCCTCATCGTAACCACCTCTGGTAGTATAATTAGGATGATAGTCGTATTCGTTTCTTCTGTCCCCAAATTCATCCCTTGGCATACGGTAATCCCGGTTATACCGTCTTTCCT
>JAAWSO010000039.1 GCA_022801595.1 Clostridiales bacterium | reverse complement strand
AACCAGCAATTGCTGGTTCTTTTTTTCTTCTATTTATGGGCTTTCTTTTCTCAATTGGATGAGGGTGAATGCATCTCCTCGATTTCCCGCAGCCAAAGGGTTGCGCAAGCATCGCTTGGCATTTGCCAATCCCACCGGGGGGAAATCCCCACTGTGCCAACTTTTGGGCCGTCTGGAAGGCAGGAGCGTTTAAATTGCTGGGAGAAAAAGCGGCGGTAAAATACTTTGAGCCAATGCAAAATTATAGGTTTTTCCCATTGCCCGGCAAATGCAACGGTTGCCAGGAAGAAAATTTTCTTAGGAGAAAACTGATACCGCAGAGCGTAAAAGAGGAAGAAATCGTGCAGCTCATAAGGACCCACCAGATCTTCCGTCTTTTGTGCAATATTCCCCTCCACTGGTGGCAGCAGCTCTGGGCTGACCGGTGTGTCCAGGATGTCTTGCAAAACAGCGGCCAGAGCGGGAGAGCTTTGTCCAGCAATATACCGTACTAAATGGCGCACTAAGGTTTTGGGAACGCCGCTGTTTACCGCATACATGGACATATGATCCCCATTGTAGGTAGCCCACCCCAGCGCCAGCTCGGAAAGATCACCTGTACCGATGACAATACCGTTTTTTTGATTGGCAACATCCATGAGAACTTGGGTTCGTTCCCGGGCTTGGGCATTTTCAAAGGTAACGTCGTGTACCGCCGGATTGTGCCCGATATCTTGGAAATGCTGTTCCACTGCTTTACTAATTGGAATTTCCTGAAAGGTTACCCCAAGTTCTTGCGCTAACAATTGGGCGTTATTTTTGGTGCGTTGGGTAGTGCCGAAACAAGGCATGGAAAGAGCGGAAATGTTTCCACAATCCAATTGCAAATCGTGGAAAACATTTGCTGTGACTAAGAGGGCTAGGGTAGAGTCCAGCCCGCCGGAAAGTCCCAGCACAGCATTACCGCCTCCAAAGGGAAGCAGGTGAGCGATCCGTTTTTTTAATCCCTGGGTCTGAATGGCTAAGATTTCAGTGCAGCGTTCTGCCAATTGTTCTGGATTTTCTGGCAGGAACGGGGACGGGGAAATGGAGCGATGCAGGGGTGCATTCTGGGAAGAAAACGTGACTGGAATGGTGGGACGACAAGGGAAGACTGCGGTATTCGGCTGGCTACGCCGCTCGGCAAGCAACTGCTCCGTGTCAATATCCATCAGTAAAAGGCCATGAGAAAATCGAGGAGATTCCACCAGAAGCTTTCCTTGTTCTGTGACCAGACGATGGCCGGAAAAAACGCCGTCGGTGGTGGATTCTCCTTCTCCAGCTTCTGCCCAAACCACTGCACAGGAATGTTGAGCGGAAAAACCTTGGGCGATCAGCTGGCGGTAGGATGCTTGCCCAACTACTTCACCGGTTGCGCTGGGACAAAGAATCATCAAAGATGCAGCGGCTTGCGTGGAAGTCTCAGGCCCTCCCATGGAAACGGAAAACGTAATGGCAGGACAGCCGGAATCTTCAAACATCAAATTGCCAAAAGGAACAGCTTCTTTCCCAAACGGTATGGTTTGAATATTTGGGGGAGCTGGAGCGAAGAAATGTCTTTGGGCAAGCGGCAGAGTTACCTTGGGAACCATTCCCAACAGCGTACCTTTCTGAAAGACGGCGCAGCAAGAATAAAGAAACGCACCATGGGCAAAAGGCAAACCGACTACACCGACGGCAAAGCAATCCCTAGTTTCCAGAAGAATTTGCTCCAAAGCCGCCCGAGCGCCTTGAAGCAGGACATCTCCACGCAGCAGGTCGCCGCAGGTTGCTCCAGTCAAGCATAGCTCTGGAAAGACCACAACATCCGCTTGTTGCGCTTCGGCTTCCCGAAAGAGACGGATCACCTCATTTGCATTGTGGATACAGTCAGCCACCTGAATGTGAGGCGTGGCGGCAGCAATTTTCACAAAACCATGATTCATAAGAGCATCCTCCTATTTGATTGGGAATTATGTATCAAGCATGGACCTTTGTTTTGATCGGATAATGGGGGAGGACATCTGGAAGGCTTGGCACCTCGCCGGATGTGGTAAAATACTGTTCTGCACAGAATTCCTCACTGCTGTAGTAGCGGAGAGCACGGGTGCATTTTTTCATATTTTCATTAAAGTCTTTCCAGGAACGGCGATTCCAATGAATTTTACAAAGCCATATCTTGCAAAATAAATTCGTTTTTCGGCACATGGCTTCATAAGTTTTTCGGTACTCTGGGTAGATTTTCCGATTAGAAAGAAAAATTCGAACCAATACCACCGCGCGAATAAAGTCATTGATTACTTTGGTATTCATATTGCCCAAAGTGCTGGTTTTCCGCTGGACATAATAGTATAAGGAGCGGTCGATCACAGCGACCCGCTTGGCATAAAAGAAAAGACGATGGGTGGTAGCAATATCTTCAAATGCAATGGAAGGGTACGAGATATTGTGATCCACAAACAGCGTGCGTTTATACAATTTATTCCAAGCATAGCTTTGAATCTGCGTATCTTTGAGCAGCCTTTTTAATGCTTCGGAAGAATCGAAAACTCCCTTGCACCGGAAGGGATGCTTGTAGACAAAGTTAGATTCCAAAAAGTGATAAGAAAAATAACAGCAGGAAATGTCCGCCTGATTTTGTTCCGCAGCTTCATAAAGCTCTTCCAAATAGGTAGGGGCCAGATGGTCATCGCTGTCTAAAAAGCAGACATATTCACTCTCAGCCAAAGAAAGCGCTTTGTTACGAGCGGCGGACATCCCTTGATTCTCCTGATTTATGATTTTAAGTTTAGAGTTTTGTGCGGCAAACCGTTGTAGGATTTCCAAGGAATTATCCGTTGAACCGTCGTTGACTGCGATCAGGATGAAATCGTCAAAGGTTTGCTCGACTACCGATTGCAGACATTGCTCTAAGTAGGGAGCCACATTATAAACCGGCATACAAATAGTAATTTTTGGGGGATGTTCAAGAGAAATACAGGATTCAAACAAAGGACTCACCCTTTCTATCAATTGGTAATGAATTGAGACGCCATTCGTGATTTTCACAGAAAGAAAATGGATGGTCAAGATCTTCCGTTTTGTCAGAGAATGGAAAAATTTCTCCTGTTTTCGTACAAAAAAGAGATGCTAAAAGCATCTCTCAGGACACATGGAAGCTCTCTGTCAAGAAGAAGCGCTGGTTGCAGAAGACGGTGTGCTGGATGATGCGGCAGATCCGCTGGAAGAACTAGAGCTAGGCGCTGGGGTAGAACTGCTAGACGGAGCTGAACTGGATGCTGGAGTCGAGCTGCTGGACGGAGTTGAACTGGATGCTGGAGTCGAGCTGCTAGACGGAGCCGAACTGGAGACCGGAGTGGAACTGCTAGAGGAAGCCGAGCTAGACGCTGGGGCCGAACTACCGGAGGAAGCAGAGCTGCTGGAGGACGAGCTGGAAGAAGCCGAGCCAGGAACTGAGCTGCCTGCTCCATAGCGATAGACAGTAGAAAGCTCCCGATAATAACTGGAAGGAAGATTTTCCCGCTTTACTACACTACCGTTTTTGTAGTATATCCGTTGGGCGGAAGCACGTTTCCCTACCCGACCGCTGCGATCTTTAACGATTTCATCTTTTTTCAGTGATTTGTCCACTTGATAGACATCAGCAGGTTGGGCAACGGTGCCAGTTTGTTGGGATGTCACGCGGATTTCGTCGTAGCTGGGGTCTTGATAGCCGTAGAATGTAACGGTCAACGTGGTGCCGCTCATACCGGCCACAATATAAATTGGATATTCGCTGGTATTTTGAAACCGCAGATCCAAGCTGCCATAGCTGACAGCGGCATCCTGCCCGATGGGGCAGTAGGTAGAAGGCCAGGTATGGTTATACCGGGTCAAAATTTTCAGGTTGGAACGAACGGCTGCGCCATAGATCGTGGTGGAGGCCTGACAGATACCGCCGCCGTATTCGTCTATTAGTTTTCCTCCCACAATGGCGCCAGCCTTTTTATAGCCCAGGCTGCCATTGGTGGTGTTGCCAGTGGTGCCGTTGAAGGAAAAAATTTCCCCTGGCTGTAGGACAGTACCGTTTGCGGAGGCCAACGCCAGCCTCATGTTGTGGTTGGCGTTGGCATTATTGGTGGAGACGGTGCTATAGGTGCCCAGCTTTTGCATATTGTTCTTAATTTGAGCAGCGGTTTTGCTGAATTCCACCTCTTTGTAGGGAACCTCCACAGTAGCGGTAGCGCTTTGCTCCAACGCAGTTTTTACATCAGCGTATAGCTTTTCTTCATCCACAGTCAGACCATTTTTCCCGTCTTTAAACTGGAAGGTACCCGTGGAGCTGTCAAAAGAGCTAACGGTAGCATCCACAGGCTTAACATTCATTTCCCCGGTTAAAGCTTTGAGTTTTTCATTTAGCTTGGTATAATCCAATGTGTATTTGACTTCATAGTCCACAGGATTTTCGTTGAGTTGAGAAATCCGCTGCATATAATGTTCACCATTGTCGCCATACAAGTAGGCAAAGGCTTGGTTTACCGCTTCTTCCGCATTGGATTGAAAAGTCATATCTTTTTCCGTCAGGTTCCAGGTCTTATCTTTGAGCTTTAAGGTCAGGTTATAGGCTGGGATTGCATCTTGGGATGCTGTGACAGCTTGGAGCGCTTGTTCCTTGGTCATGCCAGCAACATCTACACCGTCGATGGACATTCCTTTTGCCAGAACCTGATCTTCTGGATTCGACGGAATTTCCGAAGTTTGGCTAGAGGTATCCGAGGAGGTGTTGGATGGGGAACATCCCGCGAATAGAAAAATGGCTGTCATAGCAGCCACTGTAACGCCGCCAGTGGCGATGGTAGAAACCAATCCTTTTTTCTGTTTCTTTTTTTTCATATATCTGGACATTTCATGCCTCCCATAAGAATTTACAAGATGATTCTTAAAATTAAATATAATTACCCTACTATAATCATATAGTGTTTTGCTTAGAAAGTAAAGTTACATCTTTATTATTTTGGCAAACAAAATGTAAAAAGTTTTGAAACTTCGTGGTTCTACCTGAATATTCTTTGAGTTTTCTTGATTATTTATCCAATTTTACTGGATAAATATTTCCGTCTATGGAAATCTGAGTGTATTTATGGTATAATAACCGCAGTGAACCTGCAGCGCGGGCATTTGGGTGCATGGGTTCCCATGCAATTTGGCAACCGGAGGGAGCGTGCGCGACTTGCTCGCCGCAGGTGTGGTATCATGACGGCAAGCCGTCTCTTCGCTCGCGCGGTTAGCGAAGAGATCGCCAAAAAACTTGGTGTGCGCTCGATGTTTTTCCCTGACGTCTATTTGGCAGCATCAGGAAGCCTCCACGCGGGGTAGCTGGGCTCCTTTTATGCGGAGCAGGAAGAGCGCGACTTGCTCGCCGCAGGTGTGGTATCATAACCTGGAAATACCGGCGGAATCAAAGATTCAGGTGTAGCGAAACCGTTGGGCGAGACGCTGGATTTCAAGGTTTCCCTCATCTGAGTGAGGGGCGAACGAATCGTTGGCTTACCGTTCGCCTAATTTTGTTTGAGAAAGGAAGGTGTGAAGGAATATGAAGATTTTAATTTTTACAGCCGCCACCGGCGGGGGCCACCGGAGAACATCCCAGGCTATGGAGGTGTATTTTTCCCAGCATATCCCAAACGCTCAGGTAAGGGTGGTGGATTGCCTGCGGGAAATCAACTACCTGGTGGATAAGACCGTATGTGGAAGCTATGAATTTATGGCCACCAAAGCCCCAAAAATGTATGGGGCGCTTTATAACAATACTCAAAAGCCGAAAGTAGATGTGGTTCCCACTTTAACCGCTGTCTGCAGCCGCCGTATGCTGCCTTCTATCCGGCAGTTTGGGCCGGATATTATTATTACGACTCATCCTTTTGCTGGGCAGATGGTATCCCATTTAAAGGAAAAAGGAAAAATTGGGCAGCCTTTGATTTCGATTATGACGGATTACGGTCCTCATCGCGCCTATTTGGCCGCTGGGATCGATGCATATATCGTTCCCAGCCAGGAATGTAAGAAGGCTTTGATTGAACTGGAGGTATTTCCAGAAAAGATTTATCCCTTTGGAATTCCAATTTTCGATACCTTTTTTGAAAAGAGAGACCAAGTGGCTCTGCGGAAGGAATTGGAACTAAAGCTCGATATTCCCGTGATCCTCGTGATGGCCGGTAGCTTTGGCGTAACCAATATCATGGGTATTTACCGGGAGTTGGAGCAGTTGGAGCAGGATTTCCAGTTGGTCATCATCACTGGACGGAATAAGAAGCTGTATGATACGTTTGAAAAGTTACTCCCAGAGGCGAAGAAACCATGGAAGCTGGTGTTTTTTACCACGGAAGTAGAAAAGTATATGCAGGCTAGCGATTTGTTAATCACCAAACCCGGAGGCTTAACCATTTCTGAATCTTTGGCATGCAACCTGCCAATGGTGGTATTCGATTCCATTCCAGGGCAGGAGGAGGACAACGCCGAGTTTTTGGTACGGCGCGGCATGGCAGTCAGAATGCGGAAGGGAGATTCCTGCGGGGAAATTGTAAATAGCCTGCTGACCCATCCTGAACTTTTGGCAGACATGAAAGCGGCTTGCCAGGACTACGATGCTTCTCAAGTTTGCGCCAACATGATTCCTTTGATGCAAAATTTATTGCAGCGGCAGCCGGCGGAATTTGGACGGCAGCATTCCTCCCGGCACCGTCGGCGCTTTGGTAGACGGAAAGCACGGGCATAAAAAGGAAGCTGGGACGGCTATGGCACGGCTTTTCCGCTTCCCAACCAGGACAGAAATATGCCCATTCGGGCGCAAACAGCCAGCATATCCCAGTTTTTTGGGATACGCTGGCTGTTTTTTTGCGGGCCGTTTAGAAGAACTTGGAATTTCCCTGGACGGTTTCTAGAATTTTGACAATGCCAGCATGGAGGGAAAAGTATTCCTTCTTTATGGCTTGCCGATGTTCCTCGCCCAACGGTTCCAGGTGGTAGTAGACACGGGTTCTGCGCTTCCCCACGAGTTCTTGTCTGCAACTGACCAATCCTTTCTTCTTCATGCGGGAAAGAATGGGGTATATGGAAGTTTGGATCAGGATCAACTGGTCTTTGCTGCGCTTTTCCAGCTCCTCACAAAGCTGGTAGCCATACATATCCTGTTCGGCAAGCAAGGATAAAATCAGCATTTCAATGGTTGCCCGTTTGATATTTTCCGAGACACTCAACGTTTTTTCTTCCTTTTTGTGAGAGCCTGCAGCAGCTCTTTTTGTTTCTCCGGGGGCATGGCCCGGTAGCACGCAAGCAATTGCTTTTCTGATTTGGAAAGGCTGTATAGGCTTTGTCCCGACGGCGGTTCCGGGGCGCGTCCGTCTGGGTGGAACAGGCTGTCTAAGGTAGTGTGAAAAATATTCACAAAAGCTAACAACGTAAAAATATCAGGGGTAGTTCTTCCAGTTTCATAGTAAGCATAGGTGGAGCGGTCGATGTGCAGGGCGTTGGCTATTTGCTGCTGCGTGTATTCTGTTTTTTCTCGGAGGCGGCGGAGTCGTTCTCCCAGCATAACAATCACCTCAAAACTGTTTCAGAATATCCATAAAATAACCGGTTTTTATTTAATTGTTACCCCACTATTCCCGTGTGCGGGAATAGTGGGCATTTTTTATTGCTATCATAAAAATACTATATTATGGGCGTATTTTTGATAGCAAGGATGAACATGTTATGAAAGATGAATATTCTCAACTGATTGTCACAAGAATCCTGTCATTATGTGAAAAGCGTGGTATTACCATATATGAGCTATCTATTATGAGTGGAGTAAGTTATTCCACTCTTGATAATATCCTAAAAAGCAAAACCTTTAACCCCAAACTCAAAACTATGCATAAAATTGCAATAGCATTTAGTTTAACATTAGCAGAATTACTTGATTTTGATGAACTCAATCGCTATTCTTTTGAAGATTAAACTATAGTGAGACAAAATGAGAGGGATTATGCAAAGACAAAAAGACTTAAATCGAGATAAAAATATTATTGGTGAGCGTTTGCGGTTGCTTCGAAAACAAGAGAAAATATCACAAAGAGATCTTGCCAGGCGTTTACAATTATTGGGTGTTGATATAGATCGGAATGTTATTACACGTATTGAAACCAATAAAAGATATGTAAGCGATATTGAACTAAAAGCAATCGCAAAAATATTTCATGTTTCTTATGAATATTTATTAGATGATAAAGAATAAAAACTCACAACTATCTCGATAGAGAGTAATAATTCTCTATCGGCGATTTAATTTTATCACAAAATCAGCTTGTCTCTTATTGGTATAAAATTGTTTACCAACTATTCCTGTAAATGGGAATAGTGAGCTTTTGATAGTAAGGATGATATGTTATAAAAGAGGTTAAGGTATTTCTGTATTTTTTAAACTTTGCTTAAACTGCTCATTTTTTTGCAATGCTTCTTTTGTACTTTTCAAAACATCAAGCAAAATTCGTATATCATAAGGAGAACAATCTATAAGTATATTCTGTGCTTCTTTGTTAAATACATGGTTTGATCTTATGACATTATCACAGAGCAAATCATCGACAGAAATGGCAAGTACGTTTGCAATGTTAATGATTGCTGGTAAACTTAACTTTGCATTCCCTGTTTCAATATTGCTTACATGAGTGGTTGACATTCCTATTTTTGTAGCTAACGCTTCCTGTGTAATTTTAGCTTTAATTCGTGCAAATTTAATACGTAGTCCAATAGCATTGTAGTCAATAACCATGTTTTCACTCACCATTCGTCGAAACATTATATTAATAGTCATTATAAATGTGTTCAAAGTATATATTAATAGTTTAAAAAAGGTATTTCTGTTTGAAAACGATCTTTTTAAACTATGCCAATTTTTACCTTGTAAAATTTATAAAATTCCAGTTTGTCTTACTATTTTTTTAAATTTACACGTAAACATGTTTTAAAAGTGAGACAAACAAAAATTATTTTAACAGTAACTAAATAGAAACAAACCGGAGGCTTCTGTGAGCCTCCGGTTATAGCTCCCCGTCTCATTGTAGCTTGTCGCTGATTATAGTAAAATAAATACAGAAGAGTACAACCGCCTGTTTTATTTTCATAATTTTCACCTCTAAAAAAATTATAACAATAATTTTGCAGGAGCGTATACGCTGTTGCGTATATCTTAGTCTTTTTGTTATTAGTAGTCATATTTTTTTATTTTTTACCCTCCAATAAATATTCATAAGAAACATGAAATACTTTTGGGATTGCTTTTAGTTCAATATCGCTTACATATCTTTTATAAAAAAGCATGGCTTCGCACCTGTAAAACGCTTTCAAGAGATATGCAAAGCGCGTAAGATAAAATATAATGAACTTGCTACTTGTGCTGGCGTAACGCCGTCCACTGTATATAGCATGATGAGTCCAGAACGATATGATGTTTCGGTTGTAACCGTTAAAAAGCTCTGTGATGGATTAGAAATCTCAATCACGGATTTTTTTGATTCGGACATATTTCGTAATTTAGAACAGGAAATCAAATAACCGGAGGCTCCCGTGAGCGTCCGGTTTGTTTTTTGATAGCCTCAATCCTCATTGCAGCTTGTCGTTGATTATGGTACAATAAACACAAAGAGGAAACGATGCGTGCGATGGTTATTATAACCAGCCATAACAAATCATGTAAAGGAGGAGTTTATGTGATTTCT
>JAAWSO010000001.1 GCA_022801595.1 Clostridiales bacterium | reverse complement strand
GGACGGCATCCCGGAAATCGGTCTTTTGGCCTTTGGCCTGCTTTACGTATTTCGGGTGGGCCCTTGGCAATGTCACGTTTACCGACAGCAACATTGTCGCAATTGGTAATATAGATATTTTGGCAGCCATTGAATATGACAAATTCAACGGTTCACAGTTTAGCATTTCCGGCGGAACTTTATATGTTCACAATCAAAATACAAATTCCGGAAATTCCGATCTTCCTGCTTACCAAGATAGCTGTACAGCTAAAAATGGCGCAGTAATTTATTACGGAGGCAGCAATAACTATTTGATTCTAAATGGAGATAATGTCCAATGGAACAAATGCCAGTATAATTCTGATACAGGAGAAATTACCTCAACAGGATCTGCGTATATTTTCAATATTACTTGGGACGAAACTCTGAATTTATTTCCATTTCCTGATAGTGTCATGCAAACCCGTTATGTAAAACTGGAAAATAACACTCTCAAACGATATCCTTCGACCATCACAATTCCAGAAGGCACAACAGTCACCATACCCGCGGGGGTACAGCTCCAAAACTATGGAAAAATTATCAATCATGGTACCCTTAATATTGAAGAAAAAAGCTTGCTCAACGTCCATTTAAATGATTCGGATATTGGAGAAATTGAAAACAACGGTACAGTCAATGGCTTTGTCGTAGAGTATACTCCCGATGCAAGAGAATATGTTGTAAATGGTGATACTGTTTTAAATTTTGATTTAACTTTAGGCGAACACAGCAATCCCAAAATCCTTCTATCCAGTGAATCCGGGTCAACATTGACCATCTCCGAAGGGATTACCTTGGATGCACGAACAAATGTGACAAAGGACACCCTCGACAAGCTGTTTCAGGTCAACTCGCTGGAACAGCTGGAAGTCATCGGAACCTTGTTGCTGCCAGAGGATACTAACCCGGAAACGCTCCCTGAGATTACAGGGGCGGGCAGCATTCAAATCGGGCAGGATTCCCACTATGCAGTCCAAGTCGACGAAAAAGGCGTCGGACTTTATCAACCCGGCGAGACTGTAACCATTACAGCTGAGGAACGTCCGGGCTACACGTTTCAGGGATGGACAGCAGAGGGTATCAACTTGAGTCAGGAGGAACTGCAACAGGCCAGTTTGACGTTTACTATGCCCAGCGGTCCCGTAACACTTCAAAGCAATTTTGAAGCCATCGCCCCCACTACATATTCTCTGACCGTACATGGCGGCACGGGCGCCAGCGGTTCTGGAACCTACGAAGCTGGTACCCAAGTTGCTATTTCCGCTGGCAGCAAAAACGGTTACCGTTTCCGCGGCTGGACCTCAGACGGAGGAGGCACCTTTGCGGATTCCTCCAAAACCGACACCACCTTTACCATGCCGGCTAACGCTGTCACGCTCACCGCACAATGGCAGAAAAATTCGAGCAACTCCAACCGGCCCTCCAGACCTTCTTCCCCCACTTCTCCGGAAACCCCCTCGAAACCTACCACGCCAACGGTGCCCTCGGTTCCCCTTGTTTTGGACACGGCTTCCGCTGACATTGCGGTTGGTGGCAGTTATGCCTTTTTAGTCAAGGACAATCATGATATTCAAAATATCAAAGTGGAGGTTTTAAATCCGGAAATGGCCAGTGTATCGCTTGAGGATGCAAACGACAGCCGCGGGGCAAAATATCGAGTCACGGCCAAAGCTTCTGGTACGGTACAAGTCCGCGTCACCTATCAGGGTCAATCCTCTCTCATGACATTCCACTTGAAAGCACCAAAAGGCTCCATCACCCTAGACACCGCTTCTTATACGTTTGCTCCGGGGGAACGCTATACGATTGGTACCTTTTTGCATGATTCCAACGGCAACCGCTTAACCGATGAACAAGTCCAGCAGATCATTCGCTCCGGCAATCTCATCATTCGGGATTCCCGTACGGGTTCGATTGTTGACCTGCAAGTCCTCCCAAACGGCAACGCTCTGCTCACCGCTAAACATTCCGGTACTTGTTATATCCTCTACGAAATCGAAGGCAAGCAGCTTTCGGTACGCATTGATGTTCAAGACGGTATACAAGCACACGGGCAATCCGTCCGCAATACTTTTTATTGGCTTTAAGGCTTTTTTCTTCCAATAATAGAAAGGGCAGCTACCATGCATCGGTAACTGCCCCTTTGTTATGGATGGGGAAGATTTTCTGAATTTTGATTAATTGATAAAATAGGATGTATTTCTTACTGCTGTGCCGTGCTGGGTCACCTCTCTTTGCACGTCAATGCGTACCGATGCATGGGTGCCGCCAACCTCGTAAACAATATAGGCCGTTCCTACATTTTTACCTGTTACACGGAAATTCCCATTCGCAAGCTGCTGTAAATCCACAATCAATCCAGTACGCGAATCGCCCACCTTGAGCTGTCCGGAATTGACCATCGCACGAATTTGTTCTCCGGTCAGGGTATTGCCACTGATTTCCTTAAATTTTCTACCTGTTTTCTCCCAAAAAATTTCTAAAAAATGCAAAAAAGCGGAGTCACCAACCTGATTTTTCAGGCGATGACTCCACTTTTTGTGTTACAACTGTTAAAAATCAGCTTGGACATCCACGGTAAACACTCTCTTGTTTTTTCTTCAAAAAAGCCCGCAAACCCGCATAGATACTGTTTTTTCCTTGGGTATCTATTTTGTAACACCCACTTGGTGCGGCAAATGGGACTTGAACCCATACGTCATACAACACACGCCCCTCAAACGTGCCTGTCTGCCAGTTCCAGCACTGCCGCGAATTCGATTTATTGTGATCAAAACAGTTTCTGTCTTGGCTCAACGTGTTATATATTACCATCAAATCGAATTTCTGTCAAGGCTTTTTTCAAAAGTTTCTTTCCTTTTCTCCCTCTTTCTCGGAGAACAATTTTTGAATCAAATTCTCAAAATCCTCCCTGGTAAACATGCTGTTTAACACCTTTACCAGCGAATTGGGCGCCAGATGCTCCGGCAGCTTCAAGCAGTCCAACAGCAGCCTCCGGCGCTCACTGCTCCCTTCGCCTCCAGAAAGGCCCCAGGCAAACAAATCCGCCTTGGTAATCCTGGAGTCCGGGGGCACCGATACTGTCTCAGAGGTTGTTTCGTTCCCCAAAACAGTGGCACCAGCACGGGTCAACGCTTCTAAAATCAAAGCGGCATCCACACCTTCCACCCCCAGTTTTCCTTCCTTGGAAGCCTTCTCCTTACGCTTTTCCTTACCAAATACGTCTGGGATATAGGCATGCTTGATTTTGCTGTTATCAATGGAGCTATTCAAATGCCCCCGGATCACAAATCCCGCGGCGTCGCTATCCGTAAAAATGATGATCCCTCGAGTATCCGCCAGCTTGCGGATAAGCTCCATTTGACGCTTATCCTTGAAAATTCCGAATCCCCGGGTTTCTAAGATCAATCCATCAATTAGGGAAGAAAGCTTGACTTTGTCGTACTTCCCCTCTACAATAATCGCTTCCTTCACTCGAATCAACCCATTCGCTCCTTTTGGGAAATGAGCAGCAGACGGGCGATCAATTCCTCCATCCACAGCCGGTTATCTGTCCGGGTGCTCTTTAACGCCACATCGGTCTGAAGCAAAGCATCCAGACTTTCCCGCAGCATTTCCGTGGACATTCCTGCCCCATCCCGCTCCGCATTGCGCAGCCGGAACTCTTTTCCCTTGTAATCAAATGTTTTGGCCAGCTCGAAAACCGGCTGTCCGCTTTGTAATGCCGCCCGCACCCGGTACATATCTACGTAAGCAGAGGAAAGCACCGCCAAAATGCTGACTGGCTCCTCATTTTGTCCAAACAGTAGATCCAGAAGCTCATAGGCCTTTTCATAATTGCCTGCCACCAATGCCTTGGACAACAAAAACACAGTCGTTTCCAGATTCTTGGTGACCATTTGCTCGATATGCTGACGGGTAATTTCTCCTTCCTTCACAAAGGCGCACACCTTTTCCAGCTCGTGGTATAAGGTGTGCAGATCGTTTCCACACTGGTCAATGATCTTTCCGGCATTAACCCTGGAAAGCTGACAGCCTCGTTTCCCAGCAGCAGCGGAAAGCAGTTTTTCCAGATCCGGCTTGGTTCTCAGCCCAAACTCCACCATAGCCGCCCAACGGTTCGCAGCTCCATAAAAACTTTTCCACTTGGCGGACTTTTTGTAGTCCAACGATATCGATGGCAGATAGAAAACAAACACCGTAGATTCCGGTGCATCCTCCATGATCTCCAACAATTTCTTGACTTCCTGATGACTGCGGGTTTCCACATTGAAATCACTGACGGCCACACATTTACGCTCTGCCAGAAAGGGCAAGGCTTCTGCCGCCACCGCAATCTGATCCACGGAGGTAGTCATTCCATCAAACTTCTGTAAATTAAAATCTGGAAAATGGTCCCCAGCAATGGCATCCATCAGTTTCCGGGCCGCCTTGGATAAGAGAAATGTTTCCTCCCCATACAGCACGTAGGCCTTAGAAAATTCTTGTTGCTCCATTTGTTTTTTCAACGCTTGTTCTGTTTGCTCTGGCATTTATGTTTCCCTCCTTATGGTGATCTCACGGCCTCTACATTCCAAAATTAGATGCCCTTGGCCTCCGGTGGTGTAAATACGGTCTGCATCCGGCCAATTTTCCTGGGACAGTTCCTCTTGGTTGATGTCTTCCATAGAAAGAACCGTGAAAAACGGTTGAAGCAAGCTTCCCTTTTGTGGAAGCCCTTCCGCCACAATCACATCCGCGTCCCACCAAGATTCATCGGTGACTTGGCAGCGATCCGTAACCAAAAGAATCTCCAAGCCATCCACAGATAGTTTGAGCCCCTGCTCCTCATAACTGCCCCGCAGCAAAACCTTTCCCCCATCCCAAAGGGAAATATCACTCTCCTCTTGATAATAGTGGACAGAGCTTTGCTCGGCAAGGGCTTTTTGCAATGCCCCGCTCAAATATTCCTCTTGTTTCAGGATCACCTGATCGGTAGGAAAAGCTTGTACCACTTGAGCCGCATTGTTCATTTCCTCATCGGAATGTTCTGTTAATTGGATGACATCCAGCCGGGAAATCCCTTGGGATTTGAGATAATTTTCAGCCACTGCGCTGCTATATCCTTCACATCCCAGCAATACCCCATGACCGTTTTTGCTGACCACCACACAGGTTCCCGTTCCCACGTCCAACACCGCCACCCGAGTAATGGATTGTTGAAAAATTTGATGGGACAAAATACTCGATAATAAAAGAATAGCCGATAAAACGGACACAGTAGCAAAAGGAATTTTTCTGCGGAATAACAGAACCCCAATCCCCATCAGGCTCAAGGACGCCGACAACCACACCCCGACAAATCCAAAAGAAGCTGGAACACTGGCAAATGGTATTTCAGCCAGCAAATGTGCCATCCAGCGCAGCAGTTTTGCCAACAAACCCGTGATAATGCCCAGAGGCATGGACAAAAATGAAAAAACAGGAGTTATGTGAAGAATGGATGCGGCAAATCCCACTTGAATCAGCAAGGAGGATGGTATCATGAGGAGCAAATTGGCAAGAGGGGCGATCAGGGAAACCTCCCCGAATGACAGCACCGTAATGGGGAGTGTGAACAGAATCGCTCCCATCGTCGCTGCCAAAGCCATCCAAAATTTATGGGCCATCGGTCGGATCCATCCCATCCTGGGCTTGCGGGAAATCCGAAACAAGCGCCGCCCGAATTTCCGGTAAAAGAACCGTTTGGCAAGAGGTGGAAAAAGCAACAGCCCTAATGTTGCGGAAAACGACAGCAGCAGTCCAGTATCTGCCGCCGCATACGGATTGGCAATTCCTAAAACCAGCACCGCCAGCCCCAGCGAATTTAAGGAATCGGCATTGCGCCTCACCACTTGACTGCCCAAATAAAACAACAGCATAATCCCACTGCGCATAACCGACGGAACAAATCCCGTCAAAGCCATGAAACACAGCACCCCGGCCATGGTCAAGCCACCGGCCAAGCGTTTGGAGATCCGGCAAGCAGTAAGAATCCCCAGCAGTAATTGAGAAACAATCGCCATATGCAAACCAGACACGGACAGCACATGGGAAAAACCAACCGTGCGGAAATCATCGGCAACGGATTCATCCAAACCATCCGTTTGCCCCAGAAGCGCCCCTGCCAACAACTCCGCCTGTTCCGGCGGCAGCATGGTGCGGATGGAATCCAACATCGTTTCCCGCATCCGCAAAGCATAATAATACGGCGGATAAGACTGGGCCGGCTCAATGCCATATCCATCATATTCATACAAGAATCCAAACAGAGAAATCCCTTTGGATTGATAATAGGTGCGAGAGGAAAAACCGTCCCCTCCACTGGGCCGGGATAAGCCCACCATGCCCTCTAAGGTATCATACAGGTCAATGGGAAGGGCATTTTGCGTGGACAGCCGAATTTTTTCAATCCCTGTTATCACATCCCCCTGCTGGGTTTTGATCTGCTCCACTTCCAGAACATAATAAAACCGGTTGTACTGTTTCACCGGCAGTTCACACAGCCGTCCCGTAACCAGTGCGGTTTGTCCATCTAAGGCGGAAACTTTGGGCTCCAGCTGGGATTCCGCCAGGGAAAAACTTCCCAGCGCTACGGCTGACGCCAAAAACACCACGGTAAAAAGTTTGATTTCCCGCAAACGCCGAAACCAAAGGACAACACCCAAACCAACCAAGCAGGCGCACCCCAGGACGCCGGCTATCACCGCACCAAAATAAACAGCGGCTGCCAGCGTCAACAGATAGGGAATCCCAATCCACGCAAACAGCCGTGTCATTTCCACTCAATCCTTTCCGGAAAATCAGCCTGGCGGCCAAGTCATGGAGCGTCCTCCCAGCAAGTGAACATGCAGATGCTGCACAGTCTGCTGACCATCCTTACCGCAGTTATTCACCAAACGGAACCCATTTTCTAAATGAAGTTCTCTGGCCAGCTTGGCCGCCACTTCAAAAATATGGGCGACCACACCGCTGTTTTGCGGGGTGATCTCCACCGCCGACCCAATATGCTCTTTCGGGATCAGCAGAATATGCACCGGAGCCTGAGGGTCCAAATCGTAAAAGGCAAGAACCTGGTCATCTTCATACACCTTATTGGATGGAATTTCGCCCCTGGCAATTTTACAAAAAATACAATCCATACAAAAACCTCCAATCTATTCAAGCAATCTTACCATGGATTCCGAAGAAAGCTTTCGTTCCTTGGGAAGCGCCGAACTGGGCGCTTGGCGCCAACAAAACGCCAACTCACTGGCAAGGAAATCCCTTGATCGGGTTCCCCAAGGCCCAACATTGGGCCTCCCCTCCTGACCGTTTTCTCAGGTTAAGGGTTTCGTTCGCTGCGGAGAATGGGCTTAGGCTTTGCCCCACCCCTACAACCAATGGGGAAAACTTTGCCGTTTGCTCTTTGGGAGCAGCGGGAGTACCTACAAGATCGAGGCAGCACCAGCGTTTCCAGTTTTCACTCATCCGAGTAAGGGACGAACGACCCGCGCGAGCGAACAGGCGGTTCACCGCCTGAGCCGGCCCTTACTGAATCATAGCGGATACGATGCCTTCCACGGCGGCCAGCGCTTCATCCAGCATAGTTAAATCTTTGGCTCCCGCCATAGCGCTGTCCGCCTTGCCGCCGCCATTTCCGCCTGCAATCTTAGCCACAGCGCGAACGATATTTCCGGCATGAGCGCCCTTTTCCTGGGCATTTTTTCCACAAGCTACCGCAATGGTTGCCTTGCCATTGCTTGTGCCAGCGATCACCGCCACAACATTGGGCGCAAAATCACGGGCTTTATCGCACATGGTACGCAGTGCGTCGCTTTCGGTGCCGGACAAGAGAGCGGAAACAATCTTAATGCCCTCCACTTCCTTGGCTGTTTCAAACAAACCTTGAATCTCCATACCGGCCAACTTGGAGCTGAGCATGGCAATCTGGCGGTCTTTTTCTTTCAGCTCATCGGTCATGCTTTGCGCCTTCGCAGCCAGTTCGTGGGTATTGTTCAGCTTCATGGCAACTGCGGTATTGTCAATCAAAGCGACCGCATTATTCAACATGCGAATCACGCCCTCGCCTGTTACCGCTTCAATCCGGCGCACACCGGCGGCTACCGAGCTTTCGGAAACAATCTTAAACAGGCCCAGCTTCGAGGTATTGTCCACATGAGTACCGCCACAGAATTCTTTCGAGAAATCCCCTGCCGCCACAACCCGGACAATGTCGCCATACTTCTCGCCAAACAGCGCCATAGCGCCCATTTTCTTGGCTTCCTCAATGGGCATTTCCCGGCTTTCCACGGAAATGGCTTCCAGAATCACCTTATTCACAATCTTTTCAATCCGCATCAGCTCCTCTGGAGTCAGTGCGGAGAAATGGGTAAAGTCAAAGCGGATTTGCTTAATATTCACCAGTTGGCCGGCTTGCTCTACATGGTCTCCCAACACTTCCCGCAGGGCTGCCTGGAGCAGGTGAGCTCCGGTATGGTTCCGCATAATGCTATGGCGGCAGGATTCATTTACTTGAGCGGACACGGCATCGCCCACCGAGATTTGGCCCGCATTGATCTCCGCGTAATGCAGGAAAACGTTTCCTTGATGTTTCGTGGTATCGGTAATATTGAGGGAAGCATTTTTGGAATCAATTAAGCCAATATCTCCCACCTGTCCGCCGCCCTCCGCATAAAACGGCGTTTGATCCAGCACCAACACAACGTCGTCGCCGGCGGTAGCGGAATCCGCTAAAGCGCCGTTCTTCACAATCGCCAAAACCTTGGCTTCCGCAGTCAAGGTAGCGTAGCCAAGGAATTTGGTCTCTGGGATAGCTTCCAGCAGATTTCCTTCTCCCTCCCAAGCATCTTCACCAGCATTTTTCCGGGCGGCACGGGCACGGGCGCGTTGCTCCAGCATGAGAGCTTGGAACTCATCCTCGTCCACCGTCATGCCGCGCTCCGCTAGGATTTCCTTGGTCAAGTCAATGGGGAATCCGTAGGTATCGTTCAAACGGAACGCCTCTGCGCCAGAGAAAATCTTGCTTTCAGCCCGGTCGATGAAAGCAGTGAGAAGCTGCATGCCCTGGTCAATGGTACGGTTGAAGCTTTCTTCCTCCACCCGGATCAACTTGATAATCATGGCGCGTTTTTCATCCAGCTCGGGATATGCGCTTTTATTTTCGTCAATCACGGTGTTGGCAATATCAGCCAGGAAATTATCATGAATCCCCAGCAAACGGCCATGACGGGCCGCACGGCGGAGCAAACGGCGAAGCACATACCCGCGGCCCTCATTGGATGGCATGACGCCGTCGCCGATCATAAAGGTGGTGCTGCGGATATGGTCGGTGATAACCCGCAGAGAAATGTCGGATTTTTCATCGTCACCATACTTCACATTGGCAACCCGGCAGATATGCTGCATAATGTTCTGCACTGTGTCTACCAAAAACAGGTTGTCCACGCCCTGCATAATACAGGCCAAACGCTCCAGACCCATGCCAGTATCAATATTCGGATGATCCAGGGAGGTATAATTCCCTTTGCCGTCGTTGCTGAATTGAGTAAATACCAGATTCCAGAATTCGACATAACGGTCGCACTCGCAACCTACTCCGCAGGTGGGAGAACCGCAGCTATACTTTTCGCCGCGGTCAAAATACAGCTCAGAGCAAGGACCGCAAGGACCTGCGCCGTGCTCCCAGAAGTTATCCTCTTTGCCCAGGCGGACAATCCGGTCTGGGGATACCCCCACCTCTTTCGTCCAGATATCAAAGCTTTCATCATCGTCCTGGTAAATGGTTACCCACAATTTATCCACGGGCAACTCCAGAACCTTGGTGCAGAATTCCCAAGCCCATTGAGTCACTTCATGTTTGAAATAATCACCAAACGAAAAATTGCCCAGCATTTCAAAAAAAGTGCCGTGACGGGCGGTAATACCAACCCGCTCAATATCCGGGGTACGGATACATTTCTGACAGGTGGTCACCCGCTTGCTGGGTGGGGTAACTTCTCCGGTAAAATACTTCTTCATCGGCGCCATACCGGAATTAATCAGCAAAAGGCTGTTGTCATCGTTTGGAATCAGCGAAAAACTGGGCAGCCGCAGGTGCCCCTTTGACTCAAAAAAAGCAAGAAATTTTTCTCTTAGTTCATTTAATCCAGTCCACTGCATTGTTTTCTTTCTCCCCTTCAAATGCCTTCTTAAAAAATATCTTGATGAACAGCTATGCTAGGACACAAAAAACGGACTTCTCCCCCACTATGGGACGGAGAAATCCGTGGTACCACCCAACTTGCGCCCAATGCCGCCAGCATGACAAGCGCCGCTCAAATTCCCTTAACGCGGGCTACGCCGCCGCTCACCGCGGGGAGCTCCGGGCTGGCCTACGGCAGTTATCCACAGGGTTCTTTCAGCCAAAAACGGAACCCTTCTCTGCAGTGGATGATCCTACCGTTTTTTCCCATCCTAGCATTTGCAATCATCAAATTTGGTATCTTAATGCGTAGTTTCATTATAGTAGGAAATACTAGGATTGTCAATAAAAAGTGTCTGAAATCCAGCGACGGAAAAAACCTAAAATTAATCATTACTATTCCAATCTGTTTTAATAAAAATATTGTCATTTTCCTGTAGATTTTATATGAAAATAATTCATTTTGTAAAATAAAGTTGAATTCCTTCACAAATTATGCTAGAATCATACTTGAAAACTTTTATTTTTTATATGTTTCGCTAATTCAACACATACTAAATTAATAATTTTTTTGTAGAAAGGACATTAGTTGCATGATTACGTTTTTGCTCTCCATCGCTGCGCTGATTGCTGGATATTTCCTGTATGGCCGGCTGACGGAAAAAGTATTTCGCATTGATCCCAACCGGCCCACGCCGGTGCAGACCATGGCGGATGGCGTGGATTATGTGGAAATAAAGCCTAAAAAAGCTTTCCTGATTCAATTTTTGAATATTGCTGGCACCGGTCCGATTTTTGGCGCCATTGCTGGAGCCATGTGGGGACCCGCCGCCTTCTTCTGGATCGTCTTCGGCTGTATTTTCGGCGGTGCGGTGCACGACTTCTTAATTGGTATGATGTCCGTCCGCTTTGGCGGCGCAACCGTGGCTGAACTGGTGGGCAAAACTCTGGGTCGATTCCCGAAAAATTTTGTGCGGATCTTTTCCGTATTCCTGCTGATTCTGGTTGGCGTTGTCTTTATCAAAAGCCCTGCCGATATCCTCCACGATCTAACTGGCTGGAACTCGTTTATTTTCCTGGGTATTATCATCGCCTATTACATCTTGGCAACGCTTCTTCCTATTGATAAAATCATCGGTAAAATTTATCCGGTTTTTGGCGTTACCCTGTTGATTATGGCAGTAGGAATCGGGATTGGAATGTTTGTAAAAGGATACCAAATTCCAGAATTCAGTTTTCAGAACTTCCATCCAGAAGGGAAGTCCATTTTTCCTTATCTGTTCATCTCCATTGCCTGCGGCGCCATCAGCGGTTTCCATGCCACGCAATCCCCCATGATGGCCCGCTGTATGGGGAATGAACGCCAAGGCCGTTCGGTCTTCTACGGCGCGATGATTACCGAGGGAATTGTCGCTCTCATCTGGGCGGCGGTTGCCATGTGCTTCTTTGGTAGCATCGAGGCTCTGGGACAAGCCGGTCCTGCTGCGGTTGTGGTCAACCAAGTCTCCAATGGTATTCTGGGACCTGTCGGCGGTGTGCTTGCCATTATCGGTGTAGTAGCTTGCCCTATTACCAGCGGTGACACAGCCTTCCGCAGCGCCCGTCTTGCGATTGCCGACGCATTGCGCTTTGACCAAAAACCACTGAAAAACCGCTTCTTCATCGCCCTCCCTTTGTTTGCCGTGGGAATTGCCCTGTGCTTCATCAACTTCGATATCATCTGGCGGTACTTTAGCTGGGCAAACCAAACCCTTGCCGCCATCGCCCTATGGGCCGCAGTAAAATACCTAGCCGATGAAGGACGCAATTACTGGATTGCATTGGTTCCGGCGGCATTTATGACTGTGGTGGTGGTTTGCTATATCCTTGTCGCTCCAGAGGGCTTCCTGTTCCTGTTCGGAGGTATGGATATTAAACTGGCCGAATGGATTGGCATTGGCATTGGCCTTCTGGCAACCGTAGCTTGCCTCTCTACTTTCTTTGCCGTTCATGCGAAAAAGAAAAGAATCCTTCGTTCCTCTGCCTCTTGTGAGTAACCCCTGCAAATACGGTGATCTGCTGAGACGAATCCCCCAACCCACTCATGGCGGCAAACAAACTCCCCAGCCTAACAAAATGCTTTGATCTTTCTCAAGAACGCCTAAGCGCAAGGGAATTCCCTTCCAAGGATTCCTGGAAGATCAATCACAAAACAAAGAAAAGCACATAGAGAACTTTTTCTCTGTGTGCTTTTTGGTATCTTTCAAAAATAAATTTCGTCCCGTTCCAGTCTGCCTTCCAAATCCTGAAATCCCGGGGATTCTCCGCTTATAAAAACGGGGCGCAACATTTGGCCTTCCACTTTCTCCCAGCCTAGGGATCGCCCTCGGACTGAGTTAGCTTGTCCGCTGCTTCCGCAAAACAGCTCCCTTGGCTACCGGACGGCCACAGGGAATTTTCACCAGCATCGTAGCATGAGGCGCGGAGGAAATCTGCTGTCCTTCCTGATCGAACATTTCTGAGACCACAATGGTATAAGGACGGCTTCCCGCTTCCAGCACATCTAAGGTATCTCCTTGAAAAAAGCGGTTCCGTTGGGAAATGGTCAACATGCCATCCTGATAATCCTCACAAATGGCCACCACCTCATAATCCCGTACGTATCCGCCATTGGAATAAACTTGGCCTGGCTCCTGTCCAAAGTAAAAGCCAGTGCTATACTCCCGGTGGCTGATTTTGTTCAATTCCTCCACAATCCACGGGGAAACCGGCTTGTTTGGATATTCCAGATATTCGTCAATGGCACTACGATAAGCATTGGTCGTTACCGCCACGTAATAAGCGGACTTTGCCCGGCCTTCAATTTTCAGACTAGAAATTCCTGCGCAGATCAGTTCGGGAATATGCTCAATCATGCACATATCCCGGGAATTTAGAATGTACGTGCCGTTGGCGTCTTCATGGATATCCATATATTCGCCAGGGCGTTTCTTCTCCACCAGAGAATATTCCCAGCGGCAGGGCTGGGAACAATCGCCTCGGTTGGCATCCCGGCCATTGAGGTATGCGGACAGCAAGCACCGCCCGGAAAACGACATACACATGGCCCCATGAACAAACGCTTCGATTTCCAGGTCTTGGGGAATTTTCGCCCGAATCCCGGCAATTTCCTCTAAGGTCAATTCCCGGGCCAGTACAACCCGGGTGGCTCCCAACTCATAAAAAGCGTTGGCAGAGGCATAATTCACGATTCCCGCCTGAGTCGAAATATGCACATCTAGCTTAGGAGCGTGCTGCTTGGCAAACTGCAAAACGCCCAGATCTGCGACGATCACAGCATCCGCACCAATTTGCTGCAAATGCTGCAAAAATTCTGGCAACCGCTCCAGCTCTTCGTTGCGGGGCAGAGTGTTACAGGTCACATATACCGAAACGCCACACTGGTGCGAACGCTTCACCGCTTCCGTCAACTCATCATAATGAAAATTTGAGGATGCCGTCCGCATCCCGAATTCCTGGCCTGCCAGATAAACCGCATCTGCGCCAAAGTTTAATGCGGCCTCCAAACGCTCCAAGTCTCCGGCTGGCGCAAGCAATTCCACCGGTTTTTTCATGGATTTTTGTAACATAGTTCCTCCTAGGAAAACAGGGATCCTATCCATCCTATCAAACAACCAAGGATGAAATCCTGGTTTTATTGGTTAGATCCTGCCTTTTTCGAGTTCTCCTCATGCTGGGAAGCGGTGGTTGCATAATATGGCGTGCCATCGTTCGCATGGCGGAAATAGAAATAATTGGTATCCTTTGGATTCAGCGCCGCTTTGATGGCGTCCTCACCAGGGTTGCAAATTGGTCCTGGCGGGAGGCCTTTTATTTTATAGGTGTTGTAACGGCTCTCAAAGGTATCCACCTGATTTGCAGGCACCTCCTCCCGCTTCTCATACGGATACCATACCGTAGGGTCAGACCCTAGATACGCCACAGGGCTGGCGCTGCCGGCTTCCAGACGGTTGTGGAAAACAGATGAAATCATATACATATCGTTGACGTCGGCAGCTTCCGCCTGAATCATAGACGCCAAAGTTATCACTTCGTCCATAGTCATGTGCATATTCTTTGCCTGTTCCTGAATTTCCTCGGTAATTTTCTTTTGGCCATTGTTCAACATCTTGCCCAACACCACGGTTGGATCTTCGCTCTTATAGAATTGATACGTATCCGGGAATAAATAGCCTTCTAACAGATAATATCGCTCGGAAGCATTTTGAATTTTCCCGATCCACTTATAGCCTTCAAACTCGCTAAATTGGTTAACAGCTTCGAAAATTTCTTCTGTGGTACAAACGCCTTTGTCCTCCAGCGTCTGGGCAATTTCCCGGACAGTGGAACCTTCTGGGAACATCACTTCCACCGTTTCCGCCCGGTTATTGGAAATTTGCAGCTTATTGATCAAAGCCTCGTAATCCAGACCCGTGGTCAACTCAAAGTCACCGTACCCATAATTATCATCCGCTTTGGTGATCTTAGAATAAAGTTGAAAAAAATCCCGATTCATAATCAGCCCGTTTTCCAGCAAAATATCTGTAATTTCATCGATGGTAGCATCCTTGCTTAGGCTGATAACCACAGTGCTGGGATTGTTTTTCCGCTTAATTGCCAGCATATCCGTAGCTCCTGAAATGGCATATTGGGCGATTCCTACAGAAACCAGGACTACCATAGCCAGCCAAATGCTTCGATAAAGCCAACGGTTTTTCCGGCTTTTTTGCCGGTTTCTTTTTTTGTAGGCTTTCTTTTGCTCTTTGGTCATTTTTGCAGTGGAAGGCTTTGGCTCCTGAGGAGGCCTGCCTTCCACTCTTGACTGAGAAGAGCGGGGTTTCCCTTCTCCAATCGGCAATTCATCGGTAATATTCAGGCGAAAGTTCTCCACCTTTTTTTTGTGGGACTCTGACGGCATATAAGCGGAACTCACCCGCCTGCTGATATCCTGTTTGTCTGGCTCCCGCTTTCCGGGATTTCCCCCTGCCGGTTTATTCTCACGCATGGCTTTCTTCCTTTCTATGCCTATCTGGCAGTCCGCCGGATATAGTTTTCCGTCACAATTGCATCGACGGGACGGTCATAATAGCCATGAGGCAAATTCCATTGAATACAATTGGCATAACAAATCCCTGCAGTAAAGCCTTGGAAAGCCGATAAAAATCGGTCGTAATAGCCTTTTCCATAGCCCAACCGATAGCCTTTCGCATCAAAGCTAAACCCAGGTACCACACAAAAACCGTGGGTCAAATCCGTCACTTTTTCACAGTGGGCAGTGATCGGCTCCATCACGCCAAAAGTACCTTTTTCCAAATCCTCTACAGAGGTGATATAATAAAATTCCATTTGATACGTTCCTTTGACGCACAAAGGAACCGCCACCCGTTTCCCTTTGGATAGGGCATCCTTAATAATCGGATAGGTGTTGACTTCAATCTCTTTGCTGACATAAATAAAAAGCGTAGAGTTTTCTTTGTATTCCTTCAACCGAAATACGTTATGACGGATGGAAGCGTCCCAAAACTTCTTCTTGCTGCTGGGCATGGTTTCCCGCAAATTCCGAAATTTGCTCCGCAGTGATATTTTCACTTCTTTGATATTCACTTTGGTATGTTTTACATTGGCTGACATTGCATCGACATCCTCAGATTATTTGCCAAATCTTCCCCGGAAATAGCCGCTACCAGCTGCAGAGCGAATGCAATGGCTGCGCCCGGTCCCTTTCCGGTAATCAAAGTTCCATCCTGACAAACCGGAGCGTCGCTGACTTGCGCACCAGTTAGTTCTTCTTCAAATCCTGGGAAACAGGTGACGGTTTTGCCCTGCAAAATTCCCATATGACCTAAAATCGAAGGAGCAGCGCAAATCGCAGCAATCCATTTTCCCTGCTTCTCACAATGTTGAATGGCTTGCTGAACCACAGAAGATTTTTCCAAATTTAATGTACCCGGCATTCCGCCCGGCAAAACAATCGCCCGCGCTGCGCCAAAATGGATTTCCTGTTCGCAACGGTCGGCTTCTACGACCATATTATGCGCGCCGCTTACCCGCTTATCCTTGGTACCAACTGCCACCGTTTCCACTTGGTACTCCGCGCGGCGAAGTACGTCGATCACCGAAACCGCCTCGATTTCTTCAAAACCATTGGCTAAAAAAATATAAATCATATCCCTTTCATCCTTTCCTCTTTTTTCCATTTATTTTGGATGATCAACCCGGTCACACTCTTCCAGATTTCCGTCTGGATCTGTTCCATGTCTTTGGGAACATTGCCTTGCGCACAGGAAACTACCTTCCATCCCAAAGCGTCCGCACTGAATAAAGCCGTTTCCCGACAGGCCTCCAAAAACAAAACATCCCGCTCGTGCAGATCTTTTTTTTGCGGGTCTCCTTGGTAACGGGCGTCCAGCAGACACTGGGAAACCTTCGGCGGCATATCCAAATAGAGGGTGAGGTCGGGACGGGGCAATCCCAGCTTTTCATATTCATAATCCTCCAGCCATCGGGTGAAGGATTCCCACTGGTCTCGGGGCAGTTTGGTCAATTGATACACCAAGTTAGAGGTTACATAACGATCCGCCACAATCAGCTTGCCTTGCTTGTAATCCTCCTGCCAAAACCTTCGGTAGCTGGCAAACCGATCCACCGCGTAAAACGAAGAGGCCGCATAGGGACTGACGTCTTCTGGACGAGAACCAAAAGCCCCGTCCAGATATAGTTTCACCAGCGATGAGGAGGGCTGATCATAGGCGGGGAAGCTAACCTTGCGGTAAGGGGTTCCTTGCCGCTCCAAAGCCTCACAGAGACAGGCGGCTTGAGTTGCCTTGCCGCTACCGTCCAGCCCCTCAATGACCACTAGCATGTTGCTCCTCCCATTCCACGGAAAAACTTCCGAACTTCTTCTATTTTCCCACAGGTCATCCTTCCTTCTGGACATGGCCCATGCACGCAGCCGGGGCCAGCACAAGCAAACAGATGAGGCGCAGCTTCTCGAGCCAAAGCCAGCATCTCAATCGCTACCTCTCGGATTTCCCATTGAGCCCGGTTGCAACAGCGCAGCGCAAAAAAGTTTTTCAAGGAGCGGGCGTTCATGGTTACCAGCATTTTCGTATCACAGGCATTGGGCAGCACAAACCGAGCGTCCTCAATCGCCATTTTCAGAGCCATCCGCTCCGCAGTTTGCTCGTCCTGTCCCTGCGCCAGCAAACTTTTCTTGTGATTTGCTTTGAGCAGATCGGTCAACCGGTTGTAATGGCGCTGATCCTCCTCCATCGCAGCCAGAAACTCCGCTTTGGCCTCCGGGATTGCTGCAATGTAAGGCGGCAGGACATATTCGAAGGAAACTTCGAATACATACCGCTGGCTCTGCACGCTGAACGACGCCATCCGATGCCGGGTAATCTGAGCCAGCAATGCCCGGGATACCCCCTCAAGCCCAAAGGTGAAGGACGCGTGCTCAATGGGACTTTCATGGCCAATTTCCGCCAGCATATCCACAAAAGATGCCGTTTTTTCTTCCGTGAGACCATCCATGATGTGGTCAATATCCGACGGGGAATAGCACAGCTTGGCCGCTGCGGCCACAGCCTTCTCTGGTTGCGGCGTATGCGCCAGTAACGTAACCTTCGCCATAATCGGTTCTCCTTTTTCTCATCCACAAACTTTCTTTTGCTAGATTGCTTCCAGCAAATTACTTTTTATTATAGCAAATCTTTCTCATTCCTTCAACTGTTCATGGGTAAAAATCTAGAAAGAAGGAACATCCATTTTGGAGAAAACGGAAAACCGTCCACCTTTTTGGAAAAGCGGACGGTTCCTAATTTCGGGCTGAAAACTAGCCGGACATTTAGTACTTTTTGCAGTTACGCTCTTCGCAGCCGCAGCCACAGCCGTTGTCGCCAACTCTGGGCGGGAAGAACTCATCGGTGGGGAATTCGATCCGCCGAAACAACTCACACGGGTTATCGGATGTGGTGACGCATTCCTTCCCTGGGATACAGAAATCATAAGCCGGGATCAGCATTTGAACATTGCGCACAATCTGTACAATGGTGAACAGACCGATGGTCACGTAAACCGACCGGCACTTAGGGCCCGTTTCAAATTCTCCTCCGAACCGGCGGCAGATACACTCTGGAATCCGGCAGCAGGACTCGCAGCCACAGCCGCAGCTATCGCACAGACGTGCGGACAATGCGATTGGCTCAGCCACCTGTACGGTTGCTTTTGGCAGGATACGGGTAACATTCTGGGAGTCCAGATCCTCCAGCTCACAATCGGAGCTGAACATTTTCACATTGCCTTCGCTGCCGTATAGAATGACCTTTTTGTTGAAAATAGAAATTCCGTTGACGGTAATGGGACCGCTTGCCGGAGCGCAGAATACATCCAGGCAAACATCGAAGAAGAAGGTCATGTCAACCGAATAGAAGCCTTTGTTAAAGGGTACTGGCTCCAAATCCAGATAGACTGTAATGATCTCCACATTGCGAATTCTTACGTTAGCGGCATCTTCAATCAGGCACTGACGATCTCTGGTAAAATACACCCGCAAATCTTCCAGGCAGTCTTTATCGCTGCAGCTATCATAAACACGCATGGCGTCGATGCAAACCGCCTCTTTAAATGGTCCTGCGTTTCTCTCGTCCGGGTTGGGATTGGTATAACATTCAGACATTAAGATTCCTCCTTAATCAATTGGAAACAGCCTTGTTTCTCAATCCCATTTTATGGAGGATGGAAAAATATGTGACAATGTCAGGCTGTCCAACCACCCCTATTTTTCCGTCTCGGCAAAAGCTTCATACAGCCGAATCGGCAGTCCATCTTCCCCCATCGCCATGGTGAAAAAATTCCACCCGCAGGCTTCATAAAATTCTGTGTGATCCGTAACCAGATATACCTTGGAAAAACCAAGCCTGCTGAGATCCCGGCGGATGAAAGCCAAGAGCCTTTTGGCAATTCCCCGGCCCCGGTACTCCGGTTCTACAAACAGGGCGCATAGATTCGGAGTCAAATCCTTCTGGTCATGAAAATCATTGTCGATGACGCCAGCCCCGGCAATCGTTTGCTTTTTCTGATTTTGCAGAACATACCATTGGGGAATCCCGCTTTTCTGTCGCACGCACCGATCCATACTTTCCCGGTAAGCATGTTCCGATATCCCCCATTTTTCTCCAAACCAGCACGCTGCTTCTTCTACTAGTTCCGGCAGATCCCGTAAGGCCTGAATTCCATCTTGTATTCGCTCCATATTTTTCTTTCCCCCTCTGTCCTTTTGTTTATTCTACCATGCTTCTTTCCTTTATGCCAGAAAAACCTTGGAACCATGCTTGACAGGACAAGGATTCCGTTTTATAATTAAAAACAGACAGGAAACTGTTTGGACAATATCATATGGATAGAACTGGGGAGCCAATGAAAGTGGCTGAGAGTGAGGTGTGTCCTCTTACTCATGGAACCTGATACGGTTAGCACCGGCGCAGGGAGTTTCTTTTTGGTTACCAGTTCATTGTCTTTTTCTGGAACCCAAGCCAAACTCCACCGGTGAGTTTGGCTTTTTTGTTCCCCAAAATCGACTTTTCAGGAGGTTTTGATTCATGAAAATAAATGGTGTTTCCATTCCCCTGCCCGCCCCTGTCTCCCTGGTGGAGCTGCTGGAGCAGCAGGGATATCCGACCACGCGGATCGCTGTGGAAAAAAACGGGGAGATTGTCCCAAAAGGGGCTTATGAAACAACCGTGATTGCGGACGATGATGTGTTGGAAATCGTCAGCTTTGTTGGCGGAGGCTGATCCCGATGGCACAGATCACCCTGAATGGAAAGCCCCTGTACACGGCAGCGGCTACTTTACTGGAACTGAAACGGCAATTTCCAAATCGGACCGATGTGGTTATTTACAACGGCTTTCAGACAGACCAGGACTTTCCCTTGCAGGACGGCGATGTGGTCGCTTTGATTCAGAAAGGAATCATGCCCAGTCAAGACGAGTTAGAAAGCCTGATGTGCGCCCGCCACACACCGGAAGTCCATCAAAAAGTCAAGGCAGCCAAAGTAGCTATTGCCGGGCTGGGCGGGCTGGGCTCCAATGTGGCAGTCTTATTGGCCCGCACCGGAGTCGGCCATTTATTCCTTGTGGACTTCGATATTGTGGAACCCAGCAACCTGAATCGGCAAAGCTACTACATCTCCCATCTCGGCATGGAAAAAACGATAGCCATGCGGCAGCAAATTGAGCAAATCAATCCTTTTTTGGAGGTTGTAACGCAGACAGTACGGGTCACGGAAGAAAACGCCGCCGCCCTGTTTCAGGGCTATGACGTAGTGTGTGAGGCCTTTGATAACCCTGTGGCGAAAGCGACCTTAGTCAACGCCTTGCTGGAGCAATGTCCGCAGGTAAAGCTGGTTTCCGCATCGGGAATGGCTGGCTATGCTTCCTCCAATGAAATCCGCACCACCCAGAAATTTCAGAATCTGTATGTATGCGGCGATCTGCACAACGAAGCCAAAGCAGGCAACGGCCTTATGGCTCCCCGTGTGACCATCTGCGCCGCTCATCAAGCCAATATGATTTTACGGCTATTACTAGGTATCGAAAAGGAGTAATGCAGTATGAACGACCCTTTGATTCTTGGCGGAAAAGAATTCCAGTCTCGATTCCTTCTGGGGACCGGAAAATTTTCCTTGGATAAAACAGCGGAAGTCATCCAGCGGGGAAACGTGGAAATTGTGACCCTGGCTTTGCGCCGAGCCAATCTGGGCGGCGACAGCAACATTCTGGATTACATTCCCGAACATATCACCCTGCTTCCCAATACCTCCGGCGCACGCAATGCCCAAGAAGCGGTACGGATTGCCCGGCTAGCCCGGGAATTGGGATGCGGTAACTTTGTAAAAATTGAAGTCATTCACGACAGCAAATATTTGATGCCGGACAACTATGAAACCATCAAGGCAACAGAAATTCTGGCAAAAGAAGGCTTTGTGGTGCTCCCTTATGTCAGCCCCGATCTGATTGTCGCTCGGGAATTGGTTGAGGCAGGTGCCGCCGCCGTCATGCCGCTGGCCGCTCCCATTGGCAGCAACAAAGGCTTGGTTTCCCGCGATTTCATCAAAATGCTGATCGCCGAGATCGACCTGCCCATTATTGTAGACGCCGGTATTGGCGCGCCGTCTCATGCCTGTGAGGCAATGGAACTGGGTGCGGACGCAGTCTTAGCTAACACGGCAGTCGCAACCGCTAGGGATGTGGCGGCAATGGCAGAGGCGTTCCAGCGCGCGGTCCAAGCAGGCCGCCAGGCTTACCTGGCCGGGCTGGGACGAGTTCTGGATTTTAGCGGAGAAGCCTCCTCTCCCTTGACTGGCTTCTTGGAGGAGTAAAATGGAACGGATTGCAAAAAAAGATTTGGAACATATGGAGCGGATCGACGACGAAATGCTGCATCGGGTTCTCTCCGAATCCCAAGCCATTGATTTTGATCGCTTTACCCCACAAGATGTAACATACGCTCTGCAAGCCTCCTTCCTGTCCCATGAGGATTTCGCCGCCCTGCTTTCCCCCGCCGCCTTCCCCTATCTGGAAGCCATGGCGCAAAAGGCCAAGCGGCTGACCCAAGCCCAGTTCGGCAATGCCGTAGGGCTTTACACCCCGCTGTATATTGCCAACTACTGTGTCAATGAATGCGTCTACTGCGGATTTAACTGCAAAAATAACATCCATCGGGGCAAGCTAACGATGGCGGAAATTGAAACGGAATTTCAGGCTATTGCCAAAACTGGCCTGCGGGAAATCCTCATTTTAACCGGGGAATCCCGCTACCAATCCAATCTGGAATACATTGGGGAAGCGGTCGCTTTGGCGAAACAATATTTTTCCACCATCGGCATTGAAATCTATCCCTTGAACACGGAGGAATACGCCTTTCTGCAAAAGAAAGGAGCGGATTTTGTCAGCGTATACCAAGAAACCTATCACCCGGAAGCATACGACCAGGTTCATCTCAGCGGACCAAAATGTGATTTTTCCTATCGGTTTCTCGCACAGGAACGGGCCCTCCGGGGAGGGATGCGAGGGGTCGGCATAGGCGCATTATTGGGGCTGGACAATTTCCGTCGGGACGCTTTTGCCGCCGGGCTTCATGCAAAATTTCTCCAGCAAAAATATCCCCACGGAGAAATCAGCTTTTCGGTGCCTCGCCTTCGTCCTTATATCAACCGGGCGGACAACAATTCCAACGACGTTCATGAGCCTCAGCTCTTGCAGGTCATGTTGGCTTACCGGCTCCTTCTTCCCTTTGCGGGTATCAACATTTCCACCCGGGAAAGGGCTGGATTCCGGGATAATGTAGTGGGGATGGTGGCCACCAAAATTTCTGCCGGTGTGAAAACTAGTGTAGGCGGCCATGAGGAAGAGGAAAAAGGAGACGCGCAATTTGAAATCTCCGACCCACGCAGCGTGGAGGAAATCCGCGCTATGCTGCGATCCAAAGGCCTACAGGAAGTCTTTACGGATTACATCCGTTTGGGAGAAGCGTTATGAATGGCATCTCGTTAATTTGTGTCACCAACCGTTCCCTTTGCCCCTCCGAAGAAGCCTTTCTCACCCGTTTGGAGCGGATTGCTTCCACACTGGAAGGGCAAGGGGCAATTTTACTGCGGGAAAAAGATTTGCCAGAAACGGAGTATGGCGAACTAGCACAGTCCTGTCAGATCATCGCCCAATCCTACCACACGCCCTTGATGATCCATTCCTATCCCGCCATAGCGGAAAAGTTGGCTGCGCCTCTCCACCTCCCCCTTCCCCTTCTACGGAAGTTTGCTGGAAATCGAACTCTTCCCGCTGTGTTTGGCTCTTCGGTCCATAGCGTGGAAGAAGCGAAAGAGGCGGAACGATTGGGGGCTTCCTATCTGATTGCCGGCCATATTTTCCCCACAGATTGTAAAAAAGGGCTGCCAGCCCGGGGACTGGATTTTCTCCGCCAAGTGGTACAGGCTGTGAAACTTCCAGTCTACGGTATTGGCGGAATCACGGCGGAAAACGGCGGAACCGTACTGGAAGCTGGAGCCGCCGGACTCTGCGTCATGTCCCACTTTATGACCTGTCCCAACACGGAGGCTTCCATGGATCAATACCGGAGGCTGTTTCATGCTAAAAATTAAAAAAATCAAGAAACAGAAAAAAGCATATCGTTCCCTTCTCTTGCTGGCGGACCCCTATGAGCCAATGGTGGATCGCTATCTATCCGATGGTGAGATGTATGTTCTCTTTCAAGATGAAGAACCAGTCTGTGAAGCAGTGGTGACGGCGGCGGAAGGTACGCTTTGTGAACTGAAAAATCTAGCCACTGTTCCGGAAAAGCAAGGACAGGGCTTCGCTTCCTATTTGGTAAGATGGCTTCTGGAACAGTATCGCTCTTCCTACACCGGTATGCTAGTGGGAACATCGGACAGCAACATTTCGTTTTATGAAACTCTTGGTTTTTCCTATTCCCACACCATTCCCAACTTTTTCCCTGACCATTATCCCGACCCCCTATGGGATAACGGCGCCCTCTGCGTTGACATGCTTTATTTGAAGTATGACTTTTCCTTATGAAAAAAGCACACGGGATTTTTCTCCGTGTGCTTTTCTTTTTTTAAGAAGTATCTTTATCAAACGAAGCTCCTAGCCCCATACTACCTTAGGAATATGTACGGATATCCAGGCAATCTTATGTTTTCGCATTTGACTTCTTTCCACTAGCCATCACGTTGGCTTAGAGCTTTTTCAGGCGGGCAAAGTTAGCCATCAGCTTTTTTGTGCCAGCGCTGTCAAATGCGATTTCCAGCAAGGTATCGTTACCCATCGGAACTGCCGACAAGATCATTCCCTCGCCAAAGGCGCCGTGTCCTACCCGGTCTCCTGGCTGATAGGTGGTCTTGCCTTGGGACTGCTTGGCCATATTGATAGGGCCGAAATGACGGGCGGCATTGGTGGTGACTGCTCTCGCTTCGTAGGCCGAAGTAGGCAGCTCGGTGCCGGGAACTGGCTTTTTCCAGGAGCGGGAGCGGCTGCGTTCCACCAGCTCTTCCGGAATTTCGGACAGGAACCGGGAAGCCTTATTCCGGGATGTGGAGCCAAAAATCATGCGGCTTTCCGCATTGAGCAGGTGCAGCTCCTCCCTTGCCCGGGTAATAGCCACATACGCCAGGCGGCGCTCTTCCTCCACCTCCGCCGGGTTATAAATCGCCTGCTGGCCGGGGAAAATCCCTTCCTCAAAGCCTGGCACAAAGACCACTGGGAATTCCAAGCCCTTGGCCGAATGCATGGTCATCATCACCACGGCATCGGCGTCCCCGTTCCACTGATCCACGTCCGTCATCAAAGAAACTTCCTCCAGAAATCCGGACAAGCTGGCAAGTTCCCCATTTTCTTCCTCATATTGGATCAAGTTGGAAGCCAGCTCATTGATATTTTCGATCCGGTCCGTCACATCCTCAGAATCACTCTTCAGTGACGCGATATAATTGGTCTTTTCCAGAATGAGCTGATACAACTCTTCCAAGCTGACCCGTTCGTCTTCCGAAGCTTCTATCAAAGACAGCATAATATCGGCAAACTGCTTGAGCTTTGGCGCGGTCCGTTTCAAAGATTCAAACTGATCCGCATGGGAAATCACATAGAACAGGGGCTCTCCGATTCCTTGGGCAATTTCCGTCGCTTGGGCAATGGTCTTGTCCCCAATGGAACGCTTAGGCTGGTTGATAATCCGGCGCAAACGGATCTCGTCTGAGGGGTTGTTGATGACGCTGAGATAGGCGATCATATCCTTGATTTCTTTCCGCTCATAGAAACGCAGACCGCCTACAATCCGGTACGGAATACCTGATTTGACAAACATCCGCTCCAAACTGTTGGATTGGGAGTTCATCCGGTATAAAATGGCGTAATCCGAATATTTCCGTCCTTCCGCCACCCCTTCCAATACAAATTTTGCAATATGGTCGGCTTCGTCCTGCTCACTGAACGCGGTATGGATGGAAATTTTCTTTCCTTCCGGGTTGTCCGTCCAAAGGGTTTTCCCTTTCCGGGAAACATTGTTGGCAATCACAGCATTGGCCGCGTTCAGGATATTCTTCGTGGAACGATAATTTTGTTCCAGGCGAATGACGGTTGCATTGGGATATGTTTTTTCAAAATCCATAATATTAGCAATGGTCGCCCCACGGAACTTATAAATACTCTGGTCGTCATCGCCCACCACACACAAATTCTTGCTCTTACGGGCCAACAGCTCAATGAACAAGTATTGAACATGGTTGGTATCCTGGTATTCATCCACCATAATATATTGGAATTTATTTTGGTAATGCTCCAGTACGTCCGGGCACTCCCGAAACAGCTTGACCGTATTGCACAGCAAATCGTCAAAATCCATGGCATCCGCTTCGACGAGCCGGCGTTGATACATCTGGTAGGCCTTGGCAATCTGGCAAAGCCGGAAGTCGGAGCCTGCCTGCTGCTGATAGTCCTCTGGAGCAATCATGTTATCTTTTGCCCGGGAAATCTCCCCCAGTACCGATTTGATGGGCAGGCTTTTATCATCAAGATTCAGCGCCTTCATACATTCTTTCATCAGACGGCGGCTGTCATCGGTATCATAAATGGTAAAATGGCTGGTGTAACCGATGCGGTCCCCATCCCGTCGCAGCATCCGGGCACAGGTGGAGTGGAAGGTAGAGGCCCAAATATCATGGCCTTCTTCCTCCCCAAGCATAGAATTCAAGCGATTTTTCAGTTCCCCGGCCGCCTTATTGGTAAAGGTAATGGCCAGCACCTGCCAAGGGCGGGAAGGACATATCGCTAATTCCCGCACGGTCTGCCTGGATAAAGGCTGATCTCCATGCAGATAACCCTGCAGTTCTTCCAGCAAGGCCTCCGGGTTCTCCGGCGTCCGCTCCAGCTCCTGGCTGTGATAGGCGTTTCCATAGCGGATCAAGTTGGCAATCCGATTGACCAGCACCGTGGTCTTGCCGCTTCCTGCGCCAGCCAAAATCAGCAGAGGGCCGTCTACTTGGAATACCGCTTCCCGTTGCTCACCGTTCATTCTAGAAAATTCTTTTTCCAGAACTTTTTTTCGTAACCCCACAATTTCCTGTGTCGTTTGTTGATTCAATCTTAATCCACCGTCCAGAAATTATTTTCCTGAAATCACGTTTCGGGAATGCTTTATATAGTTTTTATTGTACTCCTTTTTTGAAAGAATAGCAAACCTTTCCTTCCCCCCTTCTGCTGGAACGAAAAAAGATAGTTGCATCTTGGGCTTCCAGGATTTATAATGAAAGAAAGTTTAAGATACAGAAAACCGTAGAAACGGGAGGTTCCAAACATGAACGATGCAGTGGAACAAATTAAAAAATGGGCGGAAAGCATGGGACATTACGACTCGGTATCCTGGGAACGTCTGCCGGAAATCGACCTGTACATGGATCAAGTCATTACTTACATGGACCGGCAGTTAGGCTCCTTCCAGCGCACTCCGAAAAACAAGTTGTTAACCCCCAGCATGATCAATAATTATGTGAAAGACAAGGTGCTGGACCGCCCGGAACAGAAAAAATATTCCAAAGAACACTTGGCCATGCTCACAGTAATTTGTATGCTCAAGCCGGTTCTTGCCATCCAGGATGTTTCCAGCCTGCTGCGCTATCTTTTGGAAAAGGGAGAAAAGCAAGAAGTATACGCCTCCTTTTGCGATTCCCAGTCTACAGCACTAAAAGAAATCTGCCAGCGGGTGCTGGATACCGCCGCGGATGGAGAATCCGAACTAGTGCGTCTGGCTGTAGCCTTATCCATTGAGGCCAATGTTCGCCGTACTGCCGCGGAACGGATTGTCAGTGAACTGATCAACCGGGAGCAGGAATCGACCGAAGCCAAAAATACCAAAAAACAACCTAAGCTCCCCAAAGCCTCAAAATAAAAAAGAAAAGCAGATCGTTTTTATGAAGGAACTCATAAAATCAGATCTGCTTTTTCTTTGCCCCTTTACCAAACGGAAAATGGTTTGGGAGAAAGCTCTTGGCCTTCCAGAGCAATGGTCGTATCTACATAAACAAAATAGTCCGCTTCCCCCATATCATCCCGCCAATGATCCTCGTGTTCTCGCCAATAATCGGTTTGCTGCCACAGCAAGGCGTTCCCAAAGCCGAACACATCGCATTGATTGTCGATGACCGCCCATCGGATGGCGCTTTCTATCTGCTCCCGTAGCTTGGCGGATACCGCTTTCTCCAATTCTGGGTATACGCTGTCGTCCATTTCATCCTCAATGGGATTATCCATTTGGGAAATGTTGGCCTTGCATTTTACTTTCACAGTAAACACCGGCTTACCATCCTTGATTTCGGTTTCAATATGGGACTTACAGTCAAAATATTCCATGGTTACGGAGATATGATCGGAAAGCTGCACCACCTCAGTGCCCACCTCCAATTTATTGATCGTAGCCATCAATCCCCGTGTCTGCTCCAAGCTCAGGGTTTCCTTTAGTTTTCCCTGCTCAAAAATCCCAGTCCCCAGCTCTTCAATTCTACCGTCCTCCAAACTCAAAATAGGCAGGTGAGCGGAGTTGCTTCGGCGGTACAAGTCGTTGATCACATCCATCACTTCAACCTGCACCAATTGGGAATTGTATTGACGAGCATGGGCGGATTCATCAATATCCTTCAGCAAGGTATATTGTCCGTCCTCCTGGTGGGCAAACAGTTCCCCGGCCGTATCGCTGGCCATAAACACACTTTCGGTAGGGCGCGCTTCGTGATACCGGACAAAGAAATCCAGAACATCGTCCAGTCCATGCTCGGCCGCGGACCGCCCGATGACCACCATAATATTGTGGGTATATAAGGGCACCTTTCCAATTTGTAAGCTTAGGTTATTCAAGGCGTCATACACCGTGTCCCCTTCGGTTACTAAAAGCTCAATTTTGTCTTCCTCTGTGGTCTTGAGAGCCTGAACGCTGACCTTATACCCTTGTTCGGTCCGGTCAATTCCCAAGCCTTGAATGATCAGCCGTTCATGGAGCTCAATATAATTGCGGGAGCTGGCAGCTAATAAGACCAACACCCCAGCTAAAAAAATCCCAACTAGCTTAAATACTGTCTTTTTGGACTGCTTGTTCGGCGCCATGCAGATTCCCCTTCCTGTGTTTGATCAAATCGGTCAGCAAAAGAATCCCCGGTACCAAAAATGCTGCTACGCCAGTCAGTGGCAAAATCAATTTCAGACTGAAAACCAACTGATACAGCCATCGCATGGATACTACAAGCATAGCTGCAGCGGAAATGACTACAGCGCTGCAAACGATAGAAATCTTCCCCACCTTCTGGTTGAACATCTGGGTAAAGCACCGGGAAATCAGATAGAGATCCATCGCGATTTTCAGGAATATCCCGGAGATCCATACCCCGATGAAAATGACATCCATCCGCTGAAAGGGTCCGACACCCGCCACCGATGCAAGCGAATAAAACGGAAACAGTTGAGTATTTCCATAATTGCCTAAGGTGGACGCAAGAATAAACAGCGCCAGGGACATAAATCCGTAAATCACGAAATTCCACCAGACAAAACCAAGCTTCCGCTTCCCGCTCACCTGAGGCAAAACCATAGTCATAATGGAAAAACAGGCGCTGCGCCCTAAAAATTGAAGCGCGCCGGTCCACATTTGGTTGGTTCCCTGGTATAGGAAAGGCTGAAGATTATTCAAATCAATCCGCGAGGTAACGGTCGCAAACATAAATAACAAACTGACCAAGATGATCACCAAAACCAGCACTGCCGTCCGCGCAATGGCCTCCAACCGCTGAAACGCTGCATAAACCGCAACCGCAACCACCGATACAGCAATCAGCCACGACGGAATTTTGGGATCCAGCACATTGACCGTAAACATATGGAAAAATGACAAATAGTAGCAATCCAAAAAAATAAAATAGATCACATAGAACAAAGCGACAGCAGCCCCAAACGACCCAAAAAGATCATAGGATTTCTCCAAGATATTGGTTCCAGGTCCTCGTCGGTTGAGGAAATATAGGGGTAGGATCAAGACAAAATTCACCGCGAATCCAATCCCACAAGACAGAATGTTATCCGCTAAATTTTCTCCTCCCAGAAGGACAGTATCTGCAGTCATCATAATAACCAGCTGGAACACAATCAGCATGGCAAAGAGCTGTCGAGAACTGATATAACTTTCTTGTTTCATCCTTGCACCCCCGCAAATTTCCTTTTGATTTCACCAAATTTATTTTTGCTGCTTTGGGCCTTTGGCGTTGCCCCGGAGCGTCACATCTGACCCCGGCATATTCTGAACCGTTTCCTCATCCTTGGAAAGCTTCTTCCATCCCAACCGCACCAGCACATCCCGCATACTGTGCAGATTAAAGGGCGATAGCGGCGCGGAAAATGGAATGTTGTAAATGCTCTCTGCACAAATATTAATGAGTACAAAACCAAATCCTAACATCATACCCCAAATCCCTACGGTACCTCCCAGGATGATAAAAATAAACCGGAGCAGGGAAATGGGCTCGTATAAGTTTGGTGTAACATAAGAAGCAATGGCGGTTAATGCAATGACCATCAGCGTGGGAGAGCCAACCAATCCAGAGCTGACGGCTGCGTCACCGATCACTAAAGCGCCCACGATACTCACGGCATGGCTCAAGGGTCGCGGTACCCGCAGCCCGGCTTCCCGCATGATTTCATATAAAATGTGCAAAATAATCGCTTCAATAAAAATTGAAAATGGCGTCTGGGATTCGGCCTGCGCGATCTTCTGCAACAGCGCCTGGGGCAAAAATTCTGGATGGAACGTGGCGCTGGCCACATACATGCCAGGCAGAAAAATGGAAATAAAAAACGAAATATATTTCAGCCATCGGGTCAAGGTGGCGTAAAAGGGCCGGGTAGTATAATCGTCAAAGCTCTGAAAATTTTCGACAAACAGAAACGGAACCAGCAATACATTGGGCGTTCCGTCCACAATAATCGCGACTCTTCCCTCGTTGATTTTTCCACATACCGTATCCGGCCGTTCCGACAGTCCAACGCCGTTAAAGATGCTGGGCTTTTCCAGAAACGGGGACAGATACCCTGCCGCTAACACGGTATTAATCTGAATAGAGGCCAGATTTTTTTTCAGTAAACGAAGAACCTCGGGGGATACCATATCCCGCATGTAGCACAGGCAAATATTAGTTTTGCTATCCTTTCCAATGACCATAGGCTCAAATTTTAGCTTGGGCGTTTTCATCCGGCGGCGGATCATGGACATGTTAACCAGGAGCGGTTCCACAAATCCTTCCCGGGAACCGCGCTGCATCACTTCGTTGCTGGGTTCCGACACGCTCCGATGCTGGAATCCCTGCACGCCAAAGGACAGCATATAATCGCATTGGTCAATGGCCAACACGGCAAAACCATTCATCAGTCGAAAAATCACATCCTCCTTAGCCACCAGCTGTACTTGTTCCACCGTGGACAGAATGTTATCCCGCAGATAGCGCATCTTTTGTTCAGGCTCCAGCTCCATCACGGCTGCTGTCAAAATCGGGTTTAAAATGCTCTCGGCAATCACCTGTTTGTTCACCATTCCGTCAATGCTCAGCAACGCCGCGTCGGTACCAGTAATTTTAAATTCCCGGACGACAAAATCCATGCTGCCGTCAAATTCCTTGCGGAAATAAATCAGATTTTCTAAAAGTGAGGAGGAAAGCCGGGGGTTTTCCTCCTGAGGGGCCTGGGATGCCATGGGCGCTCCCTCCTTTCAGGGATGTTTCGTTGTCTCACTTTCTATTCTGTTCCAAAAATGGCAGTTCTATACTGCGGTTTCCTTTTTTCTCCTATGCAAAGAAAAAACCTGCCTTCTCAAAAGAAACCTTTGAGAAAACAGGTAGTTCAAATCGCATAAAGAATAAAGGTGCTGGAATCCGTCCATGATAGAAAGGAAGATCGTTCAGATGATTTTTGGACAAACTCATCGGAAAGGTGGGATTTTTTATGATTATTTCCTTTCTCCGCGCAATCTTTTTATATGTTGCTATTATCGCCGCCGTCCGGCTCATGGGAAAACGGCAGATCAGTGAATTACAAACCTCCGAACTGGTGGTCACCCTGCTGATTTCCGATATTGCCGCTATCCCCATGCAGGATACCGGACAGCCTTTGGTCAGCGGATTCTTGCCCATCGCTGTTTTGGTGATGTGCGAGATCGTCATCTCCGCCATTATGATGAAAAGCCCCCGATTCCGCCGGATTGTATGCGGCCGACCCATTATTATCATCAATGACGGCCAGGTAGACCGCAAACAGCTTCGCCGTCTGCGCATGACCGTGGAAGATCTTTTTGCGCAGCTGCGGGAAAAAAGTATTGTTCATTTAGAAGAGGTAGCGTACGCCATCATGGAAACCAACGGCACCATGAGCGTGATCAAAAAGCCCAGTGAGGATACCCCCACTGCCAATATGCTCGGCATCGCTGTGCCGGACACCGGAATGGAAACGGTGGTGGTCAGCGACGGCGCCATCTCTGACACAGCCTTACAGCTTTGCAGCCATTCTCGGGAATGGCTGGAGGGCATCCTCCAAGGGCAGCAGGTTTCTCTGGAGGAAATTTTCATCATGACCGCCAATACCAAGGGCGGATTCCGCATTATGAAAAAGGAGGACGTATGAAACGGGTTTATGTCGTATGGATCATACTCGCTTTTGTGATCCTGATGTGCGTATTTGGTCTTTGGTCCACCTACGATTCCACCGCTACCATGACACAAAAGATCGAGACCATCGCTCAGAAAATCGAAAACGGCGACCTGTCAGAAGCCCAAGCGCTCAGCCAGGAAGCTGAGCAAGCTTGGGGACAGTGTCACCGTTCTTTGTGTACGTTTATGGGGCACGAACGGCTGGAAATCATCGACCGGGAACTAGCCGCTCTTCCCATTGCGCTGGCCTATGGGGAAGAATCCCAGGCCGCTGTTCAGTGCGCTCAATTAATCGAATACATGGAGCAGCTCAAGAGCACGGAAGTTCCCCTTTTGGAAAATATCCTATAGCCTCTACGGCTCCTCTTTTTCTTCCCCCTCATTGGAAGGCGTCTTTAATTTATCTCCCAGCTTTTCGGTCAAATCCCGCACCTTTTGGTCAAAGGCCTCCCGCTGGGCTCCCTCCTTGGCAATCCGCTCTTTGGTCAATTCGGAAAAACCATCCTCTACCAAAGAAGCAAATCCACCCGGTTCTTTTGGATTCTTGCCCTTTGTCACCACGGCCTTCGGTGTCTGCCGCTTATTTTTGGAAACGGGTACAATAGGATTTACATTTTGTATGGAATACAAATCAATCGGGTCAATTGGGTCAATACGCATGGGAAAACCTCCTTTTCTGATTCCTATATGTTTATTATCGCAAGAAAGAAAAGAAAACCCAATAAGAAAAATATAAAAATTTCCAAACTTCTCAAAAAACCATAAAAAAAGCACAAGAATAGCGCTTCCTGTGCTGCTTGATTCAAAAATACAAATAATCTACTGTTCCCATTATTTTTCCACGATCCGGCCTGGTTCTGGCACCTCTCTCCCGCCGACCATAGCCCTAGCTACCCGCTTCTTTCCTCCTGATTTTTCAAAGAAAACCAGGATAAGAATAACCGAAAAACATGCCGAAGGGTTTCATGAGATTTTTCCGCTTAAAGCTATGGTAGCAGGGCAGACCGCCTGGGCATCCAGGATATTGATCTTATTTCCGATCTTGAATGAGCTGCTGCAATTCTTTCATAAAGGAATTGATATCTGGGAAATCCCGGTATACCGACGCAAAGCGGACGTATGCCACCTCATCGGTATTTTTTAGTTTGTCCAAAGCAATGCTGCCGATCACGCTGGAAGATACTTCCCGGTCCATAGAGTTCTGCAGAGTACACTCGATTTCATCCACCATATCCTCCAATACTTCTAAGGATACGGGACGTTTTTCGCAGGCGCGCAACAGTCCGCCCAACAATTTGTTTCGGTCAAACGGCTGGCGGGACTTATCTTTTTTAATGACAATCACCGGAACGGTCTCAATTACTTCATAGGTCGTAAACCGCTTCCCGCATTTTAGACATTCACGGCGGCGGCGAATCCGTTCTCCTTCGTCCGTCGGACGAGAATCAATGACCTTACTTTCCTCATAACTACAGTATGGACATTTCATCAGCCGGCAACCTCCCTTTCTCTCAATCCTCTATATTTATGTACTGCTTACGCAACGGTTTCTATTTTGTCCCTAACGGAAACATTCCCTCCGTATTTCCAAGCACCTGCAGGGGGCATGTCGCATACGCTCCCTTGGGTCTCCGGGCTAGGCAGATACAGGCATGCGGAAATTCCCGCAATCTTTGATTCCGTTGGCATTCCAAGTTATGATACCACACCTGCGGTGAGCAAATCGCGCATGTTCCCTCCGGTCGCCAAATTGCATGGGAACCCATGCACCGAAATGCCCGCGCTGCAGGTTCACTGCGGATATTATACCACACCTGCGGTGAGCAAGTCGCGCACGCTCCCTCCGGTCGCCAAATTGCACGGGAACCCATGCGCCCAAATGCCCGCGCTGCAGGCTCACTGCGGATATTATACCATATCAAAAAGAGCCATGACAAGCATTTCTACACAATCTACGGGAAAAATTCACACCATTTTCCCAAAATCTTTTAGCAGTACTTCTATTTTCTCTTTCGCCTGCCACAGTTCCTCCAGGGATTCAAAATTGGTCCGGTACACTTCTAAAATAATATCCTGAGAAAATCCTTGATCAAACAGTTGGCCAAACAGACGCGCATAGTCCATGGTTCCCTGCCATGGCACTAAACAGTCCCGATGATCGTCATTGTCATTGAGATGGATATGGACAATCCGATCTCCCATCGCCCGGCACATTTCATAGGGGTCTACTCCTGCACGAACCGCCTGCTTGATATCAAATACAAAGGAACAGTCCTCTCCCAACTCCTGTCGCATCGTTTGAACAAACTCGGGATTTTGGCTCAAAAAACCATTGACATTTTCCTGGACGACGGTCACTCCATCCAACTTTCCCAATCGTACCAACCGGGAAAATGGTACAAAATATCCCATCTGGTTTCCGTGGCAGCAGGAATGGAGCCGTTGTCCATGGAGTACGACCAACTCCGCTCCCAACTGGTTGGCCGCCCGAAAGTATTGCCGATAAAACCCCATGCCGTCCTGTGTACGGGTTTCATAATTGGAAAACAACAGCATCCCCTCAAATCCTGAAGTAAAGGGATGGATGGACTTGACCGAAGCTCCATATTGATCCAATAAGGTTTTCAGATATCCCACATAGTCCGGCTGGATTTCCCGGTATGTATTAAAAAAGATCTCAAAATGCCGGAAACCTTTTTCCAACAGGGTTTGTAAGGCCAATTTGGTTTCCATTGGGTACAGGCATGCCGTCGATATTCCAACCTTCATGGGAAACTCCTCCTTTAGTCCATCATTTCTATTTTTTACTGAGTCAATCTATCTTTCGTATATTCCATCTGTTTTGGTCTGACTTCCGCACATCTTTATACGGTCATATGACATAAAAACATTGCGCAATGGGCATCATCGCCCCCGGAGCACAGAATTATGATTCCAGATTCCGCCCTCATTTCCAGGTTATTATACCACTAACTTCCGTCGGATTCAAACACATAATGACGAACCAAGGGGAAAGAATAGGAATGTCTACTATTTCATTAATTTTTGGAGGAATGCAAAATGAGTAAAGAAAAACGTAAGGACGCCAGCACAGATTTGCTACAAGAACTATATCACACTGCGCAAATGGGTTTGGAAGCGACCCAAATGGTAATGCCAAAGGTAAAAGATGAAGGCCTGAAACATGCCATCCGCCAGCAAGGCAACAGCTATAAAAAAATCTCTGCAAAATCCGCCCAAATGTTAGCCCAAAACCACCAGATCCCCCAAAAAGAAGGGGTGATGGAAAAGGTGGGCCTGTGGGGTTCCATCCAGATGAACACCATTGCCGATGATTCCACCCAGCATTTGGCGGAAATGATGATCAACGGCACCAACATGGGAATCGTGGATATGACCAAAAAGCTCAATGAAACCGAAGGTTTTCATGGCACCGCCCGCGATTTAGCTGAGGAATATATCCAAAGCGAACAAAACCATATTGAAAGTATGAAACAATACCTGTAATCCGAAGCATCCCGAAAAAATCCCCTCTGCCCTTGATTTCATCCAGTCTTTTGATTATAATGGAAAAATACGAATAAATCAGGGCAAGGGGGAGAAATCATGGCTCTTCTCAGCGCAAGCAACTTAACAAAATCATTTGGCGCCGATGTTATTTTCAGCGGTGTCTCTTTTGAAATACAGGACAATGACCGGATTGGTTTGGTGGGCTGTAACGGCTCCGGAAAGACCACCCTCTTTCAAGTTTTGACCCGGGAACTCTCTCAGGATAACGGAGATATTTTCCAGGCGAGGGAAACGGTCATTGGGTACATGGAACAGCACGTCTGCCGGGATCAGGACATAAGTGCCTTCTCGGAAGTGCTGGGGGTATTCGCCCCGCTTTTGCAAATGGAAGAAGAGCTGGAATACATTAACCAACAGCTGCAAAGCCACGGCTCCCTAACCGAACAAGAACTGCAGGATCGGATCGAAAAGCAAGCCCAGCTCCACGATTCTTTTGTCTACAACGGCGGCTTGACTTTCCGAGGGCGGGCCCGTTCCGCCTTAATGGGATTGGGTTTTGACGAAAGTCAAATGGCCCTACCGGTCATGGCGCTCAGCGGCGGACAAAAAGCCAAATTACAATTGGCCAAGCTCTTGCTTAGCGGCTCCAACCTTTTGCTTTTAGACGAACCAACCAACCATTTGGATATTGCGTCCGTAGAATGGTTGGAAGATTTTTTGCGCTCCTACAATGGAGCATTTCTGGTAATTTCCCATGACCGTTATTTTTTGGACCGGATCACAACCCGTACTTTTGAAATGGAACGGGGAAAGCTGTTTCTTTACAAAGGGAACTATAGCGCTTCCCTCGTGCAAAAGAAAGAACGTCAGCTAACCGCCCAACGGGAATACGAAAAGCAGCAAATAAAAATTGACAAAATGCGGGATTATGTGCGAAAAAATCTAGCCGCTTCCAGTAGTACCAACAGCGTTGGTTCCCGGGTCAAAGCCCTGGAAAAGATGGAAAAAGAAAACTGCCTGGAGCGCCCCCAAGGCCTTGCGGATACTATGCAGGTTTCCTTCCCTATCCGCAACCGTGGCGGCAATGATGTGCTGCGTGCCCAGGAAGTTTCTCTCCGCCTAGATCAAACCCAAATTTTCCAACATGCTAACCTCAATATCCATCGGAGAGAACGCGTTTTCCTCCTTGGTCCAAACGGCTGTGGAAAAACTTCCCTTTTTAAAACTTTGCTTGGTCAAACCCCCCCATCCACAGGGGAAATCAAGTTGGGAGCTGGCATTGACGTTGGTTATTACGACCAAACCCAGGAAGGATTGGATTCGCAAAAAACCGTTCTGGACGAGATTTGGGACGCTTACCCCAGCTTATCCCAAGGAGAAGCACGGGGCGCTTTGGCCCTCTTTCTCTTTCAAGGGGAAGACGTGTTTAAGCCGATTTCCACTTTGAGCGGCGGGGAACGCGCCCGGGTGTTGCTGCTCAAGCTGATGTTGTCACAAAATAATTTCCTCCTGCTGGACGAGCCGACTAACCACTTGGATATTGATTCCTGTGAAGCGCTGGAACAGGCGCTGCAACAGTATGAGGGCACCCTGTTGGTGATCTCTCATGACCGTTATTTCATCAACAAGCTGGCTGATAAAATTTATACCTTAACCGAAGCTGGCACCGTAGAGTACATAGGCAATTATGACGATTATTCTGCCCAGACCAAAGTTCCAAAAGAACAAACGGCAGAATCCGTTAACCGAACTCCCAAGGGTAACAGCTACAAGCTCCGAAAAGAAGCGGAAGCGGAAAAACGGAAAATTCGCTCGGCTCTGAGACGCACGGAAGAAGAAATCGACCGGATAGAACAGGAAATTTCCTCCCTGGAGGAAAAACTCCTAGAACCGGAAATCTCCACCGATTATGCGGCGGCCATGGAAATTATGGAGCAGGTGCAAACCTTGCGCCAGCAATTGGATCATTGCATGGAAAATTGGGAGACTCTCTCGGAGCAGGTTGAATCCATGGACGTCTAAATAAAACAGCAGGGCACATTACCGCGCCCTGCTGTTTGGGATGATGCATTGCTAAGAATTACTCTTTTACATATTCAAAGATGGCCAACTCTTCAAAGAGCCGCTCCACTTCTTCCCCATCCTCGCTCACTTCCACAGTGACCGGTTTGGATAGGTTCAAACTGAAAATACCAATTAGAGACTTGGCGTCGATCCGGTAGCGACCGGTTGTCAGATGAATCGGAAACTGATATTTCGTAACCATAGCAACAAAATCATTGACCTTTTGTCCGCTGGATAACAAAACCTTCATCTTTGGCATGATGCTTCTTCCCCTTTTTTCCTATCAGTGAATATTTCCTAAAAATACTATCTTAAGTAATTACTCTTCATCATACTATAAATTCCATGTTTCGTCAATCGAATTTCCCCTTTTTCCCAATGTAATTTCGATTCTCGCAACCACACAAGGAGATTTTACATGAAAGTTTCTGTCATTACCTTGGGCTGCAAAGTCAACCAATATGAATCCCAAGCTATGCTCAATCAACTGATCCAAGGCGGCTTTCAAGCCAGCCGCCCACAGGAATCAGCCGATGTGGTGCTGATCAATTCCTGCACCGTCACGGCGACCAGCGATCATAAGGTCCGCCAGACCCTTCGCAAGGCCCGGCGCAACCATCCCGATTCCGTGATCGTTCTGACCGGCTGCATGCCCCAAGCATTTCCTGATGAAGCGGAGGAACTCAGCGACGCCGATATTGTCCTTGGCAACCGCAACCGCGCTTCCCTGCTTCCGCATATTCTGCGCTACCTCTCCACCCGTCAGCGGATCATTGATATTGCGCCCCATCAAACCGATGATTCCTTCGAAGCGATAACCGTAGAAAATTTCTATGATCGTACCCGCGCCTTTATCAAGATTCAAGACGGCTGTAACCGGTTCTGCTCCTACTGTATTATCCCCTATGCACGGGGACGGGTTCGCTCCAAACCGTTGGATGACTTGAAAGCGGAGGTGCAGCGTCTCAGTGAAAACGGCTATCGGGAAATCGTACTGACCGGCATCAACCTTTCCGCTTATGGGCAAGATTTAGGCCTGCATTTGTGCGACGCTGTAGAAACGGCTTGTTCGGTGGATGGAATTGACCGGGTACGCCTTGGTTCTCTGGAACCGGAACAACTTCAGGAACCGGTTATCGCCCGTTTGTCCAGCCAGCCAAAACTTTGCCCTCAGTTTCATTTATCCCTGCAAAGCGGATGCGACGCCACTTTGCGCCGGATGAACCGCCACTATAACACCGATGAGTACCGCACCATCGTGAAGAACCTTCGCAACGCTTTTCCCAACGCCGCCATCACGACGGATATCATGGTAGGCTTTCCTGGAGAAACTGATCAGGAATTCCAAGAAAATCTGGCGTTCGCCAAGGAAATCGGTTTCGCAAAGGTTCATGTTTTCGCCTATTCCCGCCGCCCAGGCACGAAAGCGAGCGACGCTCCCGATCAACTCTCCAACCGAGTGAAGGAACGCCGAAGCCGGGAAATGATCGCGGTCACGAAGGAGACCCAGCGCGCTTTTTTTCAAAGCCAACTGGGTTCCACCCAGCCAGTCCTTTTTGAACGGGAAATCAAACCCAATCAATGGGAAGGCTATACCCCCAATTACACCCCGGTACTGGTGGAAGCTTCCGGCAGCCTGGGCGGAACCATCCTGCCGGCGCTCTTGACCGATCTGCAAGATGAACGCTGTATCGGGTTATTAATCCCAGAAGGATGATACTTTTTCATTCACAAAAAGAATCCCCGTTTTCCTGCTGCGAAGCAAGAAAAGCAGGGGGTTGATAAAGTAATATGAAATTATTCCACCAAATCAAATTCTGCGGAAGCCCAACCCATTTCTGGTGTTTCAAACCCAATCCGATAATGGCCTGGGCGGTAATCATAGGATTGGGTTTCCACTTCCGGCACAGTACCGTTGATGGTATCATCCGGTTCCTGATACTGCAAGGAAACTATTTCCTGGCTATCATAGCCCGGTGGGATATTCCTGATATCTAATTCTCCTCTGACATAGGGAAGGAGATACCACACGCCATCCTTCTCCACCTCGACCGTAATATCGCCCGCTCCGTAAGACACGGCTTTGGTTCCCAGGTTTCGAATGGTGAGAGAAATTCTATCCGTATCCATCGGATAGGTTTGCTGGGGAAGTTCCATGGTAATCTGATCGTTCCGTCTGCTGGCTTCGTGCTTGGCTGGGGACAAACCGGCAGTGGAAAGCTGGATACTCCCCTGCCCTGATGATAAGACATCCCTATCCTCTTCCGTACATCCTATTAAAACCAAAGTAAATATTCCCACGCTTATCAATGCCAAAATTAGTTTTTTCATCTGGTTCGATCCCTCTATAAAATCTAAAATATACTGCCGAATCCAGTCATAGTAAACTTTATTAAACGCAGTTCCAACATTAAATAGCTTATTGATTTTATCTTCTGCAGTAAGTACCCCAACCGCTACATAACCTGTCAATAACCACCTAAATATAATATTGTTATTAAAATACTTTATTTTAATAACAATATACTCCCTTTTTTCCTGTTTTTCAACTGTTTTTTGTGTTGTTCTAACTTTCCGCACCTTATACAATTTCACAGTCTAAAAATTAGATAATCGTGATAAAAACCATAGTTTGTGAAAACTCTATATTTCCTGCATTGTCTCATCCTATCCTTGAAATCTTAGCGATTCTCGTTCTCCCCAGCTTACAACACCTTCATAACGTTTTCTACCTCCTGCTTAGTATGGGGATTGTTAAGATAGTCATAGGAATAAAACATGAATCCGTCTCCCTTCAGCTGCCTCCCCAGGGAAACCTGCCTGGCCAGGATGTCGTTGGAATTTTTCCAAGTTCCACTGTCCACATCAGAGCCGGCCTTGTACAACCCAATTCCGTAATACAACTTTACTTCGGAATTGGTCACCATATCACGCCAGGTTTGGGCTCCTTCGTCAAAAGGCAAATAAGCATTCTCAAAATTTACATAAAGCTGAGGGCATATGTAATCCAGGTAGCCGGAAGTGGAACACCAAGTTTTCACATCCGCCCCCATATTCTCATCATTCTGGACATTCCCTTGGGGTGAAATTCCAAACGCTACATTCGGCTTCACCGCCTTGATTTCCTGGTAGATGAGAGAAACCAAGGCGTTGATATTGGATTTGCGCCACTCCAGCAAGGAGAGTGGCGTTCCATTTTTCTGTGCGGACGCACAATAAGCATCATAGGCGGCCTTGTCAAATTCCGCCGAGGTCGTGGGATAAAAATAGTCGTCAAACTGGACGCCGTCCACGTCATAGTTTTTTACAATCTCCAACACGCCGTCGGCAATATACCTCCGAACTTCCTCATAAGCCGGGTTGTAATATTTGCCGCTGGTCTCTCCCCAATCCACCGTCCAGCCCGCTTTGGCTGGATCGTCTTTCCAAAGATTGTATGGGTTGTCCTGAGATAAAATTGAAGGGCTGTTTTTAATTTGAATCCGCAGCGGATTGACCCATGCATGGATTTCCAGTCCTGCTTTGTGGGCAGCGGATACCATATATTTCAGCGGATCATAGCCAGGATTTACCCCTTGGGTTCCACTGAGGATACTGGACCACGGAAACAACTTGGAATCATAAAGTGCGTCCCCAAACGGACGCACCTGTACAATTAATGCATTCATTCCTTTCTCCTTGACTTCGGCCACAATCGCATCAAATTTTTTCTGAAATCCCGCTTCCGTCTGGTCGGTTTCCCGGCTCATGTCCAAACTCATGTATGGCACCCACACTGCTTTCATCTCGACATCGGCAGCAGTCGGAGTCACTGGAGTGTCGGACGTATCCGTGGTCAGGGAAGCGGTGGGCAGCGAAGATACTCCAGAACCGTTCTCCCCCTGACTCAAAGAACCTTTTAGCCACATACTGACAATTACGACTACAATCAATACACCAACTGCCACCAAAATGGAATACGTGGAAAACAATTTTTTCATCATAAATGTTCCCTTTCTTGATTCTCTCAAAATACATTGACACCACTGTGAAAATCAGGTAATATTACAAATGTCAACCGTATTGTACGACCCACACAGGAGAATTTCCCATGCCAACTTATTACCTCATTTTTTTTCTTTATTTGCTCACCGTCAACCTCGTGGCCATGGCGGTCACCTGGGCAGACAAACGCAAAGCGCAAAAAAACAAATGGAGAACCCGAGAATCTACCCTGATTTGCCTGGGAGCTTTGGGTGGAGCGCCGGCCATGTGGCTGACTATGCTTGGGATCCGCCATAAAACGACCCGAAAAAAATTTATGGTTGGTCTGCCGGTGATTTTTCTGACTCAATTTTCCCTGGCGGGAATCTTTTTCATTTTCGATCAAAACCACCTGTTCTAACTCTATGCGCCTGTCCAGGAAAATAGACGTGAAAAAATCCAACCTCCTTTGCAACTGTACCCAAAAACTTTGGTTTCTCCCTTCTTATTAAAAAAATTTAATCAATAACAAATTGAACCATATTGGACAACGTGATAAACTGAAAGTTGGCAAAAGAAGAATTTAGGAAGGAATGACAGATACAATGGAACAAAAAAAGATGGTTCGCGACACAACCGATCTCTTGGTTTACGGACATGAAGGTTGGTTGGAATACTATCCCTCTCACTACCATGCTGGTGATCCAATTATGGCAAAATTGAAATGGGGTCACAACATGGAGGTAGACGGTCTGCCGCGGATGAATGAGCTGACGTACCGCGCCTATGCCCCAGACGGCACCTTTGTGGAAGCCAAGGTGGAAGAAGGCGGCGATTTTTGGTTTGACCTGACCGCCGACACTGACCAGGAAGGTTTTTACACCATTATCACCCACTATGATAACTGCTATGCCCGGTATGGCGCCGACCGCTACAAGAGAGGCAGCCGGGTAGAAAATCCAGACGCCGATGAGGTTTTGGACTATTGCCAATATGCGACCACCTGCATTTCCGTGGGACATCACCACGAAACCCAGATGTATCACATTCCAGGCCTTGCAATCAGCCTGCTGCCTACCACCGGCCCCAAATACATCGTTAACCACGAAATTACCTTCCAACTGATGGTGGAGGATCAGCCAGCTCCTCAAAATGAAACGGTTTTGATCTATCAATCGGAAAACGGTTTGGTCGAAACCCAAGTGGTTTCCGACGAAAAGGGACAATTCCACATCACCCCGGACAAATCCGGTCTTTACTGCCTGATCGCGCGAGTGCGCAGAGAGCAAAAGAAAGAGGGAGAATACGATGGCCAAAGCCTGACTGCCTCCCATTGCTTCCGGGTTATGGAAGAAACCCAGCATCACCACGGCCACGAGCACTAAATGTTTGAAATCGTCCTAGAATTTTATGCGGCTTTCGATTTTAAATGGGAAGCTGCATATTTTTCTGCATTTTTCCAGCTATGCCGAACTAGGATTTGGTTCATACTACTTCCAGGTGATAGCGATGGAATGGAATTATTACACCCGAAATTCCGAACTGCGGGAATATTTCTCCTCCTTGCCCAAGAATGTTCAGGATTTTATCCTCCGGTCCGGGGCGGAAATTTCTACGCTGGGTGAATTGATGGAAGTCGGGGAGCATTTTAAACGAGAATTATGATAAAAAACATGCAGACCAACTTGGTTTGCATGTTTTCTTTTTCTCTATTTTCCGCTCTTCCTGCATAGCTATCAACAAGACCCTATGAACGGACAAGGAGGAGCAACCATGAAGATTGCCATTTACAGCCGGAAATCGGTATACACGGGAAAAGGAGAATCCATTGAAAACCAAATTGAACTATGCCGGCAATACTTGACCCGCCATCAATATGAATGGGAGGAATCGGATTTGCTTATCTATGAGGATGAAGGTTTTTCCGGCAAAAATGGAAAACGTCCTCAATTCCAAAAAATGCTGCAAGATATGCGGGCAAAAAAATTTGACTGTTTGGTCTGCTACCGGCTGGATCGGATCAGCCGGAATGTCAGCGATTTTTCCACCCTGATTGAAGAGCTGAACCAGCGGCAAATTTCCTTTCTCTGCATCAAGGAACAATTTGATACCTCCAATCCTATGGGGAAAGCCATGATGTACATGGCTTCCGTATTTGCCCAATTGGAGCGGGAAACCATTGCTGAACGAGTCCGGGACAACATGATGATGCTGGCCCGGACCGGCCGGTGGCTCGGGGGCACTACTCCCCTGGGGTTTTCCACGGAACATCGCCGGGAAATTCTAATGGATGGCAAACGAAAGCTTTCCTGCCAGCTCCGGGAATGTCCCCAAGAGCTGGATATCGTTTCCACCATCTTTGAGCAATTTTATCAAAAAAAATCCATTTCTGCCGTGCGTTCCTACTTAGAGCAGCATCACATTCGGAACCGTTCTGGCAAGCCCTATTCCCTCCCTGGTCTCAAGGAAATTTTATCCAACCCGGTGTATTGCCAAGCGGATTCCGATGCCCGCCGCTATTTTCTGTCCCAAGGCTCAGACGTTTGTTTTCGCGAAGAAGAATGTTCTTCTCAATCCGGCTTGCTGGCCTATAATAAACGGAATTACACGAAAAAACACGCCCCCCGCCAGCCCAAAGATCAATGGATTATTGCGGTGGGCAATCATCCGGGCCTGCTGACTGGACAGCGATGGATTCAGGCGCAATCTCTTTTGGAACAGGGTTCCGCAGCCGCTGCCCGCATTTCCTCCCGGCAAACCAACGCTCTTTTTTCTGGGAAAATCATCTGTACGCAGTGCGGCAAAGCCATGTTTGCCAAATCTCGCTCCCGGCAGCCAGAAAAATTTGATTATATTTGCAGCACGAAGCTTCGGAATGGTGTTTCTTGTTGTTCCTGCCCAAATCTCTCTGGACCAGAAACAGACCGCTTAATTTTGCAGCATCTCCCCCCCATTTCTCCCAAAAAATCCGAGTTATCGGTTGTTTTAGGCCGTCTGAAACGAAATTATGAAAAAGAAACAAAACAGCGTTTCCATCCAAGCGTTGTGCAAAAAATTCAGAACAATCAGAGGGAAATCCAGCGATTTCTTGATATTTTAGCGCATAGCGAGCCTAGCCCAAGGCTAATTCAGCAAATCAACCTGAGACTAGAGGAATTAACACAAGACACCGAACAGCTTCAAAAAGAACATAACACATCATCATGTTTTATTTCAGAAAATACGAAATCAATCGCTGAATCTTGTCTTTCTTTTTTTGTTTTTCCGATCCACTATAGTGAATTATTTGACCGTAAAGAATGTATACCTTTTTGGTCTTTTATTGTTCCAAATATCCATTGGGATGGAAATTTTTTACAAATTTTTACCTTTTCCTAATAAATTGTTAAAATTATGCAAAAATACAAGATTTATTTTAGCAATATTTCCTTATAATCAGCGATATTATTGAATCATCTTGCAATTTTCTACAATTGTTTTTCATGTTTTTTAGATTTTGATTGAAATTTTTCTTCTTTTCAAGTATAATATAGAAAGTAAGATCGTTTTTATTATTCATATTATGTTTGTAAAAATGAGATACATTATTGTTGCTCAATGATGCTAGAAAAGAGGGGAAATCATCTTGACAAAAACACATTCAATTAAAAAAGCAATTTGGATTCGCGTATCTGCCATTCTTCTCATGGTTTTGATCTGCGCCGCTACCATTATCACGGGAATCTCACTCATTTCCGCCACCAATAACTCTGTAACAAAGGCAACCAATATTAATGCTTTGGCGTTAGGTGCGGAAAAAGCTCATTATAGCTGGATTGAAAACCTCAGTTCCGCTATTAACTATGGTACGGAATTTACGGGTAGTACCGACTGCACTGCCTGCGACTTAGGTCAATGGCTCTACGGAACGGATCCAAATTCCCTGCTGGATCCACAACTTGGTACGCTGATTGAAGAAATGAAGCCCATCCACGAAGAAATCCACGACTCTGCCACGGAGATTCTAGAGCTGAACAAAACCAACCCGGAGCGTGCCAAAGATCAATATCTCAATGAAACCAAAACCAACGTCAACAAACTCATGAGCCTGCTGGCAGAAGTAAAAACCATTACCAACGACTTGGTTATAGAGAAGGAAGCCATTCTCAATATTGCCATCATTGTTACCCTGGTCTGTTCCTGCGTCTCCATCGCACTGGTCATCATAGTCTGCATGCTGCTGGTTCATTACACATTTAAGAAAATTGTGTCCCCAATTCAAATAATCACCAAATCCAGCCAGCAACTGTCCCAAGGCAATCTGCATTTTCATATTGATATTGAGAGCAAAAATGAAATTGGTGTGTTGACGAACAGTCTAAACTCCTCTGTTTTGACTCTGCAACAATATGTTTCTGATATTTCTGACTCGCTCAGCGCCATTTCCCACGGTGACCTAACCCCAAAAGAGCACATCGAATATATCGGCGACTTCATTCCGATTCAAAAATCCCTTGAGATTATTTTACATGACCTCAATGAAACTATGTGCAATATTCAAGACGCGGCAGAGCAAGTGAATGTCAGCTCGGCTCATCTCTCCAACAGCTCTCAGGCTTTGGCTCAAGGCGCTACGGAACAAGCTTCCGAAGTCGAAAAACTCAATATGACTTTACACACCGTATCCGAGCAAATCCAGCAAAATGCAGAAAATGCAACCACAACTAGTGCAGAAACGAATCGGGTTGGTGAGCAAATCGGAAAGTGCAACGAACAAATGGAACATGTGGTCTTAGCAATGAATGAGATCAGTCAATGTTCCTCCGAAATTGAAAATATCATCAAAACCATTGAAGATATTGCATTCCAAACCAATATTCTGGCGCTCAACGCTGCTGTGGAAGCCGCCCGGGCTGGAATGGCCGGCAAAGGCTTTGCCGTAGTTGCGGACGAAGTCCGCAACTTGGCTTCCAAAAGCGCCGAAGCCGCTAAAAATACTACTGCTCTGATTGAAAAATCCATGAGAGCCATTTCCAACGGCTCGTCTTTGACACAAACCGCTCAGCAATCCTTAACTTCCGTGGTGCAAGGAACACAAGTAGTCATGGAAAATGTGGAAAGTATTTCGAAAGCCTCCCACGAACAAGCGAATTTAATCCACACAATTTCCGACGGTATTTCCCAAATCTCCATGGTTGTACAAAACAACTCGGCTACTTCTGAAGAAAGCGCTGCCGCCAGTGAAGAACTTTCCGGTCAGGCACAGCTTCTGAGACAAATGGTAGAGAAGTTCCAAATACAATGTGAGGGCGGAGTCTGCTCTATCAACCAACCGAAACCAACCGAAGAACATTGGGATGACCTTTCCTTTGGAAACGATAAATATGAATGAAAACCAGTAATCAATCAAAAAGCAAGATTGGGGCACTCCCATCTTGCTTTTTTGTTTCCCATTTTGTGGTTGCGGCAATCGTCCGTTGCAGGGAACAAAATTATTGGTCACCATAGCAATGAGCCGCTCCCTAGGGGAATCAATAATCCGACATCCCACAACGCCTACGGCATTACAGCCAAATCCTTGACACATTGTTAAGGCCTGTTTGCCGCAGGCATTGGCTTTTTTGAAATATTTATCTAAATTAAAAGCCACTCGAGGCAAATATCCGAAATCTTCCAGCAGAGTAAACAGCGGGAAGAAAATCGCCATCGGCGGCAGCATAACAGAAACTACCCACGCCAGAACCCGGTATACCCCTAAGACCAACATACCATGCAGCCATTCCGGCGCCTGGAGCCAGTGGAAAAAATCGGTAAGACGATCCTGCACCCAAAATAGCCCGTCAGACAGCAGTTGGGATGGATAGTTCGCCCCACTAATCGTCAGCCAGAAAATGAGCATCAGCATCAAAAGCATGATGGGAATTCCCGTCAGTTTACTGGTTAAAATCCGGTCAATTTTTCGATCCCGGGCATGGCAGCTACCGGAAAATGTGACACAATCCGCACAAATCCCTTCTGCTGTAATCACAAAGCAGGAAACGATTTTATCCTTGACCAAATCCAAGGGAATGCCACAATCCTGCAATTGTCGCTGCGCTTGCTCTCGTTTTTCCTTGACCTGTGGATCCTGAGTGATATCCTCCCCCAAAAACTGGAGGAATGTTTTTAGGATGGTTTCATCGTCATCCAACAGCTTGAGGGAAATCCAACGACTATTCCATTTTCCACCTAACTTTTTTTCAACGGCAGGCTGCAGCAGATCCACCGCCTGCTCCAATTGCTTAACATACCGCATCCGTACTGGGCGGGGCGCTTTGCCTTTCCGTCCATACACCACATCATCCACCGTATTCAACAAGGTATCCAGCCCCTTTTTGCTGCGTGCTGTGGTTGCAATGACTGGCACCCCCAAGTTGGTTTCCAGTTGATCCAAGTCAATGATGATCTTCTTTTTTTTTGCCTCGTCCATCAGATTGACACAAACCACCACATTGCTGGTAATCTCCATGGTTTGCAACACCAGATTTAAGTTTCGTTCCAAACAGGTAGCGTCGCAAACCACCACCACTACATCCGCTTCCCCAAAACAAATGTAGTCTCGGGCCACCTCTTCCTCAGCAGAATGGGCCATCAGGGAATAGGTGCCGGGCAAATCCACAATGGTATATTCCGTCTCCCCATGCACACATTTTCCCTGGGCATTGGAGACGGTTTTCCCCGCCCAGTTTCCTGTATGCTGGTTGCTCCCGGTCAGCGCGTTAAATACGGTGCTCTTGCCCACATTCGGGTTTCCCGCCAGACATATAGTCTTTTTCTTTCGGTCGTTCATTGGTATCACCTCATCTGCAATTGATCAGCCAGGTATCCTTATTCCGAAGGCTGGATCAAAATTTGTGAGGAATCGTCGGTGCGCAGCGCAATCACCGCGCCACGAATTTCATAGGCAATCGGGTCTCCCGCCGGGCTTTTCTGCACACAGCGCACCTGGGTGCCTTCGATTAAACCAATATCCTGCAAGCGTCTGCGCATACTTCCAGTTGACAAAAGCTGTTTGACCCGGGCGATTCCGCCAACGGGCAGTTGAGCGAGTGAAATAAACTGTTCCATAACCATGTACTCCCTTTCCGAAAAATCCTTGGATGGCTCCTACTATCTATCATATCCAGGCTGGGTGATTCTGTGCATAAAAAAGGGGAGCGCATCTCCCCCTTCTTCCTTAGTTTTTCCAACATCCCCGTTCTCCTTCGGTGAGAAAACGGATCACCCGGCAGGGATTGCCTGCCGCCACCACACCAGGCGGAAGGTCGCTTGTCACCACACTTCCTGCGCTGACAACAGTGCCATCTCCAATCGAAACGCCCGGCAATACCGTAACGCCGCTGCCAATCCACACCCGATTCCCCACCGTGATCGGCGAAGCAAAGGCATATCTCCCAGCATACTGTGGATATCCTGCCGTATGAAAACGGCAATTAGGACCTACGCACACGTGGTTCCCAAAGGTAACTGGTGCCGCATCCAAGATCGTTAGGTGATGACTGGCACGAAAATTTTCTCCCACGGTAATTCGATTTCCATAGGTACACCAAAACGGTGTTTCTACAAAGCACTCCCCCTTAGCGCCTCCCAAGAGCTTGCGGAGAATGTTCTGTCCGGTACGCATCTGTCCGTAAGAAAGGTGATGCTGAATATAGCACAATTCTCTGCAAAGCAATTGTTCCCGCATCCCCTCTAGGGAAACCATTTGGCCCGCCCACATAGCATTCTTTTGTTGATTCAAGGGACCACACCTCTTTCCAGTCATCATTTTAAAATATAAAAAAGCGGTATGACTGTATCCGTCATACCGCACAGAACAGTCAATGAAACACGCTGACTATTCCTATCATATGTAAGTTTATTTCCGTTTGAACGCAGACTTTGGCATTCCGCAAATGGGGCAAACCCAATCATCCGGCAAATCCTCAAACGGGACATCCTCATCGTGATACAGGTAACCGCACACGGTGCAAATAAAGCTTTCCCCATCATTATAATGGCGGACCTGCTCCGGTTGTTCGTAAGTGGGAGCATTACGCGGAGCCTGACCCTTGATCACCTTGTGGTAGTAGTCATAGGTCATAGGCACGCCTCGGCTCTTGTCGCTTCCTGCCACCACTTCCGCAATAAAAACCGTATGGGTCGGAGTATTCACTTTGCTAACCACCTTGCAGAGCATCCAGCAGCAGCACTGCTCCTTAATAACTGGAACACCCTCCTGGAGCACCTTGTGCCGGATATTTCCCAACTTATAATTATCCCGCCCAGAATTGAAGCCCAATGCACCGATCACCGTGCCCGGCGTATCCTCTGACAGTACCGACACCGTAAACATCCCATGTTCTACAATACAGTCATGGCTATAATTGTTGTGATTCATACTCACAGCAATCAACTGAGGGGATGATGTTACTTGAAAGACCGTATTCACAATGCATGCAGAGGCATTTTCTTTTCCTTTAACACCAATTGCATACATTCCATAAGATAAATTTCTTAAAATTTCGTTTTTCATTCTAAAATACCTCCACACCTCGTGATTTAGATTCATGCCGAAGTTGCCAAGAAAACCAGCCATTTCCAGACCAAGAACTGCGTGACCAGCCCTCTTTCTTGGCACATGTATCGAATCCTTAGATCTCGGCCGCCCACTCCGCAAGTCACCTTGCCGCTCGGTTTTCCTGCTGTATTTCTGGCATACCATTCAGAACTTAAAGGATTCATAAAACCGGAAACTAGATTCCCACAGAATCTGTTTCCCATCGGAATGCTCCACTTTCATAACACCTATTGCGTTCACATAGCATTATCTTACCACATTTGTCTACACCTTACAAGGAAAACAAAGCAAATTTCTAAAGATTGGTTCCATTTTTTATTTTTTCCCAATATAAGCGGAAGGCCTGTTCATTTTTATTGTCGCCATATTCATAATAGACCGTGTCCTTCAGCTCATCCGGTAAATACTGCTGCTTCACCCAGCGGTTGGGAAATTCATGGGGATATTGATAAAACTGTCCCTTGCGATTGCGATCCCGGTCCGCGCCATCACAATGCTTATTTTGTAGCTGCCGGGGAATACTGCCTACCTTGCCCAAGTGGATGTCATGCATTGCTTGCTTGATCCCTACATACGCTGTGTTGGATTTGGGAGCATTGGCTACCAAAACCACGGCGTCCGCTAAAGGAATCTGGGCTTCCGGCAAACCGACCTGCAAAGCAATATCCACAGCCGCCTTGACAATCGGAAGAATCTGGGGCCATGCCAGCCCCACATCCTCACAGGCGCAAACCATGAGCCGCCGGCAAGCCGAAGGCAGATCCCCCGCCTCTAGCAAACGAGCCAGATAGTGAAGCGCGGCATTGCTGTCCGAACCTCTCATGGACTTCTGAAAAGCGGACAGGATATCGTAATGCTCCTCCCCATCTTTATCATACCGCATGGAGCTGCGCTGAGAAACCTCCTTAGCCTGCTGTAGGGTTACACTGCAAATGCCGTCGCTGCGGTCTGCGGATAGCACACAAAGCTCTGCGGCGTTCATGGCTTTCCTCACATCACCGCCACAGGCTGTGGCGATATAAGCCGCCACCCCCTGTTCCCGGACAATAGTTTCCTTCCGCTCCCCTTCTAGAAATACAAACGCCCGTTCCACCGCCTGCTCCACCTCTGACGCTTCCACCGGTTTGAACTCAAAGACCGTGGAACGGCTTAAAATCGCATTGTATACATAAAAATATGGATTTTCCGTCGTGGACGCAATGAGCGTGATTTGTCCATTTTCCATGAATTCCAATAAGGTCTGCTGTTGTTTCTTATTAAAATACTGGATCTCGTCCAGATAGAGCAAAATGCCATTGACCGTTTCCAGGGTGTCCAAACTGGATACCACGTCCCGGATATCGGAAGTAGACGCTGTGGTCCCGTTTAGTTTGAATAATTTCCGATTGGTCTGGCGGGCAATCATGGTTGCCAGGGTGGTTTTCCCCACTCCAGACGGGCCATAAAATACCAAGTTTGGGATCTCTCCCGATTCTATGATTTTGCGTAAGACCTTCCCCGGCGCGAGAAGATGCCGCTGCCCCACCATATCCTCTAAGGTTTTGGGACGCAGCCGATCTGCTAACGGTGCCGCCATGGGTTCACCTCCTGCCTGTTTTTCCAGGGTTGTCTGGTTTTATCATATTCGAAAAAAAGATGGTCCATGCATAAATGGGCGGACAAAACGCCCGCCCATTTCCACAAAAATAGAAAGAAAAATTTTACTCATACAACGGATAACGGCGGCAAATCTCTTCCACCATCCCACGAATCTTATCCACGTTGTTGTCAAAATCCTGGATTGCCAACGCAATGCAATCGGCGATTACATCCATATCTCCAGGATTCAGACCACGGGTCGTAACTGCGGGGGTACCAATCCGCACGCCGCTGGTCACAAATGGGCTGCGCTGCTCGTTTGGCACGGTGTTCTTGTTGACGGTGATATATACGTCATCCAGACGGCGCTCCAGCTCTTTGCCCGTCAGTTCGCTTCCGCTCAGATCAACCAGCAGCAAGTGGTTATCGGTGCCGCCGGAAACCAGCTTCACGCCACGCTTGGTCAAGCCTTCCGCCAATGCCTTAGCATTCTCCACTACCTTGCGGCCATATTCCTGAAATTCTGGCTGTAGAGCCTCTCCCAAACAAACTGCCTTGCCAGCGATCACATGCATCAGCGGGCCGCCCTGGATCCCTGGGAAAATCGCCTTGTCAATGGCCTTGGCATATTCCTCGCCGCAGAGAATCAAACCGCCGCGAGGACCGCGCAAGGTTTTGTGAGTGGTACTGGTCACAATGTGGGCATGCTCCACTGGATTTGGGTGAACCCCTGCCGCCACCAAACCGGCAATGTGAGCCATATCCACCATGAAGATGGCTCCAACCTGGTCGGCAATTTCACGGAAACGCGGAAAATCAATGGTCCTTGGATAAGCGCTGGCGCCAGCTACGATCATTTTTGGCTTCACTTCTTTTGCCTGAGCTTCCAGCTTATCGTAGTCAATCCGGTGGGTTACTGGATCGACGCCATATGCAACAAAATTGTAATAACTGCCGGACATATTGACTGGGGAACCGTGGGTCAAATGGCCGCCTTCCGCCAAGCTCATGCCCATAACCGTATCGCCGGGCTGAAGCAAGGCAAAATAAACCGCCATATTGGCCTGGGCGCCGGAATGGGCTTGTACATTGGCATATTCGGCGCCAAACAATTCGCAAGCGCGCTTGCGGGCAATATCCTCCACAATATCCACATATTGGCAGCCTCCATAGTAGCGTTTGCCGGGATAACCTTCCGCATACTTGTTGGTGAGGATGCTGCCCATTGCCGCCATCACCGCAGGGGAAACAAGATTTTCAGAAGCGATCAATTCCAGGTTCCGCTGCTGACGTTTCAGCTCCTGGTTCATTGCTTCCCCGACCGCTTTGTCGTAGCCAGTTACAAACCCAATGGTGTCCATTATCTCTTGGTACATGATTTGATTACCTCTCTAAGCAACATATTTTGTTTTTCATTATACACGGATTCTGGAGGGAACGCAATAAAAATATACTACAAAAATCCAATGTTTCCTCCCTTAATTTTTTCCCTCATTTTCTTTTCGGAACGCCACATAAGAATATACCAGCGGCACGACCATCATCGCCGCAATCGCCACAACAAACAGAGCAATGCTCCATCCGGTCGGCACCAAACCAGCCGCCATGATACAAGCCCCGCTCGCCATAAAGATCTTTCCGCCCACCCGGTGGGTTTTCGTCCAGACATCTGGGTTTTTTCGAGTCCAAGGAGTTCGGATTCCAGTAAATGCGGTGGGCTTAAATTTTGGCAGCAAATTCCCCAGGATCACAAAAAAGCCGCCCAGCGCCAACGATACGATCACCTTTACATTGACTGGAGAGCCCAACCCATACACAATCGTAATGATTTCAGCACCCAGTAAAATCAAGAAAAACAGGACTTGTAAAATCGTATTTTCTTTTTGAAATTTAGCGTAATTTTTTCCTTTGGGATCCCTGGCCGGAAGCCAGGTAAACACAAAAACACAGAATGCCAGCACCAATGGAATTACAAACAAAAAAGCTTTGTGCATGGTTTGGTCTGGCTGCCCGGAAAAATCCCAGTGAGTGACAAGCTGCTGGGGTAAAAATGGATAAGCCACCGCGGCAACCACCATGCCCACCGCTGGGAATACCCAAAAGATTTTATTGACCATTTTTATTTTTTGTTTCATACGCTTCCCCCTCCTTCAAAAAATCCTGGAACCAAGCGAATAGTTCCTCCATTACCGATAGATTAATTTCATAATAAATGAAGGTGCCTTCTTTTTCACAGCTGATTAAATTAGCATGTTTTAAAATAGAAAGATGATGGGAAATCGTCGCCCCTGTCATCTGAAAATGCTCCCCGATTTCCCCCGCTGACATCCGTCCTCGCTTCAAAAGCTTGAGAATTTTTCGCCGGGTCGGGTGGGATAACGCTTTGATGCTTTCCTGAAACCCCAATCCCATCCTCTCCTTCCCGTTTCTATTTAGATAATATTCTAAATATAGGATATCAGATCCACTCGCTTCCTGTCAAGAAAATATTTTGAAACCTATCGAAATAACGCGAGATTAGCATGGAGTTCTTTCTAAAATTTCGTCCATTATCCCAAGCAAACTTGCCAGAAGATCAAAGTATCCTCCTTCACGCCGCCTAGTTTCTGAGAGGACGATCTTGAAATCGGTTGCTGTCTTGGGGCTTGCCCCCATGGGAATTTTGCGATACAATAAAAAAAGAAAACTGGAAGGAGCTTTTCTTATGACAAAAAAGCAACGTGCTTTGGCTGCTGTGGAGGCCTTGAAAAAAGAATATCCAGACGCTACTTGCTCCCTGACCTACACCAATCCACTGGAATTGCTGATTGCCACCCGGCTTTCCGCTCAATGTACGGACGCCCGGGTTAACCTGGTGACACCCGCTCTTTTCGCCCGGTTCCCTACCTTGGATGATTATGTCAACGGCTCCGAGGAAGAAATCGCCGAGTTGATCCGCTCCTGTGGCCTATATAAAACCAAAGCCCGGGATATTTTCGCCATGTGTAAAGTGCTCAAGGACGAATATGCGGGCATTGTGCCCGATACGGTGGAAACCCTTACCAAACTCCCAGGAGTGGGTCGGAAAACCGCCAACTTGATTGTGGGCGACATCTATCACAAACCAGCCGTGGTCACGGATACCCACTGCATTCGCATTACTGGCAAAATTGGCCTGACAGACAGCACCGTACCCTTAAAGGTAGAAAAAGACCTGCGGGCTCTGCTGCCTCCAGAAGAATCCAATGATTTCTGTCATCGTCTGGTGCTCCATGGACGTGCCGTTTGCGTGGCCCGCAACCCCAAATGCGACATTTGTTGTATGAATTCCTTCTGCAAATTCGGTATGGAAGCATTGAAAAAACAAAATCAATAAACTTTTTCCAAGTTTTTTTGAAAAAAGTGTTGACAGATTCCGAAAGTCATGATAAGATAATACACGTCGTCAAGAGAGCTTATCGAAAACGACAGGAATCTGGGAGCATAGCTCAGCTGGGAGAGCATCTGCCTTACAAGCAGAGGGTCATAGGTTCGAGCCCTATTGTTCCCACCAATCAGCAGACCGCTAGGAAAGTTTTCCTAGCGGTTTTTATTTTCCAAAAATAATCGTCTTAAAGGAATTTAACGGGTAGGCGGCTTCTATCTATGAAGAACCACACGGGGCTCCCTCCGCCCTACAACTTTTTGAGAAAGGCAAGAGAAAACGCTCCATTTGTCCTCTGGGTTCAACAGAAGTATGGGCAAAAAATCTAAACGCCGCAATAAAGAAGAAATTCCCTGCCCGCCAAGTGAAACACAAACGATTGGCTGTTCGCCGCCCGAACTGGTAAAAAGTACTTGACAAAGTTTTTGGGGATGGTGTAAAATAAAAACAGTTTCAAACACAATTGCATAAGATAATAGAAAAAAATCCGATGAGCAAAAGTAAGTAACAGGCAAAACGGTGGTACAGAGAGCCGGCGGTGGATGGAAAGCCGGCCCATACGCTGTCTGCGAATGGGTTTGTGAGGAGCATGGTGAAACTCTCGACGAGGGATGTCAGTAGCCGTCGCCGTATTTTCTGCGTTAAAGGAAAGGATATCGGGCAAGCAAACTGCCTTGCTCTGTATCTGTCAATAAGGGGAACCGGATTCCGGTTCCTGAATTTGGGTGGCACCACGAGTCTATCGTCCCGAAAAGCAACGAATGATTGCTGGGGAAGATAGGCTCTTTTTTATTTCCTAACATCTCCAGCCGAAGCAACCGAAAGGAGAATTTAAGAAATGCTGTATCCAACTTTACCTGACGTACAGAAAGCCTTGACCGACCATCGGCTGGCTCCGGTTTTCCGGGAAGTGTTATCCGATACCTGCACGCCGATCCATATTTTTCATGCGCTCCAAGAAAATGAAGAAACTTGTTTTATTCTGGAAAGCGTGGAAAATTCCCAACAGTGGGGCCGTTACTCCTACATCGGCATCCGGCCTAAAGCGGAGATTATGATGAAAAACGGCTTCCTCTCCTTCCGTCGGGACGGCACATCGACAAAAAGCCCCATTGAAAATCCCATCGCTTTCCTCTCTTGTCTCATGGAAGAGTATCACTCTGCCGTTTTCCCGGATCAGCCTAAGCTGACCAGCGGCTTGATCGGCTACTTTGCTTACGATACCGTCCGTTACATGGAAAAAAAATTGACAAACCCTCCCGAGGACGATCTAGATATGCCCGACTGCCACTTATTTTTGTACGATGAGATCATCGCCTTTGACCACTTAAGCAATAAGGCCGTCATCATCTTAAATATCTCTCAAAAAGGCGACACGGAAACCCAATATCGCGCCTGTGAAAAACGGGCGGAGGAATTGGCGGAAATCCTGAGATCCTACGTTCCAGCGCCCAAATCCAGAAAGCCGACGGGAGATTTGCAGGTACGTTCCAACGTGACAAAACAGGATTTTCTGGACAATGTGGAAAAAGCCAAGGAGCATATTCTCGGCGGGGACATTTTCCAAATTGTGCTGTCCCAACGGTTTGAACTGGATCAGCCCCCAGAACCGTTTGACGTGTACCGCATGCTCCGCGCTACCAACCCTTCCCCTTACCTGTATTTCTTCAAACATCCCGACTACCAAATCGCTGGGGCGTCTCCAGAAATGCTGGTAAATGTTACGAACGGGGTTGTGTTTACCAAGCCGATTGCAGGCACCATGCCCCGGGGAAAAACGCCGGAGGAGGATCAAAATCTGGAGCAGAGCCTCAGAGCCGATCCCAAGGAACGAGCGGAGCACACCATGCTGGTGGATCTCGGGCGCAACGATATTGGGAAAATCTGCGAGTTTGGTTCGGTAGATGTAACTGACTTTATGAAAATCGAGCGGTATTCCAAGGTTATGCACATGGTCAGCGATGTCCAAGGAAAACTTCGGGACGACAAAACCGCCATTGATGCCTTGCTGGCAGTTCTTCCAGCCGGCACCCTGTCTGGCGCCCCCAAAGTGCGGGCTATGGAATTGATTGATGAGCTGGAAAACAAACGCCGCGGCTTATACGGCGGTACGGTGGGCTACCTTGGGTTTGACGGGAATATTAACACCTGCATCGCCATTCGTACCGTCTTATTTAAAAACCAAAAGGCTTATGTGCAGGCTGGCGCCGGTATTGTGGCCGACTCGGTGCCGGAAAAGGAATTTGCCGAAACGCAAAATAAGGCGCTTGCTGTGATCAACGCCATCCAGGAAGCCGCCAAGCTATAACCCCCCGAAAGAAAGGAAGTCTCTTTATGATTTTACTCCTCGATAATTACGATTCCTTTACTTATAATTTATACCAAGCCATCGGCCAGCTTTACCCTGATATAGAAGTGGTACGCAACGACGAAATCACCCTGGATCAAATCCGGGAAAAAAATCCATCCGCTATCATCCTCTCCCCTGGCCCTGGCTATCCCAAAGACGCAGGTATTACCATTCCAGTAATTCAAGCATTCAGCGGAAAAATCCCCCTCTTAGGGGTTTGCCTGGGGCATCAATCCATCGGCCAGGCCTTTGGCGGAACCATTGTCCGCGCCCGTCAACTGATGCATGGCAAGGCCAGCGAAATTTCCATTGAAAATAAAACGCCAATTTTCAAGAATCTGCCGGATACCATCCCAGTGGCTCGATACCATTCTCTGATCGTGGATGAGAATACCGTTCCCACCTGTTTGGAAGCCATTGCATTCGATGAGGAAGGTCAAATTATGGCGCTGCGCCATCGGGAACATCCCACTTATGGCGTTCAGTTCCATCCCGAATCTATTCTGACCGACTGCGGCAAGACCATTTTGGAAAACTTCCTGACCCAGGTAGCAAAACTTCCCGTTATCTCCCTTCCATCCGGCCAAAGCAGGATTCCTCCCGAAAAACGGACTGCTTTAAAACCTTACATTTCCAGAGTAATCGACCGGCAGGATCTGACCGAGGAAGAAGCGTTGGACGCCATGGACTGCATCATGAGCGGCGGCGCCACCGACTCCCAAATCAGCGCCTTTATGATTGCCCTTCGGATGAAAGGCGAAACCATCCCGGAGTTGACCGGCTTTGCCCGAGCCATGCGGCAAAGGGCGGCCACCGTACCGGAATCTACCCATTCGGTGGATATCGTCGGCACTGGCGGCGATATGGCAAATACGTTCAATATTTCCACCACAGCATCCTTTGTCGTGGCGGGAGCGGGGCTTTCGGTCGCCAAACACGGAAACCGCAGTGTGTCCAGCAAAAGCGGGGCGGCTGACGTATTGGAAGCCTTAGGCGTCAACATTGCCCTAACCCCAGACCAAGCCAACCAGTGTTTGCACACTTGCGGCCTGTCCTTCCTGTTCGCCCCTAAATTCCACGGCTCCCTCCGGTTCGCCGCTACCGCCCGCCGGGAATCCGGTGTAAGGACGGTATTCAATCTGTTAGGCCCTCTTTGCAACCCTGCTCTGGCGGAATTCATTCTTTTGGGTGTTTATGACGAAACCTTAATGGAGCCGATGGCGCTCGTGTTACAAAATCTAGGCATCCGAGGAGCCATGATCGTACACGGCAACGATGGCCTGGATGAAATCACGGTTTGTGATACCACCAAAGTACTAGAAATCCGGGAAAACCGCCTCAAACGGTATGAGCTGGACCCCAGGAATTATGGCATGGAGCTGGCAAAACCAGACGATCTGGCAGGGGGCACCGCAGAAGAAAACGCCGCCATCACCTTGGAGCTTTTGAACGGCGTTCCCGGCCCGCGGCGGAACATCGTGGTTCTCAATGCTGCCTGCGCCCTATACATCGGCGGCCAGGCTTCCAGTGTGGAAGAAGGAATCCGCATGGCTCAAGCCTCCATTGACCAAGGAGCGGCATTGAGAAAGCTGGAAGAGCTGAAAACTTTTACCAACGAAAAAAGGAAACAAACTAGCAACAAAAACCGATCCTTTTCGTGATACAATAAAAGAATCATTGGAAAGGTGTGAGAAATCAAATGATTTTAGACCAAATTGTTACGAAACGAAACGAACAACTGGCAAGGGAAGAAGCGCAAATCTCCCTGAACGATATAAAAAACCTTGCCCTTCACGATAAACGCAGCTGCATCTGCCTCTATGACGCCTTGAAACAGCCGTCCCTGTCGGTAATCGCCGAAGTAAAGAAAGCTTCCCCTTCCAAGGGGCTGATCTGCGAAAACTTTGATCCTGTCGCCATCGCCAAGGAATATGAAGCCGCCGGCGCTAACGCGATTTCCGTACTAACCGAAGAGCACTATTTTCAGGGCAGCAGCGATTACCTGAAAGCAATCCGGCAAGAGGTCGCACTCCCCTTGCTGCGCAAGGATTTCATCATCAATCCCTACCAGATTTATGAAGCCAAGGTGCTGGGAGCGGATGCGATTTTATTGATCGCCGCTTTGCTGGATTCCGAAACCATGGAAAAGTTCAAGAATATCGCCTATGGTCTGGGGCTTTCCTGCCTGGCGGAAGTTCATAACCGGGAAGAGCTGGACCGGGTGCTGGAATCCGATTTCCGTATCATCGGTATCAACAACCGCAACCTGAAAACCTTCGACGTAAGCCTGAACACCACGGAGCAACTGGCCAGTTATATTCCAGAACAATGCATCGTGGTGGCGGAAAGCGGTATCGCTACAAGCGACGATATGCGCACGGTCCACGCTAATGGAGCCGACGCAGTTTTAATCGGGGAAACCCTGATGCGCAGCGGAAATATTTCCGAAACCTTAAAGAACCTACGCAAACTGGTATAAGGGCGGGTGAAGCCATGACAGCAGTAAAATTCTGTGGGATCCGCCGCCCGGAAGACATGGATTTTATCAACAAAACCCATCCGGATTATATCGGCTTTGTGTTCGCTCCCAGCCGCAGGCAGATCACTGCTTCCCAGGCGGCAGCGCTGGTCAGCCGTCTCAAGCTTCCGGCTGCGACTGTTGGTGTGTTCGTCAACGAGCCTCTGGATTCCCTCTGCTCCATTGCAAAGGAAGCCAGGCTCCAAGTGATTCAGCTTCACGGAGAAGAAACGGAAGCGGAGATCCGAGAACTCCGCAAACGTCTTCCCCATCAAAAAATCTGGAAAGCCGTGCGGGTGCGGGCTTCCAGGGATATCCAGCAGGCAGACCGCCTGCCCGTGGACGCCTTGCTACTGGACAGTTTTGTTCCAGGGAGCTATGGAGGCAGCGGTCAAACCGCTAACTGGGATTTGATCCGGCAGACCCAGATTCAAAAGCCATTTTTCCTGGCCGGTGGACTGCATGCGGAAAATATCCCTCAGGCCATTGCCACCGTTCATCCCTATGGCGTCGACTTATCCGGTGGGATCGAGACTGATGGCTGGAAGGATCCGAGAAAAATGCTGGCCGTTCTGGAAGCGGTCCGGGCGGCTGACAACACAATTTGAGAACTGACAGATAGAAGGAGATACACATGAGTAAGATTGGAAGATTTGGAGAATTCGGCGGACAATATGTCCCCGAAACCGTCATGAATGCGGTGCATGAGCTGGAAAAAGCTTATGCCCATTATAAAAACGACCCGGAATTCCGGGCTGAACTTTCCGCCCTATTCGCCGAGTATGCTGGACGGCCGTCCCGCCTGTACTTTGCCGAGCGGATGACCCATGACCTGGGCGGGGCAAAGATTTACATCAAACGGGAAGACTTGAATCACACTGGTTCCCATAAGATCAATAACGCCCTGGGGCAAGCGCTTCTGGCAAAGAAAATGGGAAAAAAGCGGATTATCGCGGAAACTGGAGCTGGACAGCACGGCGTAGCCACCGCAACCGTAGCCGCCCTGTTCGGTATGGAATGTGAGGTTTACATGGGCGCGGAGGATATGGAGCGTCAATCCCTCAATGTTTACCGAATGAATCTGCTGGGCGCAAAAGTGACTGCTGTTCACAGCGGCACCAGCACCCTAAAAGATGCCATCAACGAGGCGTTCCGCGACTGGGCCACCAACATCGAGGATACGTTTTACCTGATCGGCTCCGCCGTTGGCCCTCACCCGTATCCAACGATGGTGCGTGATTTCCATAAAATCATCGGCGAGGAAACCAAAGCTCAGGTAATGGAACTGGATGGAAAGCTACCAGATTGTGTGGTTGCCTGTGTCGGCGGCGGTTCCAACGCCATCGGCATGTTCTATGATTTCATTCCCGATACCTCTGTTCGCTTAGTCGGTGCGGAAGCGGCTGGCCGCGGCGTCGACACCCATGAGCATGCCGCCACCATGGCCAAAGGTTCCACCGGTATTTTCCACGGTATGAAATCCCTATTCCTACAAAATGAAGAGGGCCAAATCGACCCGGTTTACTCCATTTCCGCCGGCTTGGATTACCCAGGCATTGGCCCAGAGCACGCCTATCTTCACGCTTCCAATCGGGCTGATTATGTGGACATCACCGATGAAGAAGCGGTGCAGGCCTTTGAATACCTCTCCCGGGTGGAAGGCATTATCCCAGCCATCGAATCGGCTCATGCCGTAGCCGCCGCCCGAAAAATCGCACCTACCATGCAGCCTGACCAAGTCCTGGTTATCTGCCTGTCCGGCAGAGGCGACAAGGACGTTTACCAAGTAGCCAGATATAGGGGGATTGATCTCAGTGAATAGAATTGACAAAAAATTTGCAGAACTGAAAGCCGAAAAGAAAAAAGCTTTAATTACGTTCATCACAGCCGGAGATCCAGATTTTGACACGACGGAAAACATCGTCTTGGAAATGGAACGTCAAGGCGCAGATATCATTGAATTGGGCGTGCCGTTTTCCGACCCAGTCGCAGAAGGCCCGGTCATCCAAGAAGCCAGCCTCCGCGCCCTGCAAGGCGGTACCACCTTGGTGGGAATTTTTGAAATGGTGAAAAGCCTGCGCCAAAAGACACAAGTCCCGCTGCTCCTGATGATGTATATCAATACCATCTTCCGATTTGGCAAAGAACGCTTTTTCAGCCTGTGTCAAGAGCATGGCATTGACGGCGTAATTGTCCCTGATCTGCCTTATGAGGAACAGGATGAAATTTGCGATATCGCAAAGGCGCATGGCGTTTATAACATCCATCTAGTCGCCCCTACCTCCCACCAACGGATTGAAGCCATTGCCAAGGACAGCGAGGGTTTCCTCTATTGCGTTTCCTCCACTGGCGTAACTGGTGTGCGTCAGCAATTCTCCACAGATTTCGGACCATTTTTTGACACCATCCGCCAGTATTCATCCACACCGTATGCGGTGGGCTTCGGCATTGCCACCCCAGAGCAAGCGAAAGAAATGAAACAATACTGCGACGGTGTCATTGTGGGCAGCGCCATCGTCAGCATTGTGGCAGAGAACAAACAACAAGCCCCTCAAGCGGTCGGCGCCTTTATCAAAACCATGCGGGAGGCATTGGACCAAGATTAAAAAAACAGCAAAGCGGTATGGAAATTCCATACCGCTTTTTATTTCTGCTGATCCTTTGAATCAGGCGTTTGGCTTCTCTTAGCCGATCCTATCATCCAATCTGATGACTCCTTGATCCCGATGGGCTTGGGCTGCCACAGCAATCACCGGAATCGAAGCGTCCTCATTCTGTTCTACGGTATAACGCAATGCAAACATCAGCGCACATACCCCAATCCACGCTCCAAATAAAATGCTGGCCACTGCCAGTTTTCTCTGCATCATACCATTCCCCTTCCCAAATCATTCTATCAAAAGGATATCAGCACCTAGTGACATCCCAGTGACTGTTTCATTACAAAACTGTCACAAAACATTCCTTTCCTTGGAAAAAATTGTTGTTTTTTTCAGACAGTTGTGCTATGATTAACCTAGATAATTATATTTTTTTAAAGGGGTTGATCCTTCATGTTATTTACCTATGCTTATGGGCCGAATTATAATTGGCTTTCCCTCCTCAATAACCGTATGTCTTATACGCAAAATTTGCAGGCCATCCGTGAGGTCAACCGTACCAATGGAAACCTTGCTGTCACTCCAGTTTCCAGCATTTCTCCGGTTCTACCTGGCCGCAATTTGTTGGTCAACAACAACCAGGTCACTTCCGATTCTCTGGACTTTTTAAAGGAATATCAGCAAAAGCTCAATGATTTAAACAGTTCCGCCAATAAAATCAGTGATTTGAGCCAAACGGATACTTGGAGCAAGCTGGAGCTGTCCAGTAGCAATCCGGCGGTTGCCGCGGTAGAGGATTCCATAAACACAATGCATCAACCTGCTTCCTATGACATAGGGGTACAGCAGTTGGCGCAAAAACAGGTCACTACTCTCCGAACTTCCAATGGCGACGGCTCAGACCGTACCTTTCGGGACGGCACCCTACGGATTGAAACAAACCGTACTGACGAATCGGGCAAGAATATTGGGGCAGATATTTCAATCAAAACCGAAGGCAAAACTAACGATCAGGTTCAGCAAGATATTGTGGAGCAAATCAATGCGCAGGCTCAGACCTTAGGAGTTCAAGCCTCCCTTGTGACCGATGACAACAGCAATCGGCAGATTCAGCTCGAATCCATGGAAACCGGCAAAAGCAACGCTTTCCTGGCCACTGCATCGGATGGCAACAACCAATTGGAAGCTACTAACCAACAATTGGCGCAAAATTTAACTTATACGGTCAGCAAAAATAAGGCATCCACCGGAATTGACCGGTCGTTTACCCGGGAATCCGAGTCCAATGAAAACATTGCCATTGACGAAACTGGAAACAAAGACCTGCGGGTGGATTTTCACTCCGTTGGCAAGACACAGATCAAAACCGAATTAGATCCGGAAAAATTAATTGAGAAAGCCGCGGATTTAGTGAAGAAATTTAACGATACCATGGATTTTCTCACAGATAATCAAGAGCGCGGTACCGGCGTTTCCAGGGTACGAGACCAACTGAAGAATTCGGTAAAATTAAGCTTGGCCATGGAAGAGATTGGATTTTCTTGGGGTACTGGTGACAAGTTAGATGTGGATATACTGAAACTAAACAACCAACTGGAAAAAGATCCGCTCAAGGTTCGAGATGTCTTGGAACGCTCTGACTTTGCAGACGATATTCAAAAAAGCTCCAAAGCTGCTTTGAATCAATCCTCTGCCAGTCTTTTGAACCAGGAGAAAAAAGAGGCTTCCAATCAAGCGGCGATTATCCAACGGTATTATTACCAAGGCACTACACCGTTAGTTTATAATTACGCGCCATACCTGTTCCAGAACCCCCTATTCTTTAACCTGTATATTTAATTATTTTCTAAGCAATAGAAAAAGGCTTGAAGCGAATTTGCTTCAAGCCTTTTATGTTATCGTTTGATGGAATAAATCCCCTGACTACCTTCCCGGCTATATTTTTCTCCAATCCGGTGCAAAGAACCCAAAGAAGGAACCGAAGTTGCTCTCCGGGTTCTCTTGGTTTCTGCCTGCACACCCATGGAGGTACAGATCAACAGGAACAATGGACCTGTTTGAATTCCAAAAATGGTAACATCGGTCACACCATGAACAAGAACCGCAGCTAATACCGCCAAAATCAAAAAATTCATGCTGGTACACACATTATTTTTGAGCCGATGAATAATCACCCTTAACTGTGACAATGCACAGAAAAATAGGAACAACGAGCCGAACAAGCCATAACTCAGAAGAGTATCCAGGAACAGGTTGTGACTGTGAATCACCGGCAGGCCTCCAAACTTTCCACAAATATTCATGTACGTTAGAGGACCTTGGCCAAACAGTGGGGTTTCCTGGATGCCTCGCAGAGCAACCTGCCAAATATCTAACCGCTGTCCCATGGTATGGTCAATCATATCCACCCGGGGGAAGATTTCTGGAAAAACCAAAGTGGAAACAGCGAATGCTAACACCGCTCCAACCAATCCCAATGCCAGTTTATTTTTCCCTTTCAGGATCAAAAATATCAGTGCCGCACAAGATAAAGCGGCTAGGGACGACATGCTTCCAGTCAAATACAACCCAGCCAAATTGATTGCGATAATACCGATATAGAATTTTCGATGTCCCGTACGATGACTGAGGCGATATAAGGAAATCAGCACCACAAATTCAATGATTGTGGCGTAGTGGTTTGCATTAAAAAAAGTGGATACCGGCCGATACTCGGGATGAGCCGGCAAAAAAACTAGCTTTTGGATTCCGGCCACAAGAAAACTCAGCACGCTTCCAATACAGACCAGATCCAGCAGTTTGTGAAAAAGTTGGCGGGTCATGCCGCTGCGCAGATAAAAGCCCAAAGCCAGCAACAAAAACAGAAACAACGCACAAAGCGCACCGAAATAATTGCGATAGACCATGGAAATTAGGCCTGTTGCGGGGCAAAAGCCCATGATCACTTTGGCTCGAACATTGCAAAATGCCGCATGAGCACGTTCCCAATGAAATAAAACCATAGACCCTAAGACTACGACCGCTAAAATCGTCACATAATATGGTAAGAAAATGGAGCTGGTAAATAGCAGCGCCGCCCAGGTGTGAAAGCTTTTGATTCCTTTATTTTTGAACGTATGTAACATTACATTTAAGTAATTTCGTATAACAAAATCCCTCCTTTGGCGGAAAATTTTGTCTTCAAACACAAAAATGATTAAATTTTCTCACGAAATCTTCTCACCCTTCATTATACCACGTTTCAAATTTCTAACAAGATCAATCTTAAATATAATTCATACAAAATCCCCAACATCTTATTGTTCATTTTAACCAAATCCAAGCCTATTTTTACACAGTGTTTCCATTTGTCCTTCTAATCTCCCCTCTATGAATTTCCTGTAGTTTCGTGTATAATAAGGAATATCCATTTCCTTTCTCCACTTTTTTCCTTGCAAGATATACAAAAGTGGAGAATTGCTCAATATTTATTATTTTTGTGACATTTTCTTGATATCTTCCTGATATCATATTCCATATTAGCTCCCAGAACAAGTCTGGGAATTTAAATGAAAATTACTGGGAAAGGAAGGAACCAACATGAAGCAAGAAACGGCATCCGCTTCATCCCAACCCATCCGAATCTCCGCCAACCCGAAAATGGGACTGACGAAAGAACAGGTTGCCCAACGATTCCAAGAAGGATGGGTCAATCAAGAAGTCGAGATCAAAACAAAAAGCATTCCCCGGATTGTCCGGGATCATTTAATCACCCCGTTTAATATTTTAAACCTGATCTTAGGAGCTTTGGTCATCAGTGTAGGTTCCCTGCAGAACGCCTTATTTTTAGGCGTCATGTTTTTCAATACGATCATTGGGATTTTTCAAGAAATCCGTGCCAAGCAAATCATCGACAAGCTGTCCCTGATTGCTGCGCCAAAAGCCCATGTTATCCGAGATGGGCAAAGACAGGAGCTGGACATCCATTCCATTGTACTTGACGACATCCTCGCTCTCTCTTCTGGACAGCAAATTTGCTCCGATGCCATTGTATGCCAAGGAGAGTGTGAGGTGAATGAATCGTTGATCACTGGTGAGTCGGACCCTGTTCTAAAACAACCGGGCGATCTTTTGCTTTCCGGCAGCTTTCTCGTCAGTGGACATTGCCTGGCCCGTGTGGAGCATGTTGGCGCAGAAAATTACGCTGCCAAAATCTCCGCCAGCGCCAAATACATCAAACGGCCAAATTCGGAAATTATGACTTCCATTAATAAAATCATCAAATGGATCGGCATTTCCCTAATTCCCATTTCCATCGCCTTATTCTGTAAACAGCTTTTGATTTCCGATCAGGAAGTTTCACGAGCTATTGTCAGTACGGTGGCTGCCTTAGTGGGGATGATCCCAGAAGGCCTAGTACTTCTCACCAGTGTGGTGTTGGCGGTCAGCGTCATCCGCCTGTCTCAACACAAAACTCTGGTACAAGAGCTTTACTGCATTGAAACGCTGGCACGGGTAGATACCCTTTGCCTAGACAAAACCGGCACCATCACCGAAGGAACCATGCAGGTGGATCAGCTCATCCCACTACGGAAACCGGAGGAAATGCCTGCTTCCTACGAAGAAATCCTCTCCGCTCTGGTCGATTCCCTACCGGATACGAACCCGACATTTTTAGCTCTGAAAGACGCCTATCCCGCTTCCTGTTCCTGGGCATGCACCCATGCAATCCCTTTTTCCTCCGCTCGAAAGTGGAGCGGTGCCACCTTTACGGAGGCCGGCAGTTTTGTGCTGGGCGCGGCGGAATTCATCTTGCAAGAACAGTTTCATCAAGTGCAGGAGCAGGTAGAAACGTATTCCAATCAAGGGCACCGTGTTTTACTGCTCGCTCATTTTTCGGAAACGTTAACTGAAAAAACGCTGCCGGAAACCATCACGCCTCTTGCCCTTCTATTAATTAGTGATAAAATCCGAACGGAAGCCAAACAAACCCTGGAATACTTTGCTGAAGAAGGGGTAACATTGAAGGTAATTTCTGGTGACAACGCCATTACGGTATCAAATATCGCTCAAAAAGCTGGCCTAACCGATGCGGCCAATTATGTGGATGCCACCACCTTAGAAACTGTAGAACAAGTGGAGGAGGCTGCTGAAAAATACAGCGTATTTGGTCGGGTGACGCCTCATCAGAAGCTAGAACTGGTCACGGCTTTGAAGAAAAAAGGTCACACGGTAGCTATGACTGGCGATGGCGTCAATGATGTTTTGGCGCTAAAGGAATCGGATTGCAGCGTGGCCATGGCTTCGGGCAGTGATGCTGCCCGAACCGTTTCCCAACTAGTGCTCATGGATTCCAATTTCGCTTCCATGCCACTGGTGGTGCGGGAAGGCCGCCGCTCCATTAACAATCTTCAACGATCCGCCTCCCTCTTTTTAGTGAAAACAATATTCTCCACCATCATTGCCATTTGTTTTATTTTTATTAACCGAGACTATCCTTTCCTCCCGATCCAGTTTACACTGATTAACGCTTTTACGATAGGGGCGCCATCTTTCCTGCTGGCGTTAGAGCCAAACAAGGAACGGGTACAAGGACGGTTTGTCACCAATGTACTGATGAAAGCAGTGCCTGGCGCTATCACCATGTCGGCAAATGTGTTGTTGGTCATGGTTATTTCCATGTATCTTCCATTCAACGTGGAACAGCTTTCCACCCTCTGTGTATTGGCTACCTCATTTACTGGGTTGCTGGTACTGTTCCGGGTCTGTTTGCCATTGAACTGGATCCGAGGCGGGCTGTTCTGTGTGTTGTCTGCCGCACTGATTGCCGCTCTTTTCCTGGGCATGTACGTGCTGCCCACGGAATTGTTGTCCCTAGTCCCTCTTACCAAGAACATGGTATGGTCTCTATTGCCACTGCTGGGCTTGGATATTTTATTGATGATTATCCTGCCTATCTTTGTGGACAAGGTTTTGGTCCGTCTGGTCGACTTTTTCACCAACAAAATTATCGCTTGGAAACAGGCGCGAAAACAAACCGAGAAGCAAAAATAAATGGGAATCAAAAAGGACAGGAAAAATTCCTGTCCTTTTCTTATGCCACTCGAAAAGAACGGTTGCTCCGAAACACTTTATTTGTAGGGTATACGAGGCATAAAAAAGCCCCTATAACAAAATTGTGCTATAGAGGACGAATCGTTGGTCTGAATAGCCTGCCGCCGGTATTCCGACCACGATCAAGCTATTTCAGTATATTTTAGTAGACAGCTATCTCTTTACTGATTCTTATTATAGACTCCAAATGTGATAGCAATTTGACTATAATTTGAACATTATATAAAGATTTTTCTTCATTTTCAAACAAGAAAACGGATATCTTTGTCATTTAAAATGTTCCAACAACAAGATATCCGTTTCGATTTATTTTACTCAAAGAATTATTTTTCAATTTGGTGATAACATTGGTTCGCTTCATCCTGCTTAAAGTAGGAGTGGCGGCCGCAATTCCAGCAAATTACCTTAACCTTGGAAAAGTCCAAATGGCTCTCTGCGCCGAATGCGGAGATGCGGCCATGGCAAAACGGGCACTCTTTTGGCAAATATTCCGGCGCCTTGTTTTTAACATTTTCTACTGACATGTTGTAAAACATCCTTTCCTCTGATCCATAATAATAGTTTTATTATACCGAAAAAAGGCGGTAGTGACAAGAGCCATTTTCACCGAATCTACCGGTGATTTCTTGGAACTCCAAAGATCAAAATTGTGCAATAAAAGCTTGACATCATAGAGCCAGCTCATAAATCTTGATAATGTCCTCCTGATCCAGCTTCTGGAAATTCCCCTCCCGACTGCGCCCAATCATACATTTCCCTGCCATTTCCGCAAACCGATCCCGGCCAATACCAACTTCGGATAGTCGAATCGGGAGCCCCATCCGCTGGTACCAAGCTTCCAGACGGAGAATTCCTTCCCGGACGATGCTTTCCTTTTCTTCCATGGGATAAGAGACATCAAACACCCGTGTGGCAAACTGGACAAAGCGATCCATATTCGCATGGCAAACATATTTCATCCAGGCTGGCGTCACAATCGCCAAGCCTGCTCCATGGGCAATATCATAAATGCCGCTGAGCTCATGTTCAATATGGTGGCTGGCCCAATCCCCGATCCTTCCGGTGTTCAAAAGTCCATTGTGAGCCACGGTTCCCACCCACATCATTTCCGCCCGGGCATGATAATCCTCGGGATGTTCCAACGCCAAAACTCCATGATCCAAAATTGTCCGCATGGAGGCTTCCAGTAATCGATCCGTGAAGTCCACATGATCCACCTGGGTAAAGTATCGTTCCATCAAGTGGGACAAAATATCCGACGCGCCGCAGGCAATCTGGTAGGGCGGCAGCGTATAGGTAAATTCCGGATTCAACACGGCAAACTTGGGAATCACATGCGGGGTCGCAATGGAACGCTTCATATCATTTTCTTCGTTGGTAATGACAGAACTGGGCGAGCTTTCTGACCCGGTGGCCGGAATGGTCAGTACCACACCAATGGACAAAGCCTGGGTAATCCGGTCGGAGCCGCCCATGTAATAGTCCCATATATCCTCCTGCTCACATACGCCGACAGCAATCCCCTTTGCGGAGTCAATGACGCTCCCCCCTCCGACTGCTAAGATAAAATTCAGCCCATGCTCCTTACATAGCTGAATCCCCTTGCGCACCAAGGACAAACGAGGGTTGGGCTGCGCTCCGCCCAACTCCACAAAGGCGACGCCAGATTTGCGCAGCGAATCCGCCACCTTTTGGTAAATCCCGTTCTTTTTGATAGAGCCTCCGCCGTAGTGCAGCAGGATCTTCTTGCTGTATTGGGCAACGTATTCCCCTACCTTCGCTTCCTGGCCTGCTCCAAAATAAATTTTAGCTGGATTATAAAATGTAAAGTTCAACATATTGCTCCCTTCCTTTCCAAAGTCAATTGAGGTTTCTATTTGTTAGGATACCTGATTTTTGGGTAAATTTCAAACGATTTTGATAGAAGCCTTAAGTACGTTTCCGGTATTTGAGTAATCCGTCGATTGATTGTACATAATAGAAAGAGTTTCGTTTCTATATAACCAACCAATTTCGAATGGATTACATTTCTTTCAGAAGAGGGATTCTTATGAATCATATATGGATTATGGTGGCATTTGCCTGCTACTTAGGGATTATGATGCTGATTGGTCTGATCTCCTATAAAAAGACCAAAAACACCGAAGATTATTTTTTAGGCGGGCGAAATTTGGGCGGTTGGGTGGCGGCTCTGAGTGCCCAAGCTTCCGACATGAGCGGATGGCTCTTAATGGGGCTTCCCGGTTCGATCTACGCCTTCGGCGCTGGACAAATTTGGATGGCGGCAGGGCTGGTCATTGGAACCGTTCTCAACTGGATATTAGTCGCTTCTCGTCTGCGCCGATACACCATGAAAGCCGGAAATTCCCTGACTTTGCCTCAATTTTTTGAAAATCGCTTTGGCAGGCACGGCAAGATCCTGCGGGTAGCTTCCTCGCTGTTTATTACCATCTTCTTCCTGATTTACACCGCATCTGGTTTTGCCTCCGGAGCTACATTGTTCTCCACGATTTTTGACCTGAATTACACCGTTGCTTTGGCCATTGGGGTCTTAGTTATCCTGGTCTATACCTTTCTGGGAGGGTTCCTTGCAGTTTGTTGGACCGACTTTGTCCAAGGCTTTATGATGCTGATTACCCTAATTGTGGTTCCATCCATTGCCATTGGCATGATGGGCGGTGTTGGAGAAACCTCCCATATCCTGAATTCCTTAGGCACTCATTTTCTCAATCCAGGCTACAGCGGCGGTGAACCGATCTCGGTCATAAACATCATTTCACAATTGGCCTGGGGGTTAGGATACTTTGGCATGCCCCACATTCTAATACGCTTCATGGCCATCAAAAATGAGCGGGAGGTACGGAAATCCCGGGTGATCGCTATGGTGTGGGTGATCATCTCCATTTCCATCGCTTGCCTGGTGGGAGCCATCGGCTACGCTTTCTTCGCAAACAGCCCAATCAACAACAACGAAAGTGTATTCATTACCATGATCTATGAAATTTTCTCCAACCGTCTGGCTTTTCCATTGATCGGCGGCATTCTGCTTTGCGGGATTCTGGCAGCAATTATGTCCACTTCCGACTCCCAGCTTTTGGTAACCGCTTCCTCTATTTCCGAAGATATATACAAAGGAATCATTCGAAAAAATGCCAGTGAGAAAAGCATGATGTGGGTCAGCCGGATCAGTGTTGTGGTGATTTCCGTCCTTGCGTTCCTCATTGCCCGAAATCCAGAAAACAGTGTCATGAATCTGGTATCCAATGCCTGGGCGGGTTTCGGCGCAGCCTTTGGGCCCGTTGTTCTGCTGTCATTGTTTTGGAGACGCTCGAACTTTGCAGGCGCAGCATCCAGCATGATTTCGGGTGGCCTGACTGTGATTTTGTGGGACTACATCCCTGTGGGACCCGCTGGCACCTTGGGGGCCATCACAGGACTTTACTCCCTGATTCCCGGTTTTTGCATCAGCCTCTTATTGATGATCGCGATAAGTTTCGTCACAAAAAAACCGGACAAAAAAATTACCGATGTATTTGACGCAGTAGTGGCATTCAAGCATTTGGATGACCTGGTTGCAGAACATGCAATCAAAACGGATGAATAAAACAGTTACCATTCAGACAAACGGTGAATTTTCTTGTAAGAAATCAACAAATACGAAAAACAGCCCTTTCTCCTTCCGTTTTTCGGGATGGGAAAAGGCTGCTTTCCTTTTTTATTTCTTTGATTTAGCTTGCTGTTTTCATGTGTAAACGAAGTTTATCACTGATCATAGCAATAAACTCACTGTTGGTTGGCTTTCCTCTGGTATTGTGAATGGTATATCCAAAATAACTGTTGAGAATATCCACATCACCTCGATCCCAAGCCACTTCAATCGCATGGCGAATGGCTCTTTCTACTCGGGACGAGGTAGTCTCATACCGTTTTGCAACCGATGGATACAGTTGCTTCGTGACCGCATTGATAATATCTGGCGTTTCAATGGCCATCATAATAGAATCCCGCAGGTAGTGGTATCCTTTGATATGAGCCGGTACGCCAATTTGATGAAGGATTTCGGTTACCTGGATTTCCAGGGTTGGTTGATGTTCTTCTTCATGGGACTGGCTGTGCGCGCAAAATTGAAGCATCCGTTGAGCCAGCTCCTCTGCATTGAAGGGACAAATGGTAAAATAGGAAGCGCCGCTTTGCATAATCTCCCGCTCCAAGGTGGGACTGCTAAACGCTGACTTCACAAAAAACAAAGGGGCATGATCTTCTAACGTACGTTTTGCAGAATGAATGACACCAATGGCGTCCAAGCTGGGCATAAATAAGTCAATCAAAACCAAATCGGGATGTTCTTGTTCTATTTTTTCCAAAACCATAAAACCATCTTTTTTGACATAAATCAACTCAAATCCCGCCGTTTGGAATGCCCGAGCAGCATCCCGATTCCATTCAGCCCCGTCGTCAGAAATCAACAATTTCAATAATTTTTCCATGGTTTCTCCCCCTGTAATATCTTGTAATAATTTTGTTACCGTTATATTACCATAAAATGGTAAAAATGGCAATAGATTGTAAAAATATTTTTTTCAATTTCGGGAAAAAATATTGGAAGAATGTTATTGATGCATGATTCCTTCAAATTTTGTTCGAAAATCATCATATTCTTAGGATACTTTCGACAATGTGTTTTGCCCCAATTGTTCGCTGACTTCCAGCATATTCTCTGCAAAGATGCCATATCCCTGGCTGGGATCGCTCAAAAATACATGAGTGACCGCTCCAATCAGCTTTCCATTCTGTAAAATTGGACTGCCGCTCATGCCCTGTACGATTCCCCCTGTCGCTTCCAGCAGCTTGGGATCAGTAATTTTTACCACCATATTTTTGGTTGTGGTATCGCCGCTATAATCGACTGACTGGATTTCTGCATCATAGTATTGTGGGTTATCCCCCTCAATGGTAGCTAGAATTTTGGCTGGACCGGTTTTCACTTCCTGTTTCATTGCTACCGGAACCGCCTCTCCTGCCACGGGAGACTGGTCCATAGATCCATAGACACCGGTTTCTAAATTGGCCGCCAGCGTGCCTACTGGCTCATCGCTGGTAAAATAACCCCGTAATTCGCCGGCGCTGCCCTGCTGACCCTTTACCACACCGCTAATCGTTACCGCTACGATCTCACCGGTTTTCATCGGCATCAGATCACGAGTATCATTATCGCAAATTCCATGGCCCAGTCCGCCAAATGAGCCCGCTTCTGGATCATAAAAGGTTACGGTCCCGATTCCGGCTGTGCTGTCCCGTACCCACAGACCGCCTTTATAGGTGTTATCGTAGGAGGATTTCACTGGAGTCAAGGTGGCATGCATGGTCTTTTTTTCCCGCAAAAAGGTCAAAGACAAAGGCTTGCCCTCGCTTTCCTCAATTGCCTCTGCAATTTCCTCATTTTGATTCACTGGTTCCCCATTAACTTGAGTAATCACGTCACCGATCTTGATCCCAGCTACCGCCGCTGGATTGACGGTCTTTTCCGGGGTATCAATATCGGCGGTGCCAACCACTACCACACCATTGGTAAACATCTTAATGCCAAAGGGTGTTCCGCAGGGAATCACCTTGGTTTCTTCCACCACATCCACCTGCACAGTTTTAATGGGGATTGTCTGAAAAAGCATCAGCTGTGTTTCATATTTGTTGCTTTGCCCGTTCGCGCCTGGGGAACTGGCATTGGCCAACAGCTCTCCCTGATCGGAGGGCTTGCCAATTTGAGCAGTCATTCCCATAGCGGTCACGGACAGGGAACTATTGGAAGATATTCGATAAGAATCCGGCATACTGGTCCCTGCAATCGTCAGAATTGCACTCAGAATCACCGCACACCCAGCAGTCAAGCCGCTGAGCATCCGAAAAAACTGCTTCATTTTCATCCTCCTTTCTGTTTGCGTATTTTCCGCTTATCTGGCGGAATTCAACGCTCTATTAATCTGTTACGAGAAGTGATTTTTTATTTTGCCAAATGTACGTGGAAACAGCAATTTCTTGAAACTACACACCAAGGCATGGGGTTTGGATTTTTTCAAGCCAGTCATTTCCTCGCCCGTTTGGTAAGATTGGACGGAAAAAGAAAAATGCTCCCAGTCAAATACTGAGAGCATTCCGAAAAATTCTATCATTCCATTTTAAAAATTTTATTTTTTGTTGCGAAAGCCTCGAAAAACCCGTTTTTTGGATACACGCCCATGTTTACGCACCAGATGAAGCCTTCTCGGGATGACAATTGCCGCCGTAATACCGGTGGCTGCCAGTACAATTAGCATAGCCAAAATACTGTTCATCCCTTTCACCTGCTGGGGTGCGTCAAACACGGTTGCTTTCGCGGAAGCTTTTGGAATCACGCCATCCGCGAATACCAAGTCATCCGGCTGAGATTCCGGCACAGAATTGACCGAAGACTCGGTATTTCCATCATTTGCGGCCAAGCCCAAAGTAGTCAGATGATTGAGCGCTTCCTCTTCGGATTCTGACAGCTGGCTCTGGCTAGCGGCAACCGGCTCCGCCGATGGAGATTCGCTGGGAGCATTTTCATTTCTCGTATCAGCGGCTTCCGTTTTCTGCTTTTCCTGGGCTACTGCTGCCATTTTTTCTTCGATGGCCTTAGCCGCACGTTCTTCCGCAGCTTTTTTCACGGCGTCCTCTGTTTGCGCAGCGTCTACGCTCGCTGTGTGGCCTGCGGCCTGTTTCTTCGCTACGGTTCCAGCTACTTCTGTTTTCTTCTGAGAAGCGGTTGCAGTGTTGGAAGAAGACACTGTGGGCGTTCCTCCGGTCTGTTTGGCTACCCCGTCGGAGCCAAAGGAATACGTTATCCCGTCAATAGTACGGGTGGTATTGATGATATATTGCCCGTTTTCATAATAAAATTTCTGGCCTTGGAAGGTGGCCCAACCGGTGGTAGGATAGCTGATTTGAGGAAGCTTAAACCAAGTTGTCCATTTGTTCTTCGCCCGGCCAAATACTTTTTCATACTTAATGTTCAGCCCATAATCCCGGTTGTCTACCGCCATATTGTTCCCCACATACACCCCCACATGGCCCGGCTGATATAGGATAAGCCCATGAACCCGAGGCAAGGAAGATGGGTCGGAATAATCAATGGTACCGCTGGCGGTGGCGGAATTGAGCATTGCTCCTGCGCCGCCAGCCACGGAAATGGCGCCTGCCCTGGGATTCTGGCTGTCACTGGTCCACCAAAGATAGGATTTGATCAAGCCGCCGCAGTCGGTTGCCCGTGTTCCATTGACAAATTCCCCGTAAGAACCATAATGATATTGCCAGCCTTCGTTATACGCTTTTATTGCGTGTTCCGACAAGCCGGTACCTGTTTTCGCGCTGGCAGCTTGCGCCTGGTTTCCCGCCATTCCGACGCTTGCCGCCACAATACCGACAACCATCAAAAGGACCATGGTTGCCGCAAGAAATCTCTTTGCGAAGCTCATTGTTATGCCTCCAATATCTAACATCTTCTCTTCTTTTCCAAAAAAGATGGTTTCCTTCTTCATTACAACAAATTACAATCGTAACAATTTAGTTACATTTTATCATAACTTGGAAAAAAGCACAACCCATTTTTCCCTTTTTTGTTTTTTATTCATAATTTATTCATAAAATAATCGACACGAAAACTTGCTATTTTCCGACATTTTTTAAAAGAAAAAAAGAGAGTGTACAAAAAACACGCTCTTCCCGGGAATATGTCTAATTTTTTACCTTTGTAATAATTCTTTTACTATTTCGTCGGTCTTCATGCTACGCGAACCTTTGACCAAAATACAATCCCCTTCCCGAATCTCTTTTTGCAGTATATCCAGAGCCTCCTGATTATTCTTGCAAAGAGCAATTTGAATCGCTGGATTGACAGACAAAGCTCCCTCCGCCATCTGTTTGGCCCAGGTTCCGATTCCCACCAACATTTCCACCCCGGCTTTGGCCACATGAACCCCCACATCAAAATGGGCTAAGTGGGCAATATCCCCCAGCTCCAGCATATCCGCCAGCACAGCCACCCGTCTGCCCGGATGATCCAGGCTGCACAACACATCTACACCGCTCTTAATGGAATCCGGGCTTGCATTGTAAGAATCATCAATCACGGTAATCCCATGAACTTCGTGAATTTCTTGACGCATAGTAGGTGGTGTATAGCTTCTTAGCTTTACAAGAATCTCATCCAACTCCAATCCCAGTTGTTCACTGACCGCGACCGCTGCCAAGGAATTCAGGACGTTATGCAGCCCCAAAGCGGGCAGGGTAACAATACGGGTTTGGGTCGGTGTGGTGAGGGTATAGACTGTTTCTCTACCTTGCACCACCACCTGGGAAGCCCGGTAATCTGCCGTTTCGCTGGTGCCGTAGATAATCAGCTTTCCAGGACTCCATTTTTGAACGGTGGACAACAGCGGATCGTCTCCATTGAGGAACAGCACCGAATTCTCAGTAAAGGTATCGGTAATGCGCAGCTTTTCCGCCATAATATGTTCTTGGGTTTTGAGATTTTCAATGTGGGAAATCCCAATGTTGGTTACAACAGCATATTGAGGCCGGGCAATCTGAGCCAGCCGTTCCATCTCCCCAAAATCGCTCATGCCCATTTCAATGACAGCCGCAGTATCCTCTGGCTGCAACTGAAACAGCGTCAGCGGCAAACCGATTTGGCTGTTGAAGTTTCCAGCGGTTTTCATCACGCGAAAGCCTGCCGAAAGCGCTAACGCCACCATTTCCTTGGTGGTGGTTTTTCCCACGCTTCCCGTAATCCCTACCAATGGAATGGAAAACCAACTCCGATAAGCCGCGGCAATGTCCTGCAAGGCTTTCTGGGTATTCTCCACCCGAATCCAAGCCTGCTGGCCTTGGGCATGGTCATGCTCTTGGGTCAGTGTCGCCGCCGCACCCGCTTCCATCACCGAACCAATATAATCGTGACCGTTGCTCCGCGCTCCCTTGATGGGTACGAACAAAGCGCCGGGAGTCACCTTCCGGCTATCAATACACACCGAATGAATCACTGTGTCCGTTTCTCCGCAAAGTAAAGTCCCTTTACAGGCATCCAGGACTTGGCCCACTGTTATTTTCATGTGAATCCCCATTTCTTTTCTGTCCATTTTTGTTTCCATGGCCTAGTCATCCCTTCAAAATTTCCGCCACTACCACCCGTTCATCAAAGGGATATTGGATCCCTTTGATTTCCTGATAATCCTCATGGCCTTTCCCCGCCAATACAATGATATCGCCGGGCTGGGCATTTTGGATGCAGTAGCGAATCGCTTCCCGCCGGTCGGGAATGATGACCGATTCCCCAGTGGTTTTCGCCATGCCAACCTGGATATCCGCAATAATATCCATAACATCTTCAAACCGGGAATTGTCCGCGGTAATGACCGATAAATCTGCCAGCCGCCCGCACACTTCTCCCATTTCAAACCGCCGGGTACGGGAACGATTCCCCCCTGCTCCAAACAGACAAATCAATCGGGTGGGCTGGTATTCCCGCAGGGTTTCCAAAATATTTTCCATGCTCAGCGCATTATGAGCGTAATCAATCAACAAGGTATAATCCCCTGGTACCGGAACGATCTCAACCCGGCCCTTCACCTTCACCGAATTGAGCCCCGCTTCGATATCCTGCCGAGTCACCCGATCAAAGTGATGACACACTGAAATCGCCGCTAAGGCGTTGTATACGCTGAATTTCCCTGGAATATCCACCGAGATGACTTCCGATCCTCCCTGATGATGCAGGGTAAACTGGACACCTAAATAGCCAGGACGGGATAACAATACTTCTTCCGACGCACGAAAGTCAGCTTCCGGTGCAAATCCGTAGGTTTCCAGGCGGCATGTATGGCCTTCGATTAACTGCTGGCAATGGGCGTCGTCCAGGTTGACAATCCCAGTTTTACATTGGCGGAATAACAGCTGTTTGCTTTCCAAATATTCCTGCATATCCTTGTGCTCATTGCCTCCGATATGATCTTCCGAGAAGTTGCTCAATACTCCATAGTCAAACACAAAACCGTCTGTACGATGATTTTTCAAACCAATGGAAGACGCCTCGATCACCGCACAGTCACAGCCCGCCTCTACCATCTGCCGCAGAAAATGCTGCAAATCATAGGACTCCGGGGTTGTATTGTTGGTTTTGATAACCTGATCCCCGATCATGGCGCCAATGGTCCCGATCAATCCAGTGCGGTAACCGGCATGCTCCAAAATCGAACGCACCATATAAGAAATGGTGGTTTTCCCTTTGGTTCCGGTCAGGCCGATCACCTGTAACTCCTCTGCCGGATGGCCAAAATAGGCTGCCGAAACCACCGCCAGAGCTTGGCGGGTATTGGGGACTACGATCACGGGAACCTCCGCTGCCAACGCCTCTTCCGCTAGAATAGCGGCCGCCCCCTGCTGGGCAGCCTGCTGGGCAAAGGTGTGGCCATCCACCGCCGCCCCTCGCAGACAAACAAACAAGCATCCTGGGACAATTTTGCGGGAATCGTAGATAATATCGGAAATCTCCAAGTCCAAAGCAGCCGAGTCATAACATTCATAAGCAAGGCCGCTGATTAATTCGTTCAGACGCATCGCAAAGCCTCCATCTTTCTATATTTTTACCATGATACAATGAAGCATTCCCCTTGTCAAATCCTTCCATACATTCTTTGGTTTATCGTATGGGAAATCATACGAAAATATGTAAGGGAAGCTTCGTTGACGGACAGAAGAAAAATGTGATAAAATAGCGTCATAGAATCTTTTAGATGTTGAAATCGATTGTCATAGGCTGTTGCAGGTACGGGATAAGAATGATAAACTGAAATTTTAGGAGGAATGGAAATGAGAGTTGTGCCTTATTCACCCGAATACAGAAATGACTTTATTGAGATGAATCAAGCGTGGATTACAGAAATGTTTGTAATGGAAGATGAAGACATCCAAGAGTTAGAAAATATTGAGTCCACGATTGAGAAGGGTGGAAATATATTTTTTGCTTTAGACGATAACAATCATGTGATGGCTTGCTGTATGATCGGTCCAAGAGAAGATGGGGATTGGGAAATTATGAAGTTTGCCGCTAAAGGAATGTATACGGGAACAGGGGCCGGAAGTGCTTGTTTAGAGGCATGCATCGACTATGCCAAGGAGAAACAAATTAAAAAAGTCATCCTTGTTTCCAATAGAAAATGCTTGCAAGCTCTGCATCTATATAAAAAATATGGGTTTACGGAAATTCCTGTTGACCCCCAAAAGTTTCCTTATGAACGAGCCGATATCGCGTTTGAAAAACTCCTAAACAAGGAAAAATAAAAAGATCCGCAATACCAAAGACAACCGATAGAAAGGAGAATCCCCATGCTGCTCACGGTAGATATCAGCAATTCTCACATTACCTTGGGAGGTTATCAAAAGAAGGATGGCCATTTGCAGGACAACCTTTCCTTTATGGCCCGTCTGGTGACAGAAACCAAGCGCACCGACGACCAATACGCCGTGGAGCTGCAGCAAATCCTGCGTCTCTATCATATCAATCCTCAGCAGGTTGAGGATGTCATCATCGCTTCGGTGGTACCGGATCTCAACACAACCTTTTGCCAAGCGGTCAAAAAAACAACGGGAATATTTCCTCTTTTCGTAGGCCCTGGAGTCAAAACTGGTCTGAACATCCGCATCGACAACCCTGCCCAGCTAGGAGCGGATTTGGTTGCCGGAGCTGTAGCTGCCATCGCCAAGTATCCCCTCCCTGCCATTCTGTTTGATTTTGGCACTGCGACAACCGTAAGTGTTTTAGACCCGCAAGGGAGGTTTGTCGGCGGCGTCATTTGCCCCGGCGTTGCCCTGACCCTCAATGCCTTGGCCTCTCAAACCGCTCTGCTTCCCCATATCAGCATCGAAAAGCCCTCTACGGTGATTGGCGCCAACACCATCCATTCCATGCAATCCGGCGCGGTATACGGCGTTGCTGCCATGATTGACGGCCTTGCCCAGCGGATTGAGGGAGAACTGGGATGCCCGGCTACGCTGGTGGCCACTGGAAACCTGTCGGAAATTGTAGTATCAGCATGCGGCCGCACCATCCATATCTGCGAACACCTGCTTTTAGAAGGTCTAAAGCTAATTTATTTGAAAAATAAAAAGGATCGGATTCCTCCGACCCAGTAATCTAGAAAAAATCATCCATGAAAAAAACTCCTGGATGGTTTTTCTTTATTGGAATGCAGCTTCAAAAGCCGACGTCATCTTATCCGCGTCAGCAGACAGGAACAAGGTAACAAAATTGCCGTTCCGTTTTACGGAACACGTTTGGATCATGGCGTATTGCTCTGGATTGTAGGTGATATTTTCATTGCTCTTGGCCTCGTAATGAGTTTGGAGTTTTTCCTCAATCCGTTTCGCAGCAGCATCGTCCACCGCCTCGATCATGATAATTTCATCGGCCTTTAGCCCATCGCTGGCAACCTTAGCCACGCTTTGTTTCACATCCGCCGCGTCAATGCCATAGGCAGCTTTCAAGTCGTCCGGGGAATAGGTTACCATATCTCCCAGGGTGGCCTGGCTTTCAATCTGAGCGAGCACCTGATTGAGGTCAGCGGTTTTCGCAGCCGGATCGCCTCCACAGGCAAATAGGGTCAGCGATAGCGTCACGGCAAACAGCAGTCCTGATAATTTTTTGACCATAAGGATTCCTTCTTTCTTTCGCTTTCTTATTCTCACGCGGTGTGGGTATACAAATAATCCACCCATATTTTACAGCCTGCGTCTGTAAAATGGATCCCCATATTCCCGGATTGATCCGCATAGGGATCGCTGCAATATTCCGCAATCAAATTACCGTTTTCATCCTTCATCACCGAAGCCACGTCCACGAAATAATAGCCGTTCTTTTGGCACAGCTCCAACATTTTTTGATTGTATTCGGCGATGGAATCGTTATTTAATTTAGTTTGCTCAAAAGCTTCCATCATCGGAGTGACGGACTGAACATAAATTTTCGCGTCTGAAGATTTGGTTAGAATCCGCTGGGCCAAAGTTTCCATAGAAGTAATGGAATCGTCCACTCCATATAGGCCAATATCATTCATGCCCAGCATGATGTAAACCTTCTTAGCTCCCATGGCGGCCACCGAATCCTCTAGTAAGGATCGCTTCCCTTCATAAGACGGATGCACCGCATCTTTCCGGCTGATATCCCACAGCGCATTGTGGCTGCCCAAACTGCCTGCGGTCAAAAACTGCGCCTTCCCTAAATAATCAGCGCTGGTCTGGCGCTGAGCAGTGACATAGAGCCTCAGCTTGTTGGAAACGGAATCGCCGATAAAGACCGCGTCATCAAAGTAGCTGGAAACCACCCGATCCGACGCCGTCAAAACGCCATCCGGCGCAACCTCAGATAACACCACAGCAGAGGACTCTGCTACCGAACTAACCGGCCTTGGTTCCGAAGAAACAACCATACTGCTGCTTTCGCTGGAAAACGATGACGGTTCACTCCCTTGGGATTCCCCATTGTTTTCCCCACAGCCGGATAATACGGCCATACTGGCCAGCAGGGCCATACACAAAACAGCTCCTGTAATTTTTAAATTCTTTTTCATTTTTTCAAGCCCTTCCAAGCGATCTTTTCAAACTCATCCAGAAATAGTCAGGTTCAGTATAACACAAATCCTTTTTTAGTACAAGAAAATCCGCCTGTTTTGTTGGAAATCCCTGCATTTTTTCACAAAAAATTTTTTCTTTTCCTCTGGTATACCCAGCGATCAAATCGTAAACACTATATACAGTCTGTGGATGCTCCATAGATATGACTTTTTAGTAGAGGGGAGATTCCCAATTATGATGAACCATCTCAAATGCAGTGTAGAAAACTGCGCTAACTACTGCGAACATCAATGCTGCTTATCTCAAATTGAGGTAGCTGGGCCACATTCCACCAACCGTCAGGAAACCTGCTGCGATTCCTTCCGCTGTAAGGATACCTGCGGCTGCTCCGGAGCTAACAATTCCACACGTCACGATGTACCAAATTCAAATTTGGAAATTCGCTGTACCGCAGAACAATGCGTGCATAATCACCAAGGAACTTGCGATGCAGAATGTGTTTGCGTAGGCATCGGCGATTACGATACCCAAAGCAAACAAGAAACCCAGTGCGAAACTTTTGCCTCCCACAATATCAAAGGCTAAAGAATTCGGTAATCCGATGGCGGAGAACAAAACGCATCTTTGCATTTTGTTTTTCGCCATTTTGATTGTTTTTCTTTGGATGGTATGCTATCATAAAAAAGAAAGGTCTTTTCCGGGGTAGTGGCAGACTCCCCACGGCTTCTCTTTTTGCCTAATTTTTAGTGATGTCAAATTTAAGAATATGGTTTTGGAATCCAATTGGATTGTGAGGAATGCAGGTATGATCGAACGCCATTTGAAAGCATTGAAAACCAAACATCCAGATCTAGCGATAAAAGCCGCGTTTCTTGGCAAAGACGAAGCGACTGGATATGTGGGATTTTATTATTTTGAACCAGCTAAAATTTTGTTGGCATTGGATGAAAACGATATCCTCTATGCCATGAAATTTACTGCCCAGCGATATTACAAACCCAAAATGCTCAGCAATGTTTCCCTCAAAATTTCCGGGTCAGTACAGAAAAAATGCTACATAACCATCAAAGGCGCTGACTCCTGTTTTGACCCCAGCTTTGCAGATCCCAAAGATCCCGACTCCAATCCGAAGAAACAAGTCGCATTTGGCATTACCAAAAAAGATAAAGTGTTGCTAGACAGCAGATACCAATACGAAGAATGCTTCCTTGGCAGGCAATTCCAAAGTGACGAAGAGCTGATTCATTTTCTGGGAAAAACTTTTCCCAAAGGTGGTAAAAAACAACATCCTCCAAAATCAGCCAAAGGCGGCAAACAAAAACCAGGTAGCTTTGATTTCTAACAAGCAAACAGAACGCAAAAAAGTTTCGCCCCAAGATTGGGACGAAACTTTTCTTTTTGTCGATTTTATTCTTGGATCATCAACTCGCAAATCTGATTGGAGAACCCAACCGGATCTTCAATGGCTACTCCTTCGATCAGCAAAGCCTGGGTATATAAGAGGGAAGCGTAGGTACCTAGCTTCTCTTTTTGATCAGGATACAGCTTCTGAAGCGCTGTGAATACCGGATGGTTGGCGTTAATCTCTAGAACGCGCTGCGCCTTGACCATTTCACTGTTTGGCATGGCGTTGAGCACCTTTTCCATCTCCAGGGAAATTTCGCCGTCGCTGGACAGGCAAACAGGATGGGTTTTCAATCGCTGGGACAGCACGACATGTTTCACCTTGCCATCCAAAGCCTCCTGCAGACAATCCAAAAGTTCCTTGTTTTCCTCTGCGCTTTGCTCCGCCTGTTTCTTTTCTTCTTCCGTTTCCAAGCCCAGGTTATCGGACGAAATATTCTTAAACTCTTTGCCGTCATAGTTCATCAAAACCTTGAGGGCAAATTCATCTACGTCATCGGTGAGATACAGCATTTCCATCCCCTTGTCGATGAGCAATTCCGTCTGGGGCAACATCTCAATCCGGGCAACAGAATCCCCGCAGGCATAATAAATGCAGTCTTGTCCGTCCTTCATCCGGCTGACATACTCCTGAAGGGTGACGAGCTTCTTCTCCGTGGAAGAATAGAACAGAACTAAATCCTGCAAGGTTTCCTTATGCATCCCAAAATCGGAATAAAGGCCAAACTTTAACTGCAAGCCGAATTCCTGGAAGAACTTCTCGTAAGTTTCCCGGTCATTTTCCAGCATGGAAGTCAGTTCCGATTTGATTTTCTTTTCCAGACGGGACGCAATGAGTTTAAGCTGACGGTCATGTTGCAGCATCTCCCGCGAAATATTCAGAGATAGATCCTGGGAATCTACCAGGCCGCGGACAAAGCTGAAATAATCCGGCAGCAAGTCTTTGCATTTCTCCATGATCATGACGCCGCTGGCATACAGTTGTAAGCCCGGCTCATATTCTCTGGTGTAGTAATCGGCAGACGCCTTTGCCGGAATGAACAACAGCGCGTGATAAGTTGAACTGCCTTCCGTACTGCTGTGAACCACACGGATCGGATCTTGATAGTCGTGAAACTTTTCCTGATAAAAATTGTTGTAATCCTCTTGCGTCAGCTCGCTGCGGTTCTTTCGCCAAATCGGCACCATACTATTCAGCGTGGTTTTTTCGATGTAGGTTTCAAACTCCGGTTTTTCGTGGGTACCTTCTTTGATTCGGCGTTTTTCCAAGTCCATCTGAATGGGATACCGGATATAATCGGAATATTTCTTTACGATATCCTGCACCCGGTAATCATCCAAAAACTCGTCGTACTTGTCATCCTCGGCATTGGGCTTGATGTGAAGGATAATCGTGGTTCCATGGCCCTCTTTTTCACAAGGTTCAATGGTATATCCCTCCACGCCTTTGGACTGCCAGCGGTAAGCCTCATCGCTGCCATAGGCGCGGCTTTCCACGGTAACGCAGTCACTGACCATAAATGCGGAATAGAATCCCACGCCGAATTGTCCGATGATATCAATCTCATCGTTTTGTTCCTGCGTCTGCTTAAAATTCAAGGAGCCGCTCTTCGCAATAACACCCAAATTATTTTCCAATTCCTCCTTGGTCATGCCGCAGCCGTTATCCTCAATGGTCAAGATACGCGCTTCTTTATCCAGATCAATGGTAATTTTAAAATCCTCCCGATTCAGCCCAGTATCGTTGTCCTGCAAGCTGCGGTAATACAGCTTGTCCATGGCGTCGCTGGCATTGGAAATCAGCTCCCGCAAGAAAATCTCCCGGTGGGTATAAATGGAATGGATCATCAAATCCAACAACCGTTTGGACTCCGCTTTAAATTGTTTCATCGTTAACCTCTCCCATCTGTTCGGAAACTTATAATGATTGCAAAGATAAATTTAGCACTCTTTCCTATCGAGTGCTAATCTTTTTCTTATCATACTACAAATTTATCAAAAATTCAAGTAGGATTTGTAAAATATGGCAGCCCTCTGTTGTTTCGCTCGCGCTTGATCTCCTTGATATTCCGTCACAAACCATCCATAGGGAGAATTCCATGCCTTTCTGATCCGTATCCCTTTCCTCCCGAGGAAAACAAAAAAGAACCCTGCGTCAGCAGAGTTCTGGATAATTTCGGTTCCCATTTCCAAAAATTAAAAGGCTTTCATTGGTTGTCTTCTTCCGGCTCCTTGTGTTCCTCAGCCCCAACCAACATATCCTCTCCATGATCAATCACCAAGGTAGTTTGGTAGGTGGGGTCCAGCATGGCAATGGCAGCGATAATATTTTTCTCCAATTCCTGGTCGGACTGGGGAAATTGAAAGGGTACATTGATATCAAACGTCAGATTCGTGTGTTCTTCCTCCCATACCACCCGGAAATCATGCATGGTAATTTGAGGAGACACAGCATGCAGCAACGCTCCCACTTGTTTTCGCAGTGCATCGATCCGCTCGTCGTTGACGACCACAGGGTCCATGTGAACTACCAGATTAACGTTCAACTCCTTCAGGGTTTCCCGCTCCAGTCGGTCAATGATATCGTGACTAACCATAATATCCTGGTCGGCTGGTAATTCACAGTGAACCGACGCAAAGCAAACCGACTCGCCATAATCATGAACTTTCAAATCATGGAACCCCAAAATCCCGTCAAAGCTCAGAATTTTCTTCTGAATTTTTTCCACTAGATTCCGGGATGGCGACAGCCCCAGCAATGGGTTAGAAGTTTCCAGAATCAGCCGTACTCCCGATATCATAATAAAAATTGCCACCGCCATTCCTAAATAGCCATCTAGGTTAAAGCCGGTAAATCGCGTGACAAAGCCGCCCAGCAGAATGACCGAAGTAGCAATGACATCATTGAAGCTGTCCGCTGAGGCCGCTTTCAGCGTTGGGGACTGGATTGCCTTGCCCATTTTCCGGTAAAATAAACATTGCCAAATTTTCAGGAGAATCGAAACCGCCAAAACACCGATCGCAATCCAGTTAAAATCGGTAACTTCAGGATTCAAAATTTTATCCAAGGAGGTGCGAGCCAGTTCAAATCCCAGCACCAAAATCACAATGGATACAATCAATCCCGAAATGTATTCGATTCGGGCATGACCGTAGGGATGTTTTTTATCCGCTGGCTTGGAAGACAACTTAAAGCCTACCAGAGTTACCACGGAAGACGCCGAGTCCGTTAGGTTATTGACCGCGTCGGCCGTCATAGCAATACTGTTAAACAGAATCCCTGCCACCATCTTAATCAGCGTCAACAAAAGATTGGTGGCAATCCCCATAGCTCCCGCTAACTTCCCGTAATTTTCCCTCACTTTTTGATTGGACGTGTTCCGATAGTCCTTGATAAAAATCCGGATAAAAAGACTGGTCATCATCAATCTCCTTCCTTATACAGCAGGAGCCGCTCGTTCAAACAAGCTATTACCCAGGCTATCAATCGCAACGACCAGGGGGAAGTTTTCCACTTCCAGCCGTTTGACTGACTCGCATCCCAGTTCTTCAAAGGCGATCACCTCCATAGAACGGACACATTTCGCCGCTAATGCCCCTGCTCCACCGATCGCACCGAGATAGATTGCCTGATTGCGCACAATCGCGTCAATGACTGCCTGAGAGCGTTGTCCTTTTCCAATCATACATTTCAGGCCTAAATCCAACAAACGAGGGGCAAACACATCCATACGTCCAGAGGTGGTCGGCCCGCAGGATCCAATGGGCAAATGCTCGGGCGCTGGGGTTGGGCCCGCGTAATAAATGGTTGCGTTCTCCAAATCAAACGGCAAAGGCTCTCCACGATCTAACTTCTCATAAATTTTTTTATGGGCAGCATCCCGGGCAGTATAAATCGTACCGCTGAGCAGCACCGTATCGCCTGCCCGCAGTTCTTTTGCCGCATCGGCGATTGTTGCCGCATGAATGATCATTCGATCCAAAATCAAACACTCCTTTTCTTGTAGCCTAGTATAATCCTATCCAAAGCGCTCGAAAAATAAACTTTTAAAATTCAATCAACTATGTATTTTAAACCTAATCTTTCCTTCTTAACTTTATGATTTAATCTTCTGAGAAACTCTCGGAATCTTTGATTCCGTTGGCGTTTCAAGACTATGATACCACACCTGCGATGAGCAAGTCGCGCACGCTCCCTCCGGTCGCCAAATTAGACGGGAACCCATACACCGAAATGTCCGCGCCGCAGGAGCGCAGCTCTTTTTTCTGATTGAATGTTCTGAGAAATTCCCGGAATCTTTGATTCCGTTGGCATTTCCAGGTTATTATACCACAAACTTTCCCAGTATACATAGTGCAACTTTTGTTAGCTTCCAGCAACAAAAAAACAGGGGCTTTGCGCACCCTGCTCCAAATGTTGTTCTAAATCATATCTTTTTTCTTAAGAATAAAGAACGTAACCCCCATCAAGCCAAGGGAAATCACAATGGGGAACCAAAAATACGGCACAGGAAGATGGTCAACATTCATCCCGTAAATTCCCGAAATCAGCGTGGGGATGGAAATCAGCAATGTCACCGAGGTCAACACCTTCATCACAATATTCAGGTTATTGGAAATAATGGAAGCAAAGGCATCCATGGTTCCCGATAAAATATTGAGATAAATGCTGGACATGTCAATCCCTTGTCGGATCTCAATGAGTACGTCTTCCAGCAAATCCTGATCTTCCTCATACAGTCGAATCGCTCGGCCACGCATGATTTTTTCAATGGTAATCTCGTTCGCTTTCAACGAAGACGAAAAGTAAACCAAGGATTTTTCAATATTCAAAAGCTGGATCAATTCGCTATTTTTCATAGATTTGCGCAGCTTTTTTTCCACCAAATTACTGATCTTATCAATCTGTTTCAGATATTGCAGATACCGGGTTGCCACCCGGAGCATAATCGTCAAGGCGAACCGGGTTTTTAAATTGGTCTGCACATCCTTGACCACCCCTTCGGCCAACTCTTCCAAAATTGGGCTTTCCTTCATCGAAACCGTAATCACTGTTTTTTCCGCTATGATAATACCCAATGGAGTTGTGGTATAGGCAATGGTTTCGTCCGGCTTTTCCACCACCGGAATGTCAATGATAATCAAGGTGTTCCCATCCTCGCTATCAATATGGGAAGATTCCTCTTCGTCCATTGCCGCGCGGAAAAAATCCGGTTCAATGGCAAAATCCGCAATCAAACTATTAACCTCATCGTCTTCCGGCGCAACACACCGGATCCAACATCCCGGCTCCCATGCGTCCAAGGGCGTGATTTTCCCATCTATTGTCTTGTAGTAGGATACCAATACATTCATCTCCTAAATTTCAGATACAACGATCCTCCAGCGCTGTATCCGATTGAATTTTATCACCGACTAAAGGGTCCGGATTCACAACGCCACCTCCTGTTTTTCTCGTCAAAATAGAATAAAATGAATGACTCTGCTTGTAATTATATCACAATAACCCGAGATTGCAAGCGAAAATCCTGCTTCTTATGGCTTATTGGTCAAATTTCAGAAAATACGGTGAATTTTGGCAGATTCTGTCCAAAGTTACATGCAAACATATCCGATCCAATTAAAAAATACCGTGGAAACTTATTAAATTTTTGGGAAGCATTCAATTGCGTTTCCTATCTATTTTATGGTATCATAATCACACAGAGACAGCAATGCGTACGACTGTGATTTTCATAAAGAACGGTGAAGTGCGCAACGTGCCTGCCGTAGTGTGGTATCATCCTACAATACTCACACAAAGAAAAATAGGGACGAATTGGAACAAGGAGAATACGATGACCACTCCATCCATCACACAAATCAAACAAGGGCTCATGGAACTACTCCGCATCAATGGGATTGCTGACGTTGGCTTTACCTGCTTGGCTCCCAATGATATTCAGGAGCTACAAGCAAATGGTCTGGGAGTCGGCTCCTGTACCTATGGAATCAGCATTGTGGCAAAGCTATCCGACGCAATTGTGGATGAAATTGACCACGCACCCACCCACACCTATTTTCACCATTACCGCACGGTCAATACTTTTTTGGATCAAATGACGCTCCGTGCTGGTATGTATTTCGAACAATACGGATATCGTTATTTGACCATCGCTGCCTCCCAAAGCATCAACCACAACGGCTGGAACTTTGCCGGCCGATATTCCCACAAACATATGGCGTGCGCAGCCGGGTTGGGTACCATCGGAAAAAGCTCCATGTTCCTTCACCATACCTTCGGTCCCCGCGTCCGTCTGGGAAGCCTGCTCACCGATTGCCCATTGGAAACCACCATCCACACCCCGGTTTCCCTCTGCGGCGGCTGTACGCTCTGTACCAACGCCTGCCCCAGCGGAGCTATTTCCGGCAAGGAATGGAAGATTGGTATGGCACGGACGGAACTATTCTCGCCGGAAGCATGCAGCGAACACATGAAGCATGCCTACCAAAAAATTGGACGCGGTGCGGTCTGCGGAATCTGTATGAAAGTGTGCCCCTTCCCCGCCACCTCTAATCGTTCCAAAATAGAAAACAGTCTGTCACTGTCTAAACCTTTATAAAAGCCAAATCATTTTTTCAAATAAAATAAGAAAAACAGATCAATCTTACTGTCTGGATTGATCTGCTTTCTTTTTATGTCCCATAAAAATTTAGAAAACCCGGTTTTCTTCTCAGCGGATTTTTCGGCACTCTAAATAATAACGTTTGTCGTTAGCCTCTCCCATAGAGAAAGTTTTCCTCGGCAAAGCGCCTTCTAAAATTACAGTTCGGAATAGGTCTGCTTTCTCCATACAGGGAACTAAGATGCCGACAGCACCTTTTTGGGATAATGCTTTTACTACATCTTCTCCATGGATATAGTCCACTTTGCCTCCATGCTGACTGAGGTACTGATCTAAAAATTGCTGCACGCTCCCAATGGTCAGGGTATGTTCTGGATGTGGAATGGAGCAGGGAATTTCTTCTCCATGAATGACTACGGTCAATTGTTGTTCCTCATACTCTCCCTGTACTGACTGGCAGTATTTCTGGAATTCCTGCAAAAACTGCTGGGGATCTACCTCAAACACCGCCCGATGGATTGCCTCAAATTCTAAGGAATCATCGTGGAGGTTATTCAGCTCCACCAGCGCATATCGGGCAGGATGCTGCAACGCCTCTTCCAAAGGCAACGTTTCTTTTATCTGCTCATAACACCGCTTCGCAGTCGCTAACGAATGATTTCCATCTCCTACAGCAAAAACCAGGGGAGAAGCGCCCTGCACTTCATATTTCATCTGGAAACGCTCCGGATCCGCCAATTTGCAAAGCCCCTCTGTAATGTGTTGCATATCTTCTGCGGTTAACAGATAGCCGGCAAGATAGCCGCCATCCTGCATTAAGGAAAAATCGTACAGCTTCTGGCGCTGCCCAATTACCTGATGCAGAGGCTCCACAATTTTCTTCTGTTCATCGTCGATCAGGATCATAATATGAGGGGATTCCAGTAAAGCATTTTGCCGAATTTTAATCCGGGGAGGCAAGCGATCCAAGATTGTTCCCTCTGTAGCTCTTACCAAGGAGGAAGAACCTTTTTGGAAATCATACTGTTCCAAATCCAGCAAACCCACAATCCCCTTGCGCACCTTGCCGTTTTTCAAAGTGCGTTCCGTATAGATCATGCAATCTGGATGTTCCTCAAAAATATCATCTTCCCAATATTTTTCCATCGTCTGGTTGATGGATGCAATTTTGTCATCAAAATCTATCCTTTCTAAATAGGCTTCTGGAAAAATAATCTCATAGGCGGACGGACGGCCAGCCACCTGTCGCTCTACTTCCTGCCAATATTCCGGTTGTGAGGTAAACTGGTCGCAGGCAACTACACTCCAAGTGGAAAAATCCTTGCGAGGCAACAGAATATTTCCTCGATAAAAACCGACATTCTCCATGCGTTTCTCTCCTTCTGTATCCTTGCGGACAAATTCTCTTCTTTTTATTATAAAGGCAAGCCCAGAAAGATGCTACCATTTTCCCTTCTTACATAAAAATTTTTCTCTTAATCCCAATTTTCCTCCTGGAATCTCTGGCTAATTTGTTTTAAATTTCCTCTTAATTCCCGATAATTGGGCAAAAAGGAAGCAACCAAATTCCAGAAACGTGCGGAGTGATTATGATGACGGATGTGGCAAAGCTCATGCATGATCACATAATCTACGGTTTCTGGAGACGCCCAAATCAACCGCCAGGAAAAATTCAAGGAATTTTTTTCGGAACAGGAACCCCACCGGCCTTTGGCAGAATTGATCTTTACCGCAGAAGGATAGAGGCCAGTCCGTTGGGAAAGTTCCGCCACGCGTTTTGGGATTTGCATCTGGGCAATCCTCTGATACTCTTTTATGATTTGGGGTTTTATGGCTAAAAAATCTCCCTCTGGAATCTGGAAAACCTGTCCGGTAAAACATGCCTGTTCTCCTATCTCGACCGGATATTCTCTTCCCAACACTGGCAGTGTATCCCCCTCCCGACACGTAAACTGCAGTTTTTTCTGAAAAGTGAGCTTTCGACGTTCCATAGTTTGAAAAATCCAATCGTGGTGTTGATTCACAAATAATTGGATTTGTTTCTGTGAAATTCTCATGGGTGCCCGCACCTCTACGATCCCCACTTCCGTCACGATAATTGCCAGGCTCTTCCGTTTAGAACGAATCAGCTGATAACGAATCTCCTGCTCTCCCATCGCTACTATTCTCCCCTTGATTTTGAATAAAAAGTAACAAAAGGACAGCAAGCCGAACATAGCTCACTGCCCTTTTTGGCGGGAAACAAAAGAAAGTTATGCGCTTGCTTCTGTTTCTCTTAATTTTTTCCTCTTAATGATCTTCATCCGTGAGAATTCTTCTCTATCCTTCTCTTCCAAAGCTTCCGTAATAAACTTGACTTCGGCATTGAAGCGAGGAATCATGATGTTCTTCAAGGCGTTTGCACGTCTTGTTGTCTTTTTGATCGCGTCAGAAAGACGGAACACACTATTTTCGATCTCTGCCAGCTCTGCTGTCATCTTTTTTACTTCTGTAAATTTGATGAAAGCATCATCCAATGGGAGATTACTAGCGTGCAGACCGTAAGGAACAAAATTGATTTGATCGTCTTCCAAATCAATCATTGGAAGCTCAACACCCATAACGCTGCGATATGCTACGTTGAGGCCATTGTCAAATGGAACGGTAGCAGCCAATTCAGCGCAGTTTCCCAGCGTAATATTGGCCAGTTCCAAAGCAGCATATGCCTCACTATAAGTGACATCAATTTTATCCTGGATCGCACTTGCCTGATCAAGCAGAGTCATAATTTCACGAATCAGAACATTACGCTTGCGGTCCAGAAGCTCAAAGCCTTTTTTGGCAAGTTTAAGCGACTTTTTTGTGGCAAGCAGTTGACTTTTGGTAGGTAGAATTTGATTACTCAATGACAGCTCACCTCATTTTTAGTAAATATGAATTACGTGTCGCTTATTCCTTCTCGATATAATACTTATCAAGGATATCCTCAGGCACACGGTCAAGCTCAACACGTGGCAAGGTAGCAAGTAATTCCCATCCTAAATTAAGGCTTTGCTCAATGGTACGGTTCTCATTATAGCCTTGTGTAATAAACTTGGCTTCGAAGAGACTACCGAATTCAAGATATCTCTTATCTTTTTTCGACAGCTCTTCCGCACCAATAACCGATGCCAGAGAACGTGCATCCTGACATTTTGCGTAGGATGCAAACAGCTGGTCTGCCAATGCTTTATGGTCATCACGAGTAAATTCCGCACCGATACCGTCCTTCATCAAACGGGATAGGGACGGCAGGATGCCAACCGGAGGATAGATACCGCTTGCGTCCAAAGAACGGTCAAGGGAAATCTGGCCCTCGGTGATGTATCCAGTCAAGTCAGGAACTGGGTGAGTAACGTCATCATTAGGCATGGTCAAAATCGGCAGCTGGGTTACGGTACCAGTTTTGCCATGAACCATTCCAGCGCGCTCATACAGGGAAGCCAAGTCGGAATACAGGTAACCAGGATAACCCTTTCTACCTGGGATTTCACCCTTGGAGGAGCTGAATTCACGCAACGCTTCCGCATAAGCGGTCATATCAGTCATGATAACCAATACGTGCATATCCTTCTCAAATGCAAGATACTCCGCAGCAGACAGCGCACAGCGAGGAGTCAGGGTTCTCTCAATAATTGGGTCGTTTGCCAAATTGAGGAACATAACAACATTTTGCAGAACACCAGACTCGTCAAAGGAACGACGGAAGTATTCTGCAACGTCGTTCTTAACACCCATTGCAGCAAATACAATCGCAAAGTTATTGTTGCCGTCTTTGTCTGTAATGCTAGCTTGGCGGGCAATTTGAACCGCAAGCTCATTGTGCTTCATACCAGAGCCAGAGAAGATTGGCAGCTTCTGACCACGGATCAGGGTCATCAGCGTATCAATGGAAGAAACACCGGTGTGAATGTAGTTTTTGGGGTAAACACGGGATACTGGATTAATAGGAGCGCCGTTGATATTCACCCGTTTATCCGGGAAAATATCGCCAAGGCCGTCAATTGGGTCTCCAGCACCGTTAAAAACACGTCCAAGAATTTCTGGCGAAAGTGGCATCTCCATTGGACGACCACGCAGTCTTGTGCGGGTATTGTCGAGGGAAATCTCACGAGTACCCTCAAATACCTGGACAACAATTCGTTTGCCTTCCATTTGCACAACTCTGCCTTGGCGGAAGCTACCGTCATCGAGACGAATATCAACAGTTTCTTCGAAGAAAGCATTTTCAACGTCATCGATCACGATTAGAGAGCCATTTATTTCTTTCACGCCAATATAATCTAGAATCATATATAACCGCCTTCTCCGTGCGACCTTTTGCTTTACCTTCTTATCATCTTCGCACGGGAAATGATAAGAAATTTATCGGCGTTAAACCTTATGCAGAAATGATGGATGCGACCGTCTTGTCGATATCATCAATATAGCCATCAATGTAGCTTGCTGCATTTTCATTTGGAATCTCATATTTCATCTTAATAACTCTCTCATACAAACCCGTCTCCAGCAGGCCGTCCAGTGGAACGGCTGCTGCAACCAGCTGCTGGCTCTTATTATAAAGATGAACAATGATCTTCATCATGTCTCTTTGCTTTTCAATCGGAACATAAGTATCATCTGGGTGGAATGCGTTTTGCTGCAAATAGCCAACACGGATGACTCGTGCGATTTCGATGACCAGCTTCTGATCATCTGGAAGCACGTCCGCGCCAACCAGTTTAACGATTTCCATCAACTTATTTTCCTCTTGCAGAAGATTGTTGATTACGCTGCGGTAAACCGCATATTCCTCACCAAGGTGCTCATTATACCAATCCTCCAAGTCATTGAAGTACTCGGTGTAACTTGCCAACCAGTCGATTGCCGGGAAATGTCTGGCATAAGCCAGGGACTTATCCAATGCCCAGAAACAACGGGTGAAACGCATGGTGTTTTGTGTAACTGGCTCAGAGAAGTCACCGCCGGCAGGAGAAATCGCGCCGATAATCGAAATGGAACCTTCTGTGCCATTGAGGTTATGCACATAACCTGCACGCTCATAGAACTCTGCCAAACGAGATGGTAGGTAGGCTGGGAAGCCCTCTTCCGCAGGCATTTCTTCCAGACGGCCGGAAATTTCACGCAAAGCTTCCGCCCAACGGGAAGTGGAGTCCGCCATCATCGCTACGTGATAGCCCATATCACGATAGTACTCAGCCAGAGTAATGCCGGTATAAATGGACGCTTCACGAGCCGCAACCGGCATGTTGGAAGTATTGGCGATCAGAACCGTACGGTCTGTCAAAAGTCTGCCAGTCCGTGGGTCGATCAGCTCACCGAATTCTTCCAATACCTGAGTCATTTCATTGCCACGCTCACCACAACCAACGTAAATGATGATATCCGCATCGCACCATTTTGCCAACTGATGCTGGGTCATGGTTTTACCGGAACCGAACGCTCCCGGAATACAAGCAGTACCACCCTTGGTGATGGGGAACAAAGTATCTTGAATTCTCTGACCTGTAATCAACGGCACGGTGGAAGACACACGCTTCGCTACAGGACGAGCGGCTCGGATCGGCCATTGTTGGCAAAGGGTCAGTGAATGGATTTGCCCATCCTTATCCTGCACCTCAACCACAGTGTCGTTTACCTTGTATTTTCCATTTGGATAAACCTTGGTAACCACACCTTCTTTTAATTTTGGAGAGAACATGCACTTGTGAAGAACAGACGCGCTTTCCGGCACTTCCGCGTAAACGTCGCCGCTTACCAGCTTATCGCCTTCCTTCACCGTTATGGTGACATCCCATAACTTTTCCTCATCCAAAGATGCAGCAGTACTGCCGCGAGCGATAAACGTACCGCTTTCTTGAGCAATTTCTTTCAGTGGACGTGCAATACCATCGAAGATATTGCTCATAATGCCAGGACCTAGTGTTAGGTTCATCGGACTGCCTGTACCGTAGATTGGCTCTCCGAGCGTTAACCCGGTTGTTTCTTCATATACCTGGATTGTGGTAACTTTATTGGTAATACCGATCACCTCACCAACGAGGCGCTCGTGACCAACATAAACCATTTCCATCATGGAGAAGCTGCGAGCATTCTTAACAGTAACAATTGGTCCGTTAATGCCGTAAATTATATTCTGATTTTCCATCAAACTCATCTCCGATAACAAATGGGTATTCCGGCTCAGACCACAGCCATTCCCGAATTTTCTTCAAACCATCCACGTTGATCTTCCAGAATGGAATCAAGTGTGTTGTCCGCTGCCAAACGCATCGCTACGTTCTCTGCGCGGATTCCACCAATTTCAATTTTTGCATCTACTTTAAAAGTACATGCCTGGCCAAAAGCTTTTTCGATTTGGGTTTGATACTTCTCGTCGCCGGCCTTCATATAAATGACAGTACCAGGCCTGGTGAAGGTCTTTCCAAATCCTTCTGCAAAACGCTCCAAGGTTTGTTCGTACTCCGGTCTGTTGGAAAACTCCACCAAGACCTTCTTCGCACGCTCAAACACTTCGTCTGCAATCTTTTGGCGTTTCTCGAGCAACTCTCTGCGAGCATTGAGCTCTTTGTGAGACATCTCACGCACAATGTTGCTACGCTCCGCGGCTACTTCTTTAATGATCAGACGATCAGACTCCAATTTGGCAGTCGCTTCCGTTTCCTTCAGCTCCTTCTCCTTGTAAGCCTCAATATCTTCCAAAATTTTAGCCCGTTGCGCTTCAGCATAGTGATTAATGGCAGAGTTAAATTTACTCAATTTATCAACATTTGAAGCCATATTAACCCCCGTTCCTGCCGCCGAAGCGGCCTAAGCTGCAATAAATAGAAACTAAATTTTAATCCCGACTGCCTCACGGACATAACGGGTGATCGATGCTTTAGTGCGGCCGTTGCCGCTGCGATCTGGGATTTCGACAATCAGCGGACGCTTACGGTTCAGCTTCAGGTCATAAACAAACTCTGAGCACATATCCACTACCTTTTCCGCAATCAATACCACGGCGATTTGATCCGGCTTGCTCATCGCTTCGTTAATGGCCTGCTGCGCTTCTTCTTCATTGTGGACCATTACGCCATCAATGCCTGCTAAGCGCAAACCAACCAGGGTGTCCTCGTTATCGCTTATCAAATGAAAGCGCATTTGATGCCACCTGCTTTCCTAAAAAATCCAACTTTTGTCCTGCTGGTTTGAAATCAAACTTTGTTCAGGATCAGAATGGAGATCAACAGACCGTACAAAGCAACACCTTCACCCAGAGCAACGAAGATCAGAGCCTTACCGAATGCCTTAGGATCTTCAGAAGTAGCGCCGATCGCTGCAGGAGCTGCAGCAGCAACAGCCATACCACCGCCGATACCGGAAATACCAGTTACAGCGCCAGCGGCCAGGAAGCCAGCCCAGCGGCCTTCGCTGGAGGTTGTAGTTCCTTCTGCAGGAGCTTCATCTTCCGCAGCGGATGCTACCATTGGTACTGCAAAAGTTACAACAGCAACTGCCAGGAATGCCAAAAGTTGGGTAGCAACTGCGCTACGGGTTTTCTTGCCTCTTTTTACAGATCGGATTGCGAAAATTACGGAAGCGATAAGAGCAACGAGTGGCAAAGCAATTAATACGTATGTCATAATAATTTCCTCCAAAACTTAACGATAGTTTTTTGATAAATTTAAAAAAATTAAAAACATTTTACAAGTTTGAATCGGCAAACGCCAGATTCGCTTTTCTCTTGCAGAGTATTTTTGAATTTAAGCTTGTTCTGCGCGAGCCATAACGGGTTCGTATTTCCGGCCGCCGCCATCGTAGTAACGGCTGAACAACTCGTAGAATTGAAGTCTGAGCACTTGGATACATACCAGCAAGCACTCCAGGCCAGTGATCAATGCGTTACCCAGGACAACGATGAGCAGGTAAATTGGGAAGATACCGGCAGCCATGTCAGCCAAGGTGAACACAACCATCATCATACCAGCATGTACCAGAACGAATGCGCCTACACGGAGGAAGGACATTGCGTTGGACATGTAGCTGATGAAGTACTCGATCAATTCAAAGAAGTTCTGCATGATGAAGTCGCCTACGCCGCCCTCAAGATGAGGCTTGTGGCCTTCTACCAATGCGCCAAGGATCTCTTTAAAGAATACTACCACAGTTGGCACTGCAATCATGCCCACCAACCAGCCTACATTGAGCAGTTGGAAAGGCATGTTGTTGCCCAGCAGGATGGTTGCCAAAACGCCAGCTACGCCAACGAACAGAACCATACCAGCAAGACCGCTTTGGCCAAAGAGAGCTTCGCCAATGTGCTTTTGCTTCAGATTGGAGATCACGCCAATGAACATTGCGCAAACAATCAAGCAAACACCCAGGCCGATGGTTGCATAAACAACCCAAGAGGATACGCTGCTGCCCATGGTGTGGATCAATTTGTGCCCTTCACCGGCGGCGGTGGCGATTCCCATTGCCTGGTGAACCGGATCCAGCCAGGTTTCGTAACCGAATACGGAACCGAAGAAGAATCCAAAGACCGCAGAACTAATTCCGCAAGGGATCAGAACTTTACCAATTGCCATCTTCAGTTTGTAGCCCATGAACGCGCCGATGGCGGCAACGCACAAGCCTTGACCCAAGTCGCCAAACATGATACCAAACAACAGGGTGTATGTAATAGCAACAAACTTAGTTGGGTCGAATTCGCCGTAGGTCGGCATACCATACAGATCCACGAAGAATTCGAAGAACTTAAAGGGACCTCTGTTTTTAATTGCGGTTGGAGGATTGTGTTTCTTCACTTCATCCCCATTTCGGAAGCTCAACTCAAGCAGATCATACTTGGAAAGTTCGGATTTCAGCTGATTCTCATACTCTTTTGGAATCCAGCCAATAATTACGAAGTTATCATCGTAACGAGCCGCGTTGCGGCAGATTGCAGAGAAGTAAACATTTTTCTCAGTCAGCAAAGTGTAAACCTTCTGAATCTGATTTTGCTCTCTGCTCCAAAGAGAAGCGATATCCGCTTCCGCTTCCTGCACAATCACCATTTGTTCATCCCGCTGTCTGCGCAGGTCTTCTACGGTTTTTTCCGGGGAACCAGACATGTGCTCTGGATGCACTCTTTGGAACTTCAGACCGGTAAAGATCCGATCGGCCTCACTGGTTCCCTCGATTGGCGCAAAGTACAATCCCCACTGGTTCTCGTCATCCGCCGCACAGGGGGTGAAGATCACATTTGGATTGTCTTTGTAAGCGCCTAGCTTTTCGTAGTTCTCTTTGGTCAGAGAACCAAAGCGTACGTTTACGTACTCACAAGCATTGATTTCGTCCAGATCCAGGTGCAGGCCAACAAAGTGTCCCATGTCTTCCATGGCGCTGGTGAGCTTTGTAATTTGATCCTGGGCTACCAGCTTTTTGTTTTCCAAATCCGTGATTTTAGTGGCAATTTCTTTTGCGTAGGCAATCATCTCATCCTTGCCCATGCTCAAGGTTTTCGATTCTTTTTCGCTCAGTAGAGTAAGAGTTTTTCCCGCTTTGCCAATAGCGTCGGTAAGTTGCTGCAGTGGTTCGGAATAAGGATTCTCTTCAGTGTATGAAGTGATGTCCGGAGCGTCCGTATATTGATTCAGCGCATTGTCCGCGTGGAACGCATTGGTTTTTCCGCAGACGGTTGCAATGTCATCAATGTCAGACAACTTGCCAATAATACTTACTTCTTTCAGCTTTACAACAGCCAATAATCGACACTTCCTTTCATTGAAAATTGACGATGGTAAGTAATTTTGAGATTTTGCTGGGGGGAAGCTGATACCGGATACCTTCAATAATATTGATAATATCGTAGATCTCAGCTTGCTTAATAAAGATATAGGACAACATCACAACAGGCGAGTGAGTCGAGAAGTGAATCGCATGTCTGCAGGTACTGTATTGGACGCGCAGCGGGATATCATCTTCAAATGCCTCCTGATTTTTCAGGTAACGCTTGCCAGGGCTGGTCTTGGCCATGATCGCACGAACTTCTTCCTCGTCTTTGGCGTTGATCATCTCCTCAATGAAATTCTTGCGAATCGTTGAGAATGGCAGGAGCGCACCGCGGATTGCTTCCGGAGGCGCTTTGTAGAATGTTTTCATTCTAACAATGCGTACATAGTTGTCCAGATCCAGGTAAGAGTTGAAGAGTTCACGAAGCTCTTTGGCAGCGCCGCCCTTGTAATGCTTGTCGATCATGGTAAACACCGTGCCATACAAGTAGGTATACAGAGCGTTCTCCACCTTCGTGTAATCCAACAGCTGACCGGGTTCCGGCTTGAACGGCTCCAAAATCTTGCGATACGGGGTTCCGTCCAAAGCCTTGAGCAGATCATCATAGTTTTTCATGCGGCCCAGGGCCTCCATGTCGATTCCAGTTTTCTTCTGCAAATACTCTGGAATATACACGGTATATCCCTCGCTTTTGCCAGAGTTGATTAGAATCAAGCTGTGCATGATCTGTTCGATTTCGCTGCGGCGGATCAAATACTCGGCAAACCGTTCGCCAACGGACGAGCCGTATTTCCCCAGTGCAGCGCAATCCTCAAAGAGCTTTTGCTTCAGTACAATCTCCAACTCAGAACGGGACACGTCAATCTCGTTCACTGTGGAAAGAATACCGTTGTAGTGTGTGCGGTTTTTGAGGTAGTAGGCAATTTCACTCACACTTTTGCACATCAACAATTCGTTGAAATTCTGCTTGTTGAGGCATTTGCCATGCATCCCTCTCGCCTTTGCTAAAACGGCATTGGAAGAAAGGTTGGAAAGCATGCAATCACTCCCCTATCACTTTTGCAACGAGGGTTTTTACCCATTCGTCACCTTTTCTGCTGTAAAGCTCATCCAGCTGTTGTGACAGAGCAATGTTCTTCTTCTCGACAATCTCCCACTTTTCTTGAGCGGCTTTACGCTCCTCAGAAACATTCTGAGGAATGGTTTTTCTGGCTTGCTCCAGATACTCAGCGCGCATGGCTACGCGCTTCTCGGCAACTTCTCTCTCGGAGTTTACTCGCTCGAGATGGACTGCCTCGGTGGCTTCTCTGGCTTTACGGTCCATATCAACAATTTGTTTGATAATGTCCTGCACCTTGACCGCACCTCCTTTAAATGCAACAATTTCATTGAGCTTTTTGCGTGGTTTTTTGGTACAAATATATTATAGCTGGACAAATTCTGATTTACAATGCACGAAAAGATAGAAAAAACCGCAAGCAGATAGGACAAAACAATAAAACCCCAGTCATTTTATACAATTCTTCCCTGCTGCGCCTACAAAAGTTCCTTTCGCCAAACGAAGGGAATCCATTGTTTGGTCAAAAACCGGACGGACAAGAAAAAGAACTGGACGCCATTTCCAGACCTTTATCGTTTCGGGCGATTTCCTTTGCGGAGGGTTTTCTTTCTCCTGTGCTCGGACAGCACCTCCCCAAAAACTCATAATATAATTTGTATGTACACCAAGCCAGTGCCCCGGCTGACCTATGTAATCCTTACCCGGACAGCACTGATTTATTGAAAAATACAGATTTCGTTTTGTTAATTTAGTCACAATCTCAAGAAAACCCACAGGGCGTTTCTTGTTTATCACAACCAAAAACATGAGCCCGGAACCTGTACTCTGACAATACACATTAAATATAACAAATAACTATCATAAAATCAAGGGTGTTTTCCATGTTATTTCTCAATATATTCATAAAAATTAAATATTCAGGGCTTGACAAACAGGATTTATAGCAAACCAAGCGAATTAAGCTTGCATTTTCTATGCAACATATACAAAATTTAAAATGAGCAAAATACACAAAGGTTCTCCACACACACCTTTAGTTCTTCAGGCTTTGCAGAGGAGCCGGAATTCGTCCGCCGCGCTGGATAAATTTCAGCGGAGAAGAACGATTGACCTCCATAATCGGACCATAACCCAGCAGTCCGCCAAAGTCAATTTCCTCCCCTGGCTTCTTTCCAATGGCTGGAATCACACGAACCGCGGTGGTTTTGCTGTTGACCATGCCAATAGCGGCTTCGTCCGCAATGATAGCGGAAATAATCTCTGGGGTGGTGTCCCCTGGAATCACGATCATATCCAAACCGACGGAGCAAACAGCCGTCATTGCCTCCAATTTATTTAAGGTCAAGCAGCCGTTGCGCGCCGCTTTAATCATTCCGGCATCTTCCGAAACAGGAATAAATGCCCCGGATAAGCCGCCAACGTGGGAAGACGCCATGACGCCGCCCTTTTTTACCGCGTCGTTAAGCAGAGCCAAAGCCGCGGTTGTGCCATGAGCGCCGCAGCTTTCCAAACCCATTTCCTCTAGAATATAGGCCACCGAGTCGCCCACCGCCGGAGTCGGAGCCAAAGACAAGTCGATGATGCCAAAAGGAACGGACAAACGGCGGGAAGCCTCCTGCGCCACCAATTGGCCCATCCGGGTAATCTTAAACGCCGTCTTTTTGATTAGATCCGCAATCTGGGTGATGTCGTGATTCTCGGCCTTCGCCAAAGCGGCACGCACAACGCCAGGGCCGGAAACGCCTACGTTAATCACACAGTCCGGTTCGCCAGGACCATGGAAGGCGCCGGCCATAAAAGGGTTGTCCTCCGGCGCGTTGCAGAATACCACCAGTTTCGCTGCGCCAATGCATTCCCGGTCTTTGGTCAGCTCCGCAGCCTGGTGGATTACCTTGCCCATTTTCTCCACAGCGTCCATATTGATGCCCGCCTTAGTGCTGCCAATATTGACCGAGGAACAAACTAGGTTGGTCTCTGCCAAAGCCTCTGGGATGCTTTCAATTAAAGCGTAGTCGCCAGGCCCAAAGCCTTTATGTACCAACGCCGAATAACCGCCAATGAAATTCACACCCGTGGTGTTAGCCGCACGATCCAATGCCTTCGCGAAAGCCACTGGATTTTTTCCAGGACAGGCTGCCGCTACCATGGCGATTGGAGTGACGGAAATCCGCTTGTTGATAATCGGGATTCCGTAGTCCTTGCTGATCTGTTCGCCAGTCTTGACCAAATCGCCGGCATAGCGGCAAATCTTATCATATACCTTGTCACAAGCTTTATCCATATCGGGATCCAGGCAATCCAACAGGGAAATTCCCATGGTAATGGTCCGAACGTCTAAATGCTCGTTGTCGATCATATTAATGGTTTCCAGTATATCGTGAGAATTTAACATCTTGTTTCCTCAATCCTTTTCATCACAAATCTTCCCATGCCCTGCCGCGGATTAAATGCGGTGCATGGAGTTAAAAATATCCTCATGCATCACATGGACAGTCATGCCCATTTCCTCGCCCATTGCCTTGAGGGAATCCACCAGTTCGTCAAACGGAACCGAAGACTTGCTGATGTCCACCATCATAATCATGGCGAACAGGTCTTGCAAAATGGATTGGGTCACTTCGATCACATTGACGTCATACTCCGCGCATTTGGTAGAAACCTTGGCCAAAATCCCCACCATATCCTTTCCCAAAACCGTAATCACTGCACGCATCCCAGTTACCTCCATTGTTAAAATTTTGTTGAACCATTTGAAATAAATTATTCACAGTAATTATGCGGCACAACCGAAAATATGTCAAGGGCGGCTGGCGGATTTATCCCAATTCTCCAGGATTCTTGTGAAATTGCTGAAATATTCTAAAAAAAATTCCATCGCTCCCTTCTTATGTTACGAAATCGCTGGATTTTCTTGTCAATATCCTTGAGAATGTGGTACTATAATAAGTACTTATCTTGAAACTTAGAAAGGAATCGCCATGAAATATCGTTATATTTCCGACAGCCATTGCCACAGTGAACATTCCTTCGATGGAACAGACTCCATCAATATGCTGTGCGACAGCGCCGTTCACATGGGACTTCACGCTCTGACCATTACTGACCACTGCGAATGCAGCCTTTACCAGCAAACCAATGCGCGGGAAAGTATCTGCCGTTCCGTAGCGGAAACCCAAAAGGCAGCCATCCTGTTTCAGGAACGCCTTCAGGTACTCAAGGGAATTGAACTGGGTCAGGCCACACAAAACCTGACGGCAGCCAAGGAAATTCTCGATCTTTGCGACTTCGATTTTGTTCTGGGCTCTTTACATAATGTCAAAAATCAGCCGGATTTCTATGAGATTGATTACAATGTCACCGATGTTCACAGCCTGCTGGAAACCTACTTTGACGAGATCCTAGAATTAATCGGGCATGGCGCCTTTGATTCCCTGGCCCACCTCACCTATCCGCTGCGTTACATTGTTGGCGATCACAACATTGAAATTGGCTATGAGGTATATGAGGAACGGATTGATTCTGTCCTGCGGGCTCTGATCCAAAAAGATAAGGCGCTGGAGGTCAACACCTCCGGACTCCGCCAGAAAATTGGGGAACCCCTGCCCAGCGCTGTGGTAATCAAGCGTTTCCACGAGTTGGGCGGCAAGTATGTGACCATTGGCAGCGACGCCCATCGCTGGGCCGACATCGGTTCCGGCGTGGAAGAAGGACTGGACTTGATCAAGCGGGCTGGATTTGATTCCTTCACCGTATTTATCAACCGCAAGCCCAAGCTGTTGCCTTTGGCATAACTCCACAACCTGGCGTTCCATTCCCTGCAACCATTCACCAAGTACAGAGAGGAGCATGAAATGATGAAAAAGCTATTGAATTTACTGAATGAAAACTCCCGGCTGACCAACGCCCAATTGGCGGTCATGTTGAATAAAACCGAAGAAGAAGTGGCGAGCCAAATCGCGGCTTATGAGGAAGCGGGTATTATACGCGGATATAAGACCATTATCAATTGGGAAAAGGTAGAATCTTACAACAAAGTAACCGCCCTGATTGAACTGCGGGTAACTCCAAAGCGGGAAACTGGCTTTGATACCATTGCTCACCGCATTATGCAGTTTGAGGAAGTAGAAAGCGTCTATCTCATGTCCGGCGGCTTTGATCTGGCGGTTATGGTTCACGGCCAAAGCATGCAAGATATCGCCATGTTTGTGGCAAAACGTCTATCTACCCTGGAATCCGTACTTTCCACCGCCACTCACTTTGTTTTGTCCCGCTACAAAGAAGGAGATGTGATCCTGACCACAAAAAATGAAGACCGCAGGAGGGAGTACAGAGAGTGATCGATTATCAATCTTTTTTAAATAAAGAAATTACACAAATTAAGCCATCGGGGATCCGCCGCTTTTTTGACATTGCCAGCGAAATGAAAGAAGTCATTTCCCTGAGCATTGGCGAGCCCGATTTCTCCACTCCTTGGCATGTACGCCAAGAAGGCATTAAAACCCTGGAGCAAGGCAAAACCTGGTATTCCCCAAACCGTGGTTTCACCGAACTGCGGGAGGAAATCTGCAAGTGGATTGAACGGAAATATCACGTTTCCTACCATGCCGATACGGACGTTTTAGTAACCGTAGGCGGTTCGGAAGCCATCGATCTTTGTATCCGCTGCTTGATTAATCCAGGGGATGAGGTGCTGATCCCAGAGCCAAGCTTCGTCTGCTATGTCCCCATGACGGAAATGGCCAAGGGAAAGCCGGTGATTATCGAAACCAAAGCCGAGGATCAATTCCGCTTGACTGCAAAAGCACTGCGGGAAAAAATCACCCCGAAGTCCAAACTTCTGATCCTTCCGTTCCCCAATAACCCTACCGGCGCCGTTATGCGCCGGGAGCATCTGGAGGAAATCGCAGAAGTGGTACGGGAGCATAATCTGTTGGTGCTGTCCGACGAAATTTACGGCGAACTGACTTACGGTCACAGCGGCCACGTATCGTTCGCGGAAATCGAAGGCATGAAAGAGCGCACCGTTCTGGTCAACGGCTTCTCCAAAACCTACGCCATGACTGGATGGCGGCTGGGCTATGCTGTAGGGCCGGAGGAAATCCTTTCCCCTATGACCAAGCTGCACCAATACGCTATTATGAGCTCTCCTACTATGGCCCAGTATGCCGCCATTGAAGCCTTGCGCAACGGCGACGAGGACATTGTTTCTATGCGGGAGGAATATGACATGCGCCGCCGCCTAATTGTGGATACCTTCAACTCCATCGGTTTATCCTGCTTTGAACCGGAGGGTGCGTTCTACGTGTTCCCCAGTATCAAAAGCACCGGCCTGACCTCCGAGGAATTCTGTGAAAAGCTGCTATATGCCGAGCATGTAGCCGTCGTTCCCGGCAATGCTTTCGGCGACTGCGGCGAAGGGTTCGTGCGGGTTTCCTATTCCTATTCCCTAAACCACATTACCGAAGCTTTGAAACGCATTGAGCGTTTCATCAAATCCCTATAAATATGAAACCAAATTCCGTATACCTGGGTAACTGCCCTGATTATGAGCCAGAGCATCTCAAAGTCGTTGTGGAAACTGCCTTTACTTCCCTGGAACTTTCGGAGTTGATTTTCCCTGGAGCTAAAGTAATCATCAAACCCAATCTGGTCATGAAGTCCAAGCCGGATTCCGCCATCATCACCCATCCCAACCTGGTGGCGGCAGTCGCTGACAAAATCCAGGAACTAGGTGGCATAGTGACCATTGCAGAAAGCCCAGGTGGCCTTTACAATCCCTCTGCTATGAAAAATACCTATGCTGTTTGCGGCTATGAGGAGATGGCTAAACAACATGGAATTTCCTTAAATTTAGATTGTTCCTATCGGGCGTTGGAAGTCCCCAACGGAAAACGCTCCAAGCTGTTCCAGGTGATCACCCCCATCCTGGATGCGGATCTGATTGTGGACATTGCCAAATTAAAATCTCACTGCATGACGGGCATGAGCGCTGCAGTCAAGAACATGTTTGGCATTGTGCCCGGCCTTATGAAACCCGAGCTTCACTGCCGGTTCCCAGACAAGGAAGCTTTTGGAGAAATGCTGGCGGATTTATGCGAAGCGGTCTGCCCTCAGATCTCCTTCGTAGACGGCATTATGGCCATGGAAGGGAACGGCCCAAGCGGCGGCAATCCCCGGTTTGTGGGAGCTGTGATAGCTGGGAAAAATCCCTTTGCCGTGGATGTGGTATGCGCCCATCTGATGGCTATGGAGCCGACAGACATTTTCATGCTGCGTTCTGGTATGGAGCGTGGGATCTGCCCAAAAACCGTGGAAGAAATGGATCTGCTGGGAGAACCGCTGGATGCCCTGATTGTGCCGGACTTTCTCCCCCCCGAATCCAAATCTGGGGACTTCATCACACGGCTCCCTAAATTCCTGCGTCCTTTGGCTTCCAAAATCGCCACCCCCATTCCCAAAATCCGGGAACGGGATTGCATTGGCTGTGGGAAATGTGCGGAAAGCTGCCCCCAGCACACCATTGCTATTTTACAGCGCAAAGCAAAAATTACCTACAAGGAGTGTATCCGTTGTTATTGCTGCCACGAAATGTGCCCCGCAAAAGCCATTGATATCAAACGGTTCCCCTTGTTTAATATGTAAACCATCTAGTAGGGCGGCTTCACCAGTTCGCCCCTTTTTCTATGGGGAGGCAACCTTTGTGAAACAAATCACCTTGCGTGGATATGCAAAAATCAACCTTACTCTAGACGTAACTGGCAGAAGGGACGACGGCTATCACCTGTTGGAAATGGTGATGCAGTCCATCTCTGTGGCGGATACGATCCGTATTCAAACGACAACTGAGCCTGGTATCCGGGTTACCTGCAACCAATCGCTGATTCCCTGCGATCCCAGCAATACCGCATTCTGGGCAGCCCAGCTTTTTTCCCGCCATCATGCCTTTACCGATGGACTTTCCATCCATATTGACAAGCAAATTCCCATCCAAGCGGGAATGGCCGGAGGAAGCGCAGACGCGGCGGCAGTTTTGGTCGGATTAAACCGGCTCTTGGAAACGGGAGATTCCCTGGACGAGCTTTGCAAACTAGGTTTAATGGTGGGTGCGGACGTGCCGTTTTGTATCCGGGGCGGCACTATGCTGGCTCAAGGGATTGGGGAAATCCTCCATCCGCTTCCTTCCATGCCAGACTGTTTTCTGGTGGTATGCAAGCCGTCAGTCAATGTCAGCACCGGAGAAGCCTATGCCCGCATCGACCATGTCCCGCTCCCCATTCATCCCAATACCAAAGCCATGGTACAAGCGTTGAAACAAGGGGATTTATCCGCCATCGGCGGTTATCTGTGCAATGTATTCGAGGCTGTTCTGCAACTACCGGAAATCGACGCCATCCAGCGTATTATGGAACAGCATAGAGCCTTAGGCTCTCGCATGACCGGGAGCGGTTCGGCTGTATTTGGAATTTTCCAAACGGAAAGCGACGCCCAAAATTGCGTTTCCTTTTTGCAAAACCAGTATCCAGAAACCTTTCTTTGCCGTCCGGTTTCCCAGGGCGTGGAATAAAAAAGAATCGGCTGCATCTTTCGGAAGCGATGCGGCCGATTCTTTTTAGGTTAAGTCAAATTCCGAAGCAGGCCATTTGCAGCCTTGCGTAAAAACAACCCGATAATGGCCTGGTTGAAAGGGATAATCCCACTGTCTGACAAAGTTATCATGGAACGGATGGGAGTTAGCTGGTATGATATAGGCCAACTCTGGCACTGGCTTTACCCCGATGATCAGGTACCACTGGCCGCCGACCTGGACGTCTAATTCGATATCGCTCCTTCCGTAGAGAATCTTCTAGTCACTGTGATGAAAGAGAAAAACCTGGATGTATTCCGTGCCAACAGGGTAACAGCTCTGCTCCGTAGTAACTTCCACATGTGGATTTCTATTCTCCTCTTTTCTCCACGCCTTTTGGGTCTTTTCCGAGATGGAAGCATTCTGCTCCTTCGAGAACAAAGGGGTGGAAAGCCTGACCTCCTCCTTGACAGCCAGCAAAACACAAGCAGAGCAAGGAAAGGAGCAGAAACAAATAAATATACCGCTTCACATGATTCTTGTTCCCGATTTACTTATTATACAATATCACCATTGCTGTTTTAATTTCATTTTCTTTGTCTTCCTTTCATAACTTTCTGTATTATAGCGTATTTTATTTTAATACTATAATAAACTTATTTTTCAAATAAATCAATTTTATTAAAATATAAAAATTTTTAAAAGATATTTTGGAATCCCATCCCAAATTCGGATGACTCTGCTAATGAAATCTTCGCATAATCAACATCATTTTCACCGATAATAAAAACCAGATCGATTGATTTGAGGTGAAAAAACATGATTATTATTGACCGAATCGCCATGATCATTGCGATTATTGGCGGTCTCAACTGGGGTTCCATCGGTGTATTCCAATTTGATATCGTCGCATGGATTTGCGGCGGACAAAGCGGAGTGATCAGCCGAATCGTTTATATTTTAGTAGGCATCGCCGCGATCTGGTGTATTTCCCTGTTGTTCCGTGACCATGAGCCACGGGAAAGTGTCCGGGAAGTCCATCATCACGGATAAATAAAAAATCGGAAGCGTAGAAAATTTCTCGCTTCCGGTTTTTTATGTATAGCTTTTATTTTTCCATAATGCTCATTTTTTCCAAAATATCGCGGGTATCTCTTGCAATTACCAATTCCTCATTGGTTGGAATGACAAACACCTTGATTTTGGAATTTAGAGTAGAAATTTCCCCTCCCTTTCCACGGATCATGGCTTCATTCAATACATGGTCAACTTCAACGCCAAAGAAGCTCAATCCATCACAAATCTTTTGACGGTGGCTAACATGGTTTTCTCCTAGGCCAGCAGTGAATACAATGGCATCACAGCCGTTCATACCAGCCATATAGGAGCCAATGTACTTGGTAATTTGATAAATTAAAATCTGATGCGCTAACACAGCTCTTGGATTACCTTCCAGCTCCGCTTTGGTCACATCACGGTCATCGCTGGAAACTCCAGAAATTCCCAGCAAACCAGATTTTTTATTTAAAATATTATCAATCTCCTTGGGAGATAAGTTTTCCTTCTCCTGCAAAAAGGTTACAATGGAGGGATCCAAAGAACCGCAACGAGTTCCCATCATAAAGCCATCCAGAGGGGTCAATCCCATGGAAGTATCCACAACCACGCCATCTTTTACAGCAGTGATAGAAGAACCGTTGCCCAAATGGCAGGTAATCACCTTCAATTCCTGATTTGGATTTCCCATCATTTCGGCACAGCGGGCGCTGACATATCGGTGAGACGTGCCATGGAAACCATAGCGACGGATGGAATATTTTTCATAATACTCATAAGGAATGGGATACATATAAGCTTTTGGGGGCATGGTAGAATGGAATGCAGTATCAAAGACCGCAACCTCTGGAACCGTCGTGCCAAACACATCCTGACAGGCGCGAATCCCTTCAATATGGGCAGGGTTGTGCAGAGGAGCCAGCGGGATCTGCTCCTCAATTCCAGCAATCACTTCCTCCGTCACCAGCACAGACTGAGAGAATTTTGCTCCCCCTTGTACCACCCGGTGGCCGATGGCAGAAACTTCTTCCAGTCTTTGAATCACACCTACTTCTGGATCCAGCAAAGCATCCTTGACTTTCATAAAAGCTTCCGTATGGTTTTTCATGTCCACTTCCAGATTTTTTTCTTGACCGTCTGTGTTTTTATAAGAAAACAGTCCTCCATCCAGGCCAATTCGTTCACAATTGCCTTTTGCCAGAATGGATTCATGGTGCATATCGATCAACTGATATTTCAAAGATGAGCTTCCTGCGTTGATTACTAAAATTTTCATGCCAGTTCCTCCTAAGGTTGTGTTTAATACAATCATCACTTTTCCATAAAATATTTTGACAATTCATGTTGCTATCGTATATCATAGTATAAAATGAAAAGATTTTCAAGGAGTTTTCGTGAAAAATGTCTGTGAATCCCATAATTTCAGGAATCATTTGTGAATACAACCCATTCCATCATGGGCATAATGCTTTAATCGAACAAACCCGTCGCAAGGGCGCTACCCATGTAGTGGCTGTGCTGGGTGGAAATTTTATGCAGAGGGGAGAACCAGCCTGCTTTGAGAAAGGAATCCGGGCTAAGGCTGCCTTGGCCTGTGGGGTAGACCTGGTGCTGGAACTTCCTCTTCCCTGGGCTATGGCTCGGGCAGAAACCTTCGCCTTTGGAGGCGTTTTTTTGCTGCACCAGCTTGGGTGTGTGGACCGACTGGCTTTTGGCAGCGAGCACGGCGACCTGGCCGCCCTCTCTACATTGGCAGATACACTCTTGTCGCCCGCTTTTTCTCAATCGCTTTCCAGCTTCCTAGCGGCTGGAAAGCCTTTTGCCTCCGCACGGCAAAAAGCGGTAGAAAAACTATGCGGATCTGACATCGCCTCCTTGCTGGAGCATCCCAACAATATTCTGGGAGTGGAATACTGCAAGGCCTTGCGCCGCCTCCGTTCCTCCATCCATCCAGAAACTATGGCTCGTCTGGGCGCTGGCTACCACGATGTAATGTCCAGCGATTGCTATCCCTCCGCCACCCAACTGCGGAATATGCTGAAAGAAAATCTTCATGTGGATTTTTCCCCTTACATGCCCCAGGCAGCAGCAGAGCTGTTTCGAAAGGAATCTAAAGCTGGGCGCGTTGCTTCCATTCAACGGCTAGAAACCGCCATTCTTGCCCATCTAAGAACCCTCAGCCGCAAAGATTTGGCACGGCTTCCCGATGTCAGCGAAGGACTGGAAAACCGCCTTTGGGACGGAATCCGTCAAGCTGCCACCTTGGACGAGCTGTACGCTTGCATCAAATCCAAACGTTATTCCCACGCCCGGATTCGGCGGATTGTCCTATCCGCCTTTTTGGGAATCACGTCCCAGGATACCCGATCCCCTCCCCCCTATCTCCGCGTGTTGGGAATGAACCCTCGGGGAATGGAAATCCTCCGGCTGGCCAAGCGAACGGCCAAACTCCCCATTGTCACGAAATACGCCGCAATACAAAACCAATCCAATTGGGCAAAACATCTTTTTTCTTTGGAGTGCCGCGGGATGGATTTATTCACTTTGTCTTTTTTGCGCCCACAGGGTTGCGGTTTGGAACAAAGTCGAGGTATAATTGTGGCAAATCAAGGTTAGGAATCGTCAGGTTGTCCCATAGAAAGGATGAATGATTTGGCAATTGATGTAAAAGAAGTAGAACAGGAAGGCTATGGAAAATGTCTGGCTTTGAATAATGGCGTTGTTGAAATTCTTGTTACCATCGACGTTGGCCCACGAATTATTTATTTTGGATTGATCGATGGGAACAATATCTTCTATCAAGATCGGGAGCATCCCGAAACGGTTCATACCCCCGAATTTGACGAATTGTACGCTGGGCTGGAAAATCGTCAATACCGCCTGTACGGCGGGCATCGACTCTGGCTCAGCCCCCAAAATAGAACCGCCACCTATTATCCCGACAATCAGCCTGTGGTATACGGTATCACACCGGACGGCGTTAGCTTTACTCCGCCTGTTCAGCAGCATAATAAAATGCAGGTATCCTTGACGGTAATGATGCCGGAAGAAGCTTCCGACATTATGCTGATCCACAGTGCAAAAAATATGGGAAAAGAAAACCGTAATTTTTCCCTCTGCTCGATCACTGCGTTGAAGGGCGGCGGACTGGAGATTATTCCAAAAAATCCTTCGGTTAATAATTTCGCCCCTAATCAGGAATATGTCATGTGGCCCTACTCCCAAATGACCGATCCTAGGGTTCACTGGGGAAAGAAGTACTTGACCATCCAGCACAATCCCGGTTATGATCCCGAGTTTAAAATGGGCACCAACAATGCCCTCAATTGGGCCGCTTATGTCCATCAGGACGTGGCGCTGGTCAAACGGTATGTCCACGAGCTAAAGGCAATTTATCCAGACGGCGGCGCCTCCTTTGAAACGTACTGCAACAGCCGCTATTTGGAGATGGAAACCCTTAGTCCACTCTACCGGATTGAACCTGGGGAAACCATCAAGCATGTGGAAAACTTGACTCTCTATCCCGTAAACACCACCGTACATCCTACCGATCAAAATTTACTGGAACGTTTTGTGACCACCTTAATTTAAGGACACGGAACGGTACGGAACATGAAAAAAGCATGGATTGTGGCAAGTATATTTCTGTTATCTCTATTTTTTACCGCTTGTTCTAACAATGGAAAGAATCCTTCTTCCTTATTATCCGAGACTCCTTCCAAAGCATATCGGTATCCGACTTCCAGCGAGCCCATAGAAATCTTGCCCAGCCGTTACCATTTAAAACTCCACGATAGCGATCTACCGTTACCAGAACAGTAAATTTGTTTAGCCGCACAGAAAAAAGCACTTTTCGGTATGTCAGAATCGGAGATCAAACTGCTGCAAATACCATAAGAGAATGGCATACCCGTATAGAACAAAAATTTGTTGACGAAAATATACAAACAAAAAAGCCAGGTGGAACTTTTTCCATCTGGCTTTTTTCTTTCTTTTATTTTTCCAGTTCGCCCCGTTCAATGGCCGCAATCTGGTCAATCCGGCGTTGGTGGCGGCCGCCTTCAAACTCCGTATTCAGGAAAATTTTGGCGAATTCCACCGCCTGTTCCTCAGAGATCACCCGGCCTCCCATGCATAAAATGTTGGAATCGTTATGTTTCCGGGTTGCCTCAGCACAGAAAGCGTCCGTAACCACCGCGGCGCGAATCCCGTTAATTTTGTTTGCGGCTATGGAAATGCCAATGCCGGTCCCACAGCACAAAATCCCTTTTTCCGCAATGCCATCTGCCACAGCCAACGCCACCTGAGCGGCAATCGGGGCATAGTCTACGGACTCGGTGCTGTAGGTGCCGAAATCTTGGTAGGAAATCCCGTTTTCTTCCAAATACTGTTTCACAGCGTCTTTAATCTGGACTCCGCCGTGATCCGCTCCTAATGCGATCATATTGTTTCCTCCATTTTGCTCAAACGTTGTTTTAATTCCCGCTCCGCCTGAGGCATCCGCAGATAAACCGGCGCAAGTTCCGCAGCGTCTACCGCTTCTTGACGTTCCAGTGCATTCCGGGCAGCCATCGCCACCCCGTAACCCCGCTGGAACCGCAAAGGCTCTGCTGGCAGACGGATGTTTTCCAAACTCTGAAAAGCGGGCGAAGCGGCACACAAAGCTGCGCCGTCCCCCACCAGGTAAACCGGCTGGTCAAACCCCTTGCATTCCTCCGCCAAGTCGTCAATAGCCAAGGCACGGTCTTCCGTCAAACGGGTCAGCACGCCGTCCTTGCTCGCAAAACAAGCGTTGTACACCTGCTGACGGCGAGCATCCATGACTGCACAGACGGTACCCTCCAGATCAGCCAAACTGCACGCCATCGCTTCCAGAGTGGATACTCCAACGCAAGGCTTTCCCTGCGTCATAGCCATCCCCTTGACGCACGACACGCCAATCCGTACCCCGGTAAACGATCCAGGACCTGCGGAAACCGCAAATAGGTCGATGGTATCCAAAGCGGTGCCGGTACAATCCAACACATTTTTCACCATGGGCATCAAGGTCTGGCTGTGGGTTTGTTTCGTATGGATGAAAAATTCTCCCAGCAGCTTTTCGTCCTCCAACACAGCCACCGAGGCGGAAACCGCCGAGGAATCCAAAGCAAGAATTCTCATATGTCCACTCCTTCTACATGAAAAATGCGCTGCTCTTCGCCTTCTCCCCGCTCCACCGAAATCAAGATTTTCTTCTCCGGCAAAGCGCCATCAATGTTTTCACTCCACTCAATCACCAGGACTGCATCCGTATCCAAATAGTCAAAAAAACCGGTGGAATATAAATCGTCCCAGCTAGTTACCCGGTACATATCAAAATGATATAAGGGAAGGCGGCCGCCGGCATATTCGTGGACCAAGGCGAAGGTGGGGCTGGAAACCCCGCCGAGGATTCCCAGCCCTTCCGCTACGCCACGGGTAAAGGCGGTTTTCCCCATGCCCATGCCGCCATATAAAGCAATGACTTCTCCACCTTTTAGGGTTGCGGCAATGGTTTTCCCCAAGGCTTCCGTTTCCTGTGGAGAATTGCTGTTCCAAATAAAGCCCATGGAAATCCCGTCCTTTCTTTCTCCAAGCCAAAAAGAATCTTTTAGAATAAACCAGTAACGGCTCCCTTTTCGTTTACATCAATGTGGTTGGCGGCCGGAACCTTTGGCAAGCCCGGCAAGGTCATGATGTCCCCGGCATAAGCGACCACAAAACCAGCGCCATTGGACAAACGCAAATCCCCAATAGTAATTTTAAAGCCGGAAGGCTTGCCCAGCAAAGCGGCGTTATCGGACAGGGAATATTGGGTTTTCGCCACGCAAACCGGCATACGATTGCCACCCAGCTTGATAATATCCACCAGAGCCTTCTTCGCCTTATTGGTATATTCTACACCATCCGCGCCATAAATATTTTTTGCAATGCAATCCAATTTCTCTTCAATCGTCAGACTGCTGTCATACAGCGGTGCGAAATTAGAGCTTTTTTCAGCAGCTGCGCAGACCTTCTCAGCCAACTCTTTGCCGCCTGCGCCGCCTTTTGCAAAGACCTCCGACAAAGCGAACTCCGCATGATTTTCTGTGCAGTATTGCTCAATATAAGCCAGTTCCTCTTGGGTATCGTTTCCAAAACGGTTGATGGCGACCACAACTGGAACGCCATATTTCCGCATATTCTCAATATGAACGCCCAGGTTCACAATGCCTTTTTTCAGCGCTTCCAAATTCGGCTCAGACGCCTCGGCCTTGGAGCAGCCGCCATTGTATTTCAAAGCCCGTGCAGTTGCCACGATCACAACCACGCTTGGCTTCAGGCCAGCAAACCGGCATTTGATGTCAAAGAATTTTTCCGCGCCTAGGTCTGAGCCGAAGCCCGCCTCGGTAACGCAGTAATCGCCTAGTTTCAAGGCAATCCGGGTTGCCCGGATAGAGTTGCAGCCGTGAGCAATGTTTGCGAAGGGACCGCCATGCATGACAACTGGGGTGCCCTCAATGGTCTGCACCAGGTTGGGATTCATAGCATCTTTCAAAAGAACTGCCATTGCTCCGTGAGCCTGCAAATCCTTGGCGAAAACCGGCTCGCCATCATAGGTATAGGCAGCTAAGATATTGCCCAAACGCTCCTTCAAATCCAGCAGATCGTTTGCCAAGCACAAGATTGCCATAACTTCGCTGGCGACGGTGATGATAAAGCCATCCTCTCTGGGAACGCCATTGACCTTGCCGCCCAGGCCAACGACCACATTGCGCAGGGCACGGTCGTTCATATCTAAGCAGCGTTTCACATTGATCCTTCTCGGGTCAATTCCCAAGGCGTTGCCTTGTTGGAGATGGTTATCCAACATGGCGCACAGCAGATTGTTGGCTGCGGTGATGGCGTGCATATCGCCAGTGAAGTGAAGATTGATATCCTCCATAGGAAGCACTTGGGAATAACCGCCGCCTGCCGCACCGCCTTTTACGCCGAATACTGGCCCCAAAGAAGGTTCCCGCAAAGCAACCACCACATTTTTGCCGATCTTCGCCATCGCTTGGCCCAGGCCAACGGAAGTGGTCGTTTTCCCTTCCCCAGCAGGGGTTGGATTAATGGCGGTCACCAGAATCAGCTTGCCGTCGGGACGGTCCGCCAGCCGGTCAAACAGCGCTGGGGAAAGCTTTGCCTTGTAGCGTCCGTAAGGTTCCAGCTCATCCTCCTGGATCCCCAGGCCCTCTGCGACTTTGGTGATCGGCAGCAAGGTGGACTGCTGCGCAATTTCGATGTCTGTAAGCATAGTGTTCGATCTCCTTACCATTCAATTTGTTCTCAGTATACCACGCCTGCGGCGGGCAAGTCGCGCACGCTCCCTCCGGTCGCCAAATTGCATGGCAACCCATGCACCCAAAGCCCGCGCTCAGGCTCACTACGGATATGATACCACATCTACGGTGAACACGTCATGCTCTTTCCGCTCCGCTTAAAAGGAGCCCAGCTCCCCCGCGTGGAGGTTTCCTGATACTGACAAAAATAGACATCAGGCAAAAACATTGAGTGCACACCAAGTTGTTGGCGATCTCTTTGCTAATCGCGCGAGCGGAGAGATGGCTTGCCGTCATGATACCACACCTGCGGCGGGCAAGTCGCGCACGCTCCCTTCGGTCGCCAAATTGTACGGGAACCCATGCGTCCAAATGCCTGCACTGCAGGTTCACTGCGGATATTATACCACATTTTTCTCTTTGAGAAAAGTATTTACTTGAACTTTAGCAGCATTGATAATATAATAATAGTATTCGCTGATTTTCCTTTGTCGAAATTCCGAAAACTTACTGGGATATCCTCGAAAAAAGGAGTTTGGGGACTTCAGCACCTTCTGCCATGTTCCATCTGCCCGCCGGATAATTTTCCCATTTTTGTGGAAGAATAAGAACGCCCGGCGGTTTCCATCGGATTGTACCAATCCCCGACAACCAATTTGTGAGGTGAAGCCTTGACCTATTTACCACAATCCCCTGTCAAAGCCAAGTTTCAGGCCATTACCGGAAAAGTAGGAAAAGTACTCCTAGACTATTTCAAACGGGCGGACAAATTCCTCTGGGCCGTGATGCTGGCCATTTCCGCTTATAGCCTGATCCTTCTAAAAACCGTACCATCTCCATCGGAAAGCCGCAGTTATTTTATGGTACAGCTGGTGGCTATCCTTGCCGGCTATGTGGCTGCCATTGTGATTACTGCTTTCGACTATCGAACCATCGCCCGGTTCTCCAAGTGGATTGCGCTGTTCGCCATCTTGCTGATCGTGTATACCCTGATCTTTGGCCATGCGGTCACCGGCACCGACGGCGTAAACGCCAAAGCCTGGATCAAACTTCCTGGGGGCCTGACCTTCCAGCCCTCGGAGCTGGTAAAGATCTTGTTTATGATCACGTATGGAAAGCACCTGAGCATTGTCAAGGAAAATGGCAACATCAAACGGTTTTTACATGTCTGTCTCCTAGGCATTCATGCGCTGGTTCCCATCCTTCTGGTTCACTTTCAAGGTGACGACGGCGCGGCCATAATTTTTTTCTTTATGTTCCTCTTTATGTCCTTCGCCGCAGGGGTTCAGCTCCGTTATTTCGCCGCGATCTTCGCCATTATCCTTATCGCCATTCCCATTGCCTGGCAGTACATCTTCGAGGACTACCAACGAAACCGGATTCTATATATGTTTAATCCAGAAGCTGATCCCCAAGGAATGGGCCTCCAACAAATTCAAGGCAAAATTTCCATTGGTTCGGGTCAGTTTTTTGGACAAGGCCTATTCCAAGGGTCACGGGTCCAGCGAGGCGTGGTTCCCATTCAGGAAAGCGACTTTATTTTTTCCGTTGCCGGAGAACAGCTTGGCTTTATCGGATGCGCTCTGATTATCGTTCTGCTGATCCTTCTTCTCATGCGTACCCTCCACACCGCCCGGGTTGCTTGTGACAACCTGGGAGCCTACATGTGCTTCGGATTTTTCGGCATGATCGCTTCCCAAATGATTTTCAACCTGGGCATGTGCCTGAGCCTACTCCCGGTTATGGGCGTGACCCTTCCCTTTTTCAGCGCTGGCGGTTCTTCGGCTGCCTGCCTCTACTTAGGGTTTGGTTTGGTGCAGAACATTTACATGCATCGAAGCGAAAAGGATCAAATCAAAATCGAAAATGTTCATCGGCTCCAGCGGAGAGCCTAATAAAAAATGCTTCCCTTCCGACCACACGGAAAAAGGGAAGCATTTTTTATTCGCTCAAACAAGATTTCTCGGCCATATAGGCAGCGACAGCGCCATCGGACACGGCAGTCACCACTTGTCGCAGTGGTTTTTGACGCAGATCTCCAGCCGCAAACACGCCGGCCAAGGAGGTTTTGGTATCTTCTCCAGCCATCACATAACCTTTAGCGTCAAGCTGAATTTGACCGCTGCAAAGCTGGGTATTGGGAATCTGCCCCACTGCAATGAAAATTCCTTGGCAGTCAATTTCTTCCGTCTTCCCATTCTGGATATTTTTGATCTGGACGCCAGTCACCACTTGATCGTGCAGAATTTCATCCACAACGCTGTTCCAGCGGTATTCTAAATTATTACACTCCGACATGGGCTTGCGATATGCTGCGGAAGCGCGCATGGTATCTCTCCGGTGCACTAAAACCACCCGTTTGCATATTCTAGCAAGAAACAGAGCATCAGCCGCTGCGGTATCGCCGCCGCCCACGACTACCACGGTTTTTCCGCGGAAAAAGGCGCCGTCACAGGTTGCACAATAGGAAACGCCCTTTCCTCTTAGCTTCCGTTCTTGCGGTAAGCCCAACTCCCGAGGCGAGGCTCCCATAGCCAGGATCACCGCGCGAGCCCGCAAAGTTTCTCCGGTTTGTAAAACGATGGTTTTCCACGCCCCTTCCAAAGAAACGGAGGTCACTTCCGCTGGTCTGGTTTCGGCCGAAAATCGTTCCGCCTGCTTTTTCATGGCCATGCCCAAGTCAAACCCACCGACTCCCTGCTCAAAACCTGGGTAGTTGTCAATGGTTGTGGTGGTAGCCATCTGGCCTCCGGTGGACAATTTCTCCAGCAGGAGCGTATTCAGTGCTGCCCGGCCGCAATACAATGCCGCAGTATATCCTGCAGGCCCTCCTCCAATGATAATCACATCGTAATCCTTTTGTGGCGTCATAAGCGATATTCCTTTCTGCAAACATAAATTTTTCAAGGGGCGGATAGAGGTGTGGTTTCTGATTTTTCCTTAGTATTACCCAAAAGAAAAATTTTTCCTATTGCAAACCGAAAGGAGCCTTGGTACGCGACCTACCAAGGCTCCTAGTCGGAATATATCTGATAATTGATTAGGGGTTTACAATCTGATACCGAACCTGGTTGGTGCATCCAGCACACTGTACCTGCTGATACTACTTTTCGTACAGTTCACTGATTCGGCGGCTTACTGTCCAATGCAACAATCAGCCGTCACGCCCCCTATGGAACCTATCTCTGATGTACTGCCCATTGGACTCACCTCAATTCATTAAAATACAGCGCCACTCTGACTGCTCTATCTATTCCGTCATTTTTGTGACGAAACCCTGAACAATCCTCCGCAGAACTGTTCTACGGCACAGGCACCCAGTAAAAGAAAATATCATTTTCTTTTACCATCCACATTATACCGCTTTTGGTAGGTATTGTCAATAGTTTTTATAAATATTATAAGAACAAATTATATAAAATATTTAAATTTATATTTTTATTGACTTCCCTCTTGCGGAAAGGTACAATGAGTACATAAAATTATCAAGGTTAGGAGTGAAAAACCATGAACGACGAGCAAGAAATTGATTTGCTGACCCTGATTGACGATGAGGGAAAAGAACATGAGTTTGAAATTTTAGACGTCATCGAATATGAGGATCGCTGCTATTACGCTTTGCTGCCTACTTTTGCAGAACCAGAAGGCGCTTTGGATGCGGAAACCTACTATATCTTTGAAGCGATTGAAGAAAACGGAGAAGAACAGCTTGCAGAAGTTGAGGACGATGAGCTGCTGGACAAATTGGCGGATATCTTTGAGAGCCGTTTTGATGAAATGTTTGAAAGCGAAGACGAAATTTCCGAATAATTTTTTAATCTCTTGTTGTACATTCTAAAATTGGATGTCTTCTACAAAAAAATAAGCCATTTTTCGGTAGTGGAACAGGATAGTAAATAAAGGTAATTTCTTTTTCCGAAACATAATTCAGATTTTTCGTGCTATAATAAGTACCATGATAAAGATTCCTGCCTGGTTCGTGGACCGTTGCATAAGTAACCCTACAACCTTTTTCTTGGGAGCTCTATCTCCGGTGGCAGACTGCAGACCTCCCGGCTTCAGCTGGACGAAGGGAGCGCGAAACCAGTGGGGGGGCACCCACCTGCTTATTTCGTAGCAGGTTATTCTAGCACATTACGGCTAGGCGGGCTTTTTTCTAAACACAAGAGGCTTCCGGCATTGTCGGAGGTCTTTTTGTTTTTTTAATGAAAAAATTTACAAAATTCCCATAGATCCTTGCTGGATTGTCCCGTATAATGAAAGAAAATTGGAATGGAAAAAGGAGCCGCTTATGAACCACTATCAAATTATTACCGATTCCACCTGTGATATCACTCAACAGATGGCAGAAGAATTAGAGGTTTTGGTCATCCCAATGGAATTTACACTGGATGATAAGAACTATCACAACTACCCCGACGAGAGAGAGATGACGAACCAAGCTTTTTATCAAGCCATGCGGGATGGCAAAATGCCTCGTACCACACAAATCACCGTATCCACCTTTCTGGATACCTTTGAGCCAATCCTTCAGCAAGGAAAGGATATTCTGTATATTGGCTTCACCTCCGGCCTCAGCGCTACCTATGAGCGTTCCTGTATGGTGGTTCAGGAACTCACGGAAAAATATCCAGACCGGAAAATTTACGCCGTGGATTCCCGCTGCGCCAGCATGGGGGAGGGTTTTTTGGTAGAGCTGTGCGTAGAGCAGAAACGCCAAGGCGCAACTCTGGAGGAAGCCAAACAATGGCTGGAACAAAACCGTGACCATATCGCCCACTGGATCACGGTCGATGACCTGAATCATCTCAAACGGGGCGGTCGGATTTCCGCCGCTTCTGCCCTGGTGGGCGGTATGCTGGGAATTAAACCCATTATTCATGTGGATCAGGCAGGCTCTTTAGTTGCGGTAGATAAAGTGCGGGGCCGCAGGCAATCCCTAGATTACATCGCAGATCGAATTGTAAAAACCGCCACGCAGCATCCGGCGCGTATTCGCATTGTCCATGGAGACGCTTTGGAAGAAGCCCAATATGTCGAGTCCCGCATCCGGGAAAAATTAGATGTCCAAGAATGTAACATTCTTTATGTAGGCCCAATTATCGGTTCTCATACCGGCCCCGGCATGGTGGCCGCGGTTGCTTATTGTTCCGAAAAATAAAAAACTGGCAGAGCTTATCGCTTTGCCAGTTTTCTTTTTGCATGCATTATGAGGATATCGTCGTCTCCTTGGCGGCTTCCTTTTCTTTTTTGTTTTTTGAGGGCTGTGGTTTTAACGTGGGGATAAAACGCTTAGCAAATTTTCCCTTCCCTCTCCCCTTCACATAGAAAAATCCGATAATGCTAAATACCACAGCGCCAATAAAGTTCACAAATAAATCCTTCATGGTGTCATATAACCCAATATCCAGATAACCGCCCAGCCCCAAATCTTTACCGTTTACCGCTACCTGTGTGATATTGTCGATCACCACTGCCTTATTGCTTTTTGTGGGGTCCAGCGTGACGGATGCAATGGTATTGACAATCGTATCCTTCTGCATATCGGTATGGAACAGCCAGTCGCAGCCAAACTCAAAAAATTCCCAGATAACCCCCACAGTCATGGAAAAACAAAAAGCCACCACTGCCAGGAAAATTGGGGACAAATGAAATTTAATTTTCTCATTTCGGTTGAGGATATCTACCAAGGCGAACCCAACGGCTGCGCAAAGAAAACCATTCACCGTGTGAAGCATGGTGTCCCAATACGGAAACTTTAAATAATAGGCTTGCAGTTCTCCCAAAACCTCAGCGCAGAAAATAAACAGCAAAATAATGATTTCCAATGTGGATGGAATATCAATGCCAAAATTCTTCTCTACAAACGAGGGAATCATAAACAGTACCAGGGATAAGGTATATACAAATAGATTCTCATAATTCCCGTGAAGAACAGAGAGCACCATGCCGGTAATCACAATCAGCCGTAGCACCAGATAAACCACAAAGGTACCCCGGTGAGCTCGGACATGCTCCTTAAATTTTTTTGCCCGCAGTCTGGCCGGGCCGTTTTCTTTTCTCATGCGCGCCATCCTTTCTTTCCGATCCACGCTTTCCTTTTTCTAAATAATCATATCGAAATTTTTGAAGAAATACAACAAAAAGGCCGCAGAAAAATTTCCACAGCCTTTCCATTCTTTTGTATCCTTTTCCAAAATTCTGAGGCAAACTCAGCCCCAGCTTTCTTCTCTCCACTTTTATAAATACTCTGAACCAACAGGGGTAATAGAATAAAATAGACCAAAACTGATCGCTACCTGTCCATCGAAAATCAACATGGTCTATTAAACACTGCCAGGGTAAAAATTCAAATTTATTATCAGTAATTGGAATTTTATTCAATAAAATTCCAAATATCTTCTGCAAGCAATGCATCGAGGGAATGAATTTGTGATGACAAAATATTATCTGTAAGCATATTAGGTCGTAAATCACACTAATAAACGCCATCCAAGGCATTTAATTTAATGGTATAGCCTTTAAAGTGACCTGTCAAAAAAGTGGTATTGATACCATAATGCGGTTCTCTACCTTTTCTTTGGACATCATTCAGGAAAACTGCAAAATGTGGTGTCGATACATTTGTCAAGCGATTATACAAAAATTTGTCGATAAAGATTTTGTCTAAACGGTCTTTGCTTGAAGTTTTTACCGATCCAATAGCTCGTACTTCACCATGTTCTTCAACGATCAGATCATGTTGGTAGGCCATCTTAAATAGCTCTTCTTTATTTATAGTAACCGGCACGGAAACCACCCCATCGTGAACATCAATTCCAATGCTTCTCAAAATTAGTCTTATATAACGCTCAAATAAATCTCCATTAATTTTCCTTGCCTTATTACTCTCGCCCGCAGGAAGTGCGTCTAATGCAGCGCCGATTGATTGTTGGCAAGTATATACAAATTTATTTATCACTTGTCTACGCATCACATTATCTCTCACTTCTCGAATATGACGTAGTGTATAATTAAAATTTTCTTTTGCGTCATCAAAAGCATCGACAGAAATCATAAGGTTGCTATTAATTGGGCGAGAAACATTAAAATTACCCTCTGCTCGATATTGAAAGAATCGGTAATGGTTTTCATTTTGAGCTACAATAACAGCTTGCAAGCCGTCGACAATAAAGCTTAAATATTCTTCGCAAAATGCGGAATAATCGTCAACTGTTTGAAAACGGCTTTTATCCTTTGCCCATTCTACCAATTGTACAAGGGTCATCTGATTGATTCCCTCCTCTTTGCATTTTCTTTGTCAAATTGAATCCAATGTTCAATCGACCGTAGAGCAACATGGTCGATTCTTTTAATTGCCCAAAAATTGTATTCTTCATTCATTTCACATCCAAGCCATAACCGTTGCAATTGTTCTGCAACTACTAATGTCGTTCCTGAACCAGAAAACGGATCAAGAACAATATCGCCTATTTTACTGGAAGCCAACACTAGCTTTCGTAATAATTCTTCGGGTTTCTGGGTAGGATGCTTTGTTTTTTCACCCATTCCATTACAAGTAGTTGGAATCTCAAACACGTCTTTTGGTTTAGCTCCCAATGGATTTGGAATCCATACAGGAGATATTTTTTTTCCGTTTGAATACTGACTACTTTCGGATTGAGGGTGTACAGGATATTTTAATGTATGGTTACTATAAGGAATCCTAATTTCATCTATATTTAGACTAAATTTTTTCGTTTTTCTAAAATGCAGAATACTTTCATGGGATCGTCCCCAATCATTTCCAAGATTAGCCTTATTTCGATAATGCCAAATCAACCATTTGCAGCCTGAAAAATATTTCATTGCAGGGTGTTTTAAATCCGCTAGAATTTCACTGAAACCGCAAATATATAGGCTGCCTGTCGGTTTAAGAATACGGGCAGCTTCAGCAATCCATTTCATTGACCATTGAATATATTCTTCCTGTGAATCAAATTTGTCCCAATCCGCTTTTTTTATATTATAAGGGGGATCAGCAAAAACCAAATCAATTGATTCATCCCTTAAAGTTTTCATCCATTGCAGGCTGTCATCTGTAAAAAGAAGTCCGTTTGTTCTTGTATAAGTAGGCTGACATACCAATCCCGAGTGAAACACGTGGCAATTATAAAGTCTTGATTCAACAAAAGAACAACTGTTTAAAGATTCCATTTCTAAAGCAAGTTGTTCTCCTTTTTGTAAGGCTTTTTTAGGCATATTTTTCCCCCGTGACCATCTGTCAACAAGTTACAGTATAGGATATAGAAAATACAGCGAATCCCTTTCCATTATGGGAGCAAACACTTCCGTCCCTGGGGCAGGTCTCCGATTTCCTCCACTATACAGGCAAACAATTTATAGCAGAAAAACAAATAATCCGAACCCATCCCAAATTGAAAACAGGTTCGGATTATATTGATTTGGTGCGAGGGGGGGGACTTGAACCCCCATGAGCTTGCGCTCACTAGAACCTGAATCTAGCGCGTCTGCCAATTCCGCCACTCTCGCATACCCTTGTTGCGAACAAGTACTATCTTATCACAACAAGGAAATTCTGTCAAGCATTTTCTTACAATTTTTTTCAAACTTTTAATAGTAGTATTTGTCCACCCGTTTGCCCAAAGACCGTACCACACTGCACAGCTCATCCAGCACTTTGAGCTTAATTCCAATGTCGGAAGGCATCCCTTCATTTTGATGGGCTGCATTGCGTGCAGTCCCGATAAATAAGTTCAAGGCAGAGCATTCCTCCAGCAGCATCCGGGCAATCATAGCCGCTCCATTCTGTTCATCCAGCCTCTGGAAAAACAGAGGATCTAAATTAAGCTGGTTTTCTTTATATTCCTTCAGAAGCTCTACCGCATACCCCAGAGTGACCACCCCTTCTGTCACCAAGTTAATTCCATCCAGCCGGGATACTGGTGGAATTTTCTCAGTAGCTGTTTCCAGCAGTGTCTGTGCCTTCCGGTGAAGAATCCGAGCTACAATGTTGGAGCTGGTTCCTCCGCTGATGATCTTTTTCCCTGGTGTTGTCATGAAATCATGAACCATGGTAGCATCATCTTCCATTTTCATTGGGGGGCCGGAGAGCAGATTGATTACACTCTTAGGCATGATTTTCACCACCAGATCGGTGGAATCGTCCCCAGGCTTTTCCAGATACAGTTCATTGACTGCCTGGGACAAAGAAGAAGCCAGCCGGGGCGCAGAATGTTCTTTTAAGGTGATTTTGGCCAGCCATTTGGAAACTGCGTTCCAGTTCCAGCCAAAATTCAACGCTTCCCCTGCCCCGGCATAAATCATGCCATCGCTAATCAGGGTGATCACATCGCCATGTTGGACTTTGAAATGGCTTTCCGTGATTTTCTTTCCAGCCACTTCCCGTTGCTGAGATTCCAGTTCCAGCACCTTTCCATCCCGGATATAGATACAGGGTGGATTGTCAAACTCGACTAAGTAAGCGTTTCCATCGTGAAAAATCTGCAACACACTGAAGGTAGAATAAGCCAGGTTCCGCTCACTGCATACTGGCAGGGTGTTCACAACTGTTTCCACGGCCTGTTCAATGGCTGCTCCTTCATGAAGCATGGTGGCTAAAATACTGCTGGTCAGGGTGGAAAGGATATTCGCTTTGACCCCGCTTCCCAAGCCGTCGGACAACACTGCAATCACCGAATCCTCCGTGGTGGTGATCTGCGCCTTATCGCCGCAAAGCTCTTCCCCGTAGCGGAACAAGCTGCGGCATGCAATATCAACATACATTTCCATGTTCGTCATATCCTTTACCGAATCCAAACGCCATTATGTGCTCTCGGACTCCTCGCCCTCCTTCTTCACCATCATATCCTTGAGCTGAGTCAAGGTTACCTTGGTTTCCGCTGTGGTTTCGCCCAAAAGAAACGCAATCTGCTGTGCCGCTACCATTTGTTTGTCGATAACCTTCTGAGCCATTTCCATGCTCTCCACCCGCAGCTTAAATTTGCGCTCTTCCTCCTCTATTTCCTTAGTCACATCTCGGAACATGCCAATCACCACGTTTTCTTTTGGCACATACACGATGTTCTGTTGGGTAGTGATGCCGTATTCTGGATATTCCACGGTCTTATTTTGAATGGGCTGCTTCTCATCAAACACACTCTGAAAATCCGTACTGTCAAAGATTTCATAGAGATTTTTTTGCACCGCTTCATTGCGGGACATCCGAAACGCTTGTTCCGCCGCCGCGTTGAATTCCAGAATATTCATCTCCTCATTGACGATCACGATAATTTCGGGGCTTTGGGCCATCACATAATTGGAAAGGGACTCCGCCCGCTCCCGCATGTACGGCACGCACATATTCCATTCCGCCTTATTCTGGTAAACGGCGATGACTTTATCCCGACAGGTAGGATAACCGCAGGAACCGCAATTCAGCTCTTTCTCCGGGGTATCCTTGCCGATCTTTGCCAGGAGCCGCCGGATGGTTTCCTCATCTGGCAAATCCTCCTTGCTGGAACGGTTCATAAAGAGTTTCCCCAGGGAAATATCCTCCACCAACGGTGGGAAAACATCACAATCCTCATCGGCATAGTTTCGGATCTGCCCCTTCTTGACAAAACGGGAAGCTGGATCCCCCACGGTCTTTGGGCCATTGATACAGCCGTCCTCACAAACATTCAGCTCAATTACACAATGATTCAGCTCGCCCCGTTCCAACGACTTGCACAGAAGCTGACAATTTTCTTTTCCGCTGACACTAAGTAATTTCCAATCCCCTACGTCCCCGCCAGCGCGAGAACGAATGGATTCTAAAATCCCTTCCGCTACTGGATACATGCGCAGGATTTTGGAGCTGGGATTCAGGAAGGTAGCCGCAGGCGCTTTCTCCACCACAGAACCGCATTCATTGATCCAAGCATCCAGTTCCTCAAAGGTAATCACTGCGTCGATCTCACTGCTATGCCGGATGTCCTGGGCCTCCTCTTTCTTTGCGATACAAGGCCCAGCAAACACCACTTTTGCATGAGGATAGGCTTGTTTGAGCAGCCGGCCGTGAGCAATCATAGGAGACACAACCGGAGCCATCTGGTCAATCAGGGAGGGATAATACGTTTCAATTAACCGGTTGGCCGATGGGCAGCTAGTGGTAATGATATTTTTTTGCTCATTTTTCTTCATCAGCTCGTAGTATTGAGCGGTAACATAGGCCGCCGCCGCAGAGGTTTCTGCCACACCAAAAAATCCCAACGCCTTAAGCCATCCCACAAACTTTTTGGTATCCGACACATCAAATGCACCGTAGTAAGAAGGAGCCAGAGATAAAATGACTGGATCTTCTCCATGGAGCAGATTCTTGACCTTTTCCAGTTCACTGGGCACTACCTTGGCTCCCTGGGGACACTCTAACACACAGATTCCACAAAAAATACAATCGTGCTCGATAATCTTCGCCTGGTGGTTTTCTACCTTAATGGATTTAACTGGGCAAACCCGCACACATTTATAACAATTCTTACAATTTGCCTTTTGAGAATTAATAATACTCATGGGGCAATCCACCATCCTTCGTTTCCATCTCATAACATTCATTCTGCCTGTTAATATTATAACATTCTTTTGCCTGTTTTTCAAGGAAACGTCCTTTCCGTTCCCGCCAAGAATCACTTGCCGATATTCCTTCGCTGCGGTTGCCGGGATCATGGTCTTTATCTCCTCGGATGAATTGCTTCCGTCCGCCAAGGAATATGGGGAACATCATCTTTCGATCTATGGATTGATCTTGGGTATGATGGTTCTGGCTGTCAGCCTGTTATTATTTCTATCGTCCACCTTGCGCAATGAGAAAAGCGCCTGGAACCATACCGCTCCAAGCGCTTTTTTCGATTTATTCGGATGGTTCATTCACAGAGTAACCGTCACAATAAATCCATCTACATTATTTCCGGAAACTTGATATTCCTTATCTTTGGGCACCAAGACATCCGTAGACCCTTCCGCTGCCGGGACATAATAAATCTCATACGTCACGCCGTCCCCATCGGTGACCTGCAAATGGCCTCCATCCACGGGATATTGTTTGAGATACTCGATATACTCCTCCAGGCAAAGGTGTTGTTCCGTCATGAAAATTGCGTGAGGTTTCCCCACATACCGGAAATGCCACGGCTCATAGTCAATGCCAGTCACTTTTGTTTTGTCCTCTGGATACCGTACCACAAAGCCATATTCCTGACAGTTGGCGTTAATCCAGCGACATTCCGCCGTACCATCATAATCCAGGCTGAGCCCTTGATCCGTATAAATGCTCAAATCCACCACATATCCCGTGTGGTGCTCACTGCCTCCCGGACGGGCAATCCATTTTTCCGCTTCGGTCAGTCCATCCTGTAAGGCGTTGTTATTAAAGATCCGGGTCTGATGTTCCTTGGAACGATATCCGCTGGCCACCATCACTTCGTCGTATCCAGTCAAATGCTGAAAATCCCGCATCAGTTCATTAAAGGGAGCCATCACGGACTGCTGTACTTTCACGGTAGTATCCGACACCTTGTAACCCTCACCCTTTTCCTCATACACAGAAACCAAGTTGCTGTCTTCTAAAAACTGGCATAGGTTGTCGTTGTTTACCAGAATCAATTCACCTCGGTGAACCTGATCCTGGGCATATTTTACGGTTCGGTATTCCAATTGGGTTTGCACCGCAGAAACCGGCGCAAACACCTGCGTGGCATCGGAGGATGGCTTTTTCTCCCTGCTTGCGAGCAAGGGATAAATCAGGCACACAGCCAATCCTACAACCACGACGCAAGAAATAACGAGAAAAAAGATCCAGGTCCATCTTCCATGGGACGAAGCATAGCGACGCTTTCGACTGTCCCGATAACGATAATGTTGCATAATGCACCTCATTCTTAAAACAATCTTTCTGATCTCCATTCCTCCCGGAATACTCCGGTCTTGGTAAGAATGGGAGAATCCTTGTCTTATTATGGACCGATTTTCTGGAAATCATTCGGATGGCAAGCGATCTCTTCTCTCCCATGGAACATGCTCATCTCTCTTAGTAAGCGAAAGAATGAAAGTTTTTCTCTTTTGGGGAGTATTTTTCTACTCGATCAAGAAAAACAAAAAGCGTATAGAGAACAAAAACATTCCCTATACGCTTCCTGTTCTTTCCATCGAATTTTCGGAAAACGGCTCTGCTGTCTTAGAATCATCAACGGACGCTGGAGGTCCCTTTTTCCCGTAGGAAGGTAGATTCCAAATCCGCCAAATGCAGTTTCACCGCCAGCGGGTACTTGTCGTAAGCCTGGCTGATGGCAAAGTTGCCCGCACGGGCGGCGTCATCAAACCCACCCATATGCCAGCGGATCGCCACTGCCTCAGAGGTTTTCAGCCGCAAAAACCGCTCGATTAAGAACACCGATTTTTCCCCGTGCCCATAGGGGAAACTGTCCTCAATGGCATAATAGGGTTGTTTTTCCCATTGTCCGGTTTCTTCATTTTTGACGTTGCGTGTGGTGGTTTTGTAAAACTGCGCCTTACAGACATCATGGAGCAGCGCACACAGCGCAAAGCTTTCTTCGTTGTCCACATCTGGATCGAAATGCTTTTCCCGCATCACCCGATACACGCTGACGCTGTGCTGCACCAAACCGTACTCACAGGCACAGTGAAATTTTGTGCTGGCTGGAGCCGTAAAGAAATCGGTTTTCCGCAGCCATTCCAGCAATTCCTGGCTTCCAGCCCGGGTAACATGTTCTTCATAGATAGTTTCAAACTCTTGAGCAAATGGGTTCATCCTGGCTCCCCTCCTATTCTTTTCTGTGAAATCCCAGTACTGCCAAAACCTCCCGAACCCCGCTGGGTATCCGATAGCTCTTCCGCTTCCTGAAACTCTACTTCCAGTATTGGAGCGATCACCACCTGGGCGATTCGATCGTTGGGCTGAATGATAAACGGCTCTTGGGAATGGTTGTGCAACCCAATGATGACCTCTCCCCGATAATCAGAGTCGCATACGCCGACGCAGTTAGCAGGCGCAATACCGTGCTTTACGCCTAGCCCACTTCTTCCATATAAAAATGCGGCATAGCCCACTGGTGTTTCCAACGCGATACCAGTCCCAATTTTTACCGTCTCTCCTGGCGCGATCGTAATCGCCGCTGGGATGCAGGCGTGCAAGTCCGCTCCTGCGGAATATTCCGTTGCCCGGTGGGGCAAAACCGCTTCTGAAGAAAGCTTCTTTACTTTTACCATCATTTTCAACCTCTCCTTTTTCTCTTTCACATTCTTGGTACAAAAAATTCCCCTTAAAAAATTTTAAGAGGAATCAAACTCGTTTTATTTCAAAAGCTTCAATTTTGGGTGTTCCAGCAAATAATAATCCATCAAACGGAAAATCATGGAACCTACGGCATTCCCGGCGCTTACCGTCAACAGCACCAGCCAACTGCGTCCAATGCCCATACTATTGGTTACCATGTAGTAGAACATATCGGCAATACTGTGTTCAAATCCGCAGTGAATAAACACGGCGACACACAGAAAAACCCCGATATAACCCATTAGGTTCACCGGATATCGTTCCTCACCTTTTCGATACAACGCCACAGCTATATACATCAGGATGCCGCAGTAAATACCGAGAACAAACAAACTGAGCAAGCTGTCGCCGGACTTAATATTCACAAGATTCTGCGCCTCTGTTTGAATGGTTTCCCGGATACGAGTAGTTTGCAGCACCAAGGCTGACAGCCACATTCCACATAAATTCCCTACCCAACAGATTACGACGAACAAGGGATAATACCAAGTTCGAGCGGTTATCAGATCTCCGATTTTTCCGGTAAACAGGTTCAATCCAAATCCACACACTACGCATAGCCCAAGCGAAAACAAAATGGACGTAAACATTCGATTGGGGTTGGATAGAAATACCGTCGCTCCAAAGCTGATAACCACACCAGCCGTGACTGCTTTGCCAAAGTCAATGGCAATTTTCTTGAACAGTGTCATTCTCTCACCTTGATTCTTTCTTAAAATTTTTGCTCCGCTAAGGGCTGCCGAAATCCTAAGCGAAAGCGTAAGAGTATGAATGATATTATAGCATAGCCGGCTTCAATCCGCTACGGTTATTTCCTGGAATTGCATCTACAATTTTCACGAAATTTTTATTATAAATTTTCTCTTTGTTAGATTTTTAACTAAAAACCTATTTTCCGACTTCATGCATAGGATTATAAAATTTTTTTAATTAAAATAACTTCGACGAAATAGCCAGCAGCAATTCTCGTAATACCTTACATGCAAGGGCCGTGGAAGCACCGCTTTGATCATAGATTGGGGATAATTCGTTAATATCAAACCCTACAATCTGCAAATTTCCCACTTGCTCGATAGCGTGCAACAGCTCTAAAAACGTAACGCCCCCCGCCTCCGGGGTACCGGTTCCTGGAAACACCGATGGATCCAACACATCTAAATCAATGGAAAAATAAACCGGCTTCCCTTGCAAACTTTCCACCACGTGATCCAAGCGGTCAAAATTAAATGGATTGGTGAAAACATGTTCCTTGGCCCACTGGAATTCCGCCCGCTCGCCGGATCGGATGCCAAACTGATAGATCCGTCCATCCCCCAGCAAATCCCACACCCGGCGCATTACAGTAGCATGGGACAGAGTTTCTCCCAGATACTCCTGCCGCAGATCCGTATGGGCGTCGAAATGAATCACGCACAAATCGGGATACCGCTCTGCAACTGCCCGCACCGCTCCCAAGGTCACCAGATGTTCGCCACCGATCATCCCCGGAATTTTCCCATCGGACAAAATTTTCGCAGTATGGGCCTGGATTTGCTCCAGCGCCTTGGGGGAATTACCAAAACAAAGTTCCAAATCCCCACTATCAAACACAGAATAATCCTCCAGATCTAAATCCTGGTAAGGGCTGTAGGTTTCAATCCCAAACGAATCCCCTCGGATGGCCCGACTGGCAAACCGGGTACCAGGGCGGAAGGAGGTAGTGGAATCGAAAGGAGCGCCAAACAACACGATTTTGGCTTCCTCATAAGGACAATCGCAGCCAATAAAGGTTTCTACATTCTGATTCATGGGATGGATTCCCGCCTTTCTTTTTCATTCCCGCTCAGCCAGCAGTTCTTTGACATAGGTGGGCAGCGCAAAGCAGCCTTTGTGCAGCTCCGTGTTGTAATACCGGGTATGCAGCCCCAAAGCCTCCCAGCGTTCCTGAGCCGCCTGGTCAAAATCCAACACCGGATCATATTTTTTGGAGGCCAATCCAAATAGCCAGTGACCCGAAGGATAGGTAGGAATATGAGCCTGATACACCCGGCAAACCGGAAAACAGTCCACAATCCGACTGTGAGCGCGGCGCATAGACTCCGCATATTTTTCATAATAAGGGCTTTCATGCTGATTGACCATGATCCCCTCCAGCTTCAGCGCCTTGTAGCAATTGCCGTAGAATTCCCGGGTAAACAATCCTTCTCCCGGACCAAATGGATCGGTAGAGTCCACAATAATCAAGTCATATTCGTCCTCTTTGCTCCGAACAAACCGCAAACCATCCTCAAAGTGGATGTGAACTCGGGAATCCTCCAGTTTACAGGTGGTCTGTGGGAAAAATTCCCGGCATACCTGCACGACCATGGAATCAATTTCTACCAAGTCAATGCGCTCCACACAATCGTAACGCGCCAATTCCCGCACAGTACCTCCATCACCGCCGCCGATTACCAGAACCCGCTTCACTTGAGGATGGGTGGCCATGGCGACATGGACAATCATATCGTGATAAATAAACTCATCTTTCTCAGTCAGCATCATCAGGCCATCCAGGGTAAGGAACCGTCCAAACTCCTGGGATTCCATCACGTCGATTTTCTGGAATTCACTTTGTTGGGAAACCCACTGACGCTCCACTTTAATCGAAAAACGGGCGTCCTTGGAATGTTTTTCCGTATACCACAATTTCATTGCTGTCCGCCTTTCTGCTCAGAATCAAACGAATTTTACGGCTGTTCCATAAACCAAAATCTCCGAAGCGCCTTGCATAATACTGGAACTGGAAAAGCGGGTTGCCACAATGGCGTCGGCGCCCAGAGATAAGGCTTCCTGCACCATCCGCTCCGTAGCCAAACGGCGGGCATCGGAGATCATTTCCGTATACCCCTTCAATTCTCCGCCGACCAGCCCTTTAAATCCAGCCATAATGTCCTTGCCTACATGCTTGGATTCTACGGTTTCCCCTTTTACCAGGCCCAATGGTTCCAGCTTTTTCCCTGGAATTTCATCGGTTGTTACAATCAGCATCTCAATGCCCCTTTCTAATCTTTCGTCACCACATTGATGTTTTCAATACGAACATCTTCCGTCCCCGTCAGGAAACAACCTTTTTCCTTCGCATAAGCAATGTATCCCAGAATCTCCTGGGTAATCCATTCCCCCGGCGCCAAAATCGGGATTCCTGGCGGGTAACACATCACAAACTCACTGCAAATTTCCCCAGCACTTTCCGCAATGGGAACCCCATGCTTGGAGGCGTAAAACGCCTCTTGGGGCGTCATGACCACCACCGGATTGATGTACTCATGATCGAACATTCCCTTGGGATCTTTGGCATACCGCCTCCGGATTTCCGACAAGGCTGATACTAGCCGTTCGATGGCCAGATCGTTATCACCCACGGATATAATGGCCAAAATATTGCCAATATCCCCAAACTCAATTTGAATGTCATAATCGTCCCGCAGCAAATCATACACCTCAATGCCTGCTAAACCGATATCACGGGTATGTACCGACAATTTTGTAGTGTCAAAATCGTATACCGCATCCCCGTCGATCAATTCTGTGGAAAAGGCGTAGTATCCTGGAATCCGATTGATTTCCTCCCGGGCGTACTGGGCCATTTCACACACCTTGCGAAAAATCTCCTTGCCGTGCAAAGCTAGATTCCGCCGGGAAATATCCAGGGAGGACAAAAGCAAATAAGACCCGCTGGTAGTCTGGGTCAAATTGATGATCTGCCGGATATAGCCTGGTTTGACCCGGCCGTTGGAAAGGAGGAAAGAGCTTTGGGTGAGAGAACCGCCGGTTTTGTGCATACTAACCGCCGCCAGATCAGCTCCCGCTGCCATAGCGGAAATGGGAAGGTTCTCCCCAAAATAAAAGTGGGTGCCGTGGGCTTCATCCACCAGAACCGCCATTCCCGCTTCGTGGGCAAGCCGGGTAATTTCCTGTAGATTGGAGCAGATTCCATAATAGGTCGGGTTATTTACCAAAACCGCCTTGGCGTCCGGATGCTCCTCCATAGCAGTCTTCACATCCTGTAAGGACATTCCCAAGGGAATTCCCAGCTTATGGTTGGTGCTGGGATTGACATAAACCGGAATCGCCCCACTGATGATCAAGGCATTGATGGCGCTGCGGTGGACATTCCGGGGCATGATGATTTTCTCGCCCCGTTTGCATACGCTCATAATCATGCTCTGTACCGCTGATGTGGTGCCATTAACCATAAAAAAGGCATGGGCGGCTCCAAAGGCATCGGCGGCGAGCTGCTCCGCTTCATGAATCACCGATACCGGATGACATAAATTGTCCAGCGGTTTCATGGAGTTCACATCTACAGCCAGACATCGCTCGCCCAGAAACTCCGTCAGCTCCCGATTTCCCTTTCCCTGCTTGTGTCCCGGCACGTCAAAGGGAACTACCCGCATGGATTTGTAGCGCTGAAGCGCCGTAAGGATTGGGGCTTTTTGTTGTTCTTGCTCATCCATTTGGACTCCCCCTCCCTTATTTATATACATTGGTCCCGCTAAAAATTTCAATCATTTCTCGCCGCAGCCGGTCGGTAATCGCCAACCGCTGTTTTGGGGGAAGCTCATACACATCGGTATTAAACAGATAATTTTGCAGCTGAATCTCCTTAATCAGCAATTTGGTATGGAAAATATTCGATTGATACACATTCACATCAATCGCATCATATTTCTGTAGCGTTTCGTCCGCAATGTAATCCTGAATGGAAGTAATCTCGTGATCGATAAACAGTTTTTTGCCGTTCATATCCCGGGTAAACCCGCGCACCCGGTAATCTGTGGTGATAATATCCGAATCAAAACTGCCGATCAGGTAGTCCAACGCATTAAGAGGAGAGACCTCTCCGCAGGTAGACACGTCAATATCCACCCGGAACGTGGATATCGAGTTATCCGGGTGGTATTCAGGATACGTATGCACCGTTAAATGGCTTTTGTCCAGATGGCCGTGAACCAGTTGGCTTCGCTTCAAAATCTCCAAGTTCCCGCCGTTGCAGGAGGGATCAATGGAATCTTCCGTCACATCTTTTTCACTGATCAAAATGTTCACGCTGGCGCCTTGGGGATCATAATCCTGTTTGCTCACATTGAGGACATGAGCCCCAATAATCTCCGTCACGTCAAACAAAATCTTGGTCAAACGTTCCGAATTATATTGCTCGTCAATATAGGCAACATAGTCTTTTTGTGCACGCTCACTTTTTGCATAGCAAACATCATAGATGTTGAAGCTAAGTGTTTTGGTGAGATTGTTAAAGCCGTACAATTTCAGCTTATTCTCCAACCCAAACATCACAGCCTTTCCATTAAATTCACATAGTTTGATGATATCTTAATTTCCGAAAAAAGTCAATATATCTCGAAACATTCTTATAAACTCACATTATTCTGAATTCTTCGGAAATAAGAGCGAAAAATCTCTTGAAATCTCCATTTTTCTATGATTTTTACTTATTTTTAAGAAACACTTCTTCCCTTATCGCGATTTTCTCCCACAAAGAAGAAACAACAGAGGTTCTCGGTTCCCCTGTTGCCTGTTGCAGTTTATTTCTTTTGCGGTCTCAACGGACATCCTGGATCCGTTTTTCCAGCGGAGTCTCCATCAATTCAGGATTCTTCACATACTTGGTCAGCATCTTTACCGACCGGGCAAAATAGGCGCCGTCGCAAATCCGTTCATCCATACCAAAGCCAAAGGGCACCACCTTGGAGGTTTTAAATTTGCCTTCCCCAGTACAGGTCATTTTCAGCTTTTCCTTTCCCATGGCGAAGAAAGTCCCCATGGTGCCAAAATTGCTCAAGTGATGGTAAATGTAATCCAGACCCAAAGATTTCAGGTTGGTGAAAAACATGGTGGTATGGAAAGGACTCGCGTCCAACACCATTTTCGGCATGCAATTATGGCGGTCCATGAACATCAGGACATTGACCGCCAACCGCACCAGACAGTCTGGTACGGTCATGATCAATTTTGCCACATCGTCGGTTTCCGTCACAGCCCCGCCGCGGATCACCTTTTGGATCTCGCTTTCAATGGCGGTACAAATTTCCATCAAGGTTTCTGTGCCCTCAAACTCCATTTTAATACTGGTTTCTTCCCCGTCTTCCCGCAGGGTTTTCTTAATGCTAAAGGAAATCCAAATTTTATTGTGGGCATAGATTTTGCTGTTCATGATAAAACGATTGAGCAAAGGACGTTCCGCAATGGTACGAATACAAGCGGCTAGGATCAGTTGCATATAGGTTAACTGGATCCCCTCTTCCTTTTTCGCCGCAATATACCGATCCATCCCCTCACAGGGCAGATCCCCATTAAAGAAATTTTGTGCGTCATTTCGTTCCTTCATCAAATAAGGAATCATCTTATCAAACGGATTCACATTATAGACACGTCTTCCGTCCGCTCTTTTTCCAAACATAAATCTACCCTCTACTTCTCAAAAATATTTCTCAGCACTTTTTAAATAATGAAAATTATACCACAAATCCGATCTCATTTCAATCACTAGCCAGAAGCCTTTAAAAACACTTGTCAAAATTCCGCAAAAATCATCTAAAAAACTAGCTTTTCTTCTCAAGAATACTGGTATCATTTTATGAAAAAATGCAGAAAATATGCGCAGATCAATCGCCAAACTTCCTCCACAACGCTCAACCCATGGATTTCCTTCTCCAGCTCCATGCCACAAAGAAAAACAGACGGTTCTTTTGGTTTCGCTCCTATTTTGAGGGCGAAGAAAAAGAGAACCCCCATGGGATTCTCTTTGTTAGCGGTCTCTTAGGAAGCCTTGGAAAGGCAATGTTTTTCAACTACTGTAATTGTTATACCACCTAGGCAATAGAAATGGAAACAGGAGCGCTGACCGTTACGCTGACCACCGGAGCGGCTGCTACGCCAGCTACCGCTGGCACGCTAACAGCCGGTACCGCTGTAGAGACCGCAGCCGCAGAAGCCACAGCATTTTCATATTTCTGCTCCTGCGCCTGACGCCGCCGTGCTTGCTCCGCCATCATAAGGCCCCAATTGGAGCTAATAGCTGCTTGGGCGTATTCTTTTGAAACGCGGGAAGTCTTTTGTTTCTTGATGGTATAAGCCAACCGTCTTGCCTTACGCATCTGCTTCTCTTGCTCTGCTCGTTTCTGCCGTTTTTGCAGCAAAGCCTCTTCTTGGAGGGAAGAAGCCTTCCGCCTCGCTTTCCCAATGGTTCCTTGCAACTGGGACAACACCGCCCGGATTTTTTCTCGATCCTCGTTATCTGCAGTTCCCATTGCCAATTTTAATTGGTAAATCTTGTTCCGTGCTGTATACATCACGCTCTTGACATTTTGCACCGTTTTGGCTCTGGCCAAGCGGGAATAAATTTCTGCAGGCTGGTTATAAATAGACGAATTCACCTTTACCTGAAAGGCTTCCTTCAGCTTTTCTGCCTTTTCTTTTGCTTCCTGCATCCATTCCACCAAGGTTTTATCTGGATTAGTAAAGTCCTTAGAAAATAGGCTTTCCTCTTTCTTTTCCACGGACGTCCAATAGGTCACACTAGTTTCATCTACATAAGCCCCAACCCCCATAACGCCTGGCTTTCGTCCAGATAAGGACTGCAACACCTGTTCCAAAAGCGCTTTTCCTTTCTGAAAAGCTTGGACTCCAGATGCCATTTGATCCAAAAATTTCTGAGAAACCACCAAATACGTACCGGAGCCTACCGACTCTGCATACTTTTGAATTCCATTTTTTTCGCATAAGGTATCCACCAGAATCTCCACATTGCTGTATTGACCCTTCCAATCGTCCAGAGTATCCTGGACGGCCTTATCCCAATCCACAGTAACATCATTGCGGTCGCCGGCATCCTTTGGCAGGACTACGGACTGTCTCACTGCTTTCGTTCGAGACGAAGTCACATCTAAGGATTTCCACTGCGCAGCAAGATGCCCCCCCATACTTGATACGGTATTCATGAAAATGTCTCCTTCTTTTTCTTTTCGGATTACCGCCTCTTAATGCGGTATTTTCCTTGTTTTTCCTTATCAATATTATTGATCGAAACCTGGAAAAACTCAATAGACCGCCACAAAAAATGGAATTTTCCATCCTATCTAAGAAAAAGCTGCGCTTCCTGATCGGTGGTGGGGCTCATTTTTCTATATTCTCACAAAAAGAAAGCCTGGCACATAAAAAGAATGTGTCAGGCTCTGAAACTAATCCGACATTACTGGTCGAACATAGAATTGACTATTTGATCGTTTTTACTTAATAACACAACTGTTGTATCCTGGCAAGCAACGTTTCTCCTGACCTTCAGAAGTATCCTTTGCATCTTCACCTAAAGTTTGTTTGGACAGTGCATCAACCTTTTCTTCCAGCGCTTGGATGCGGGCTAACAACTCATCAATAACTTTATCATTGCTCATAGTATTTAACCTCCTTTTTATATAAAATTATATCAGACTTTTATGAAATTGTCAAGCAAAGTGAAACAAATCTAGCGCTATTTGAGTACTGAATCCGCTAAGATTTGGTATTCTCCGTGCCTTCTGACCATCTTAGGAAGGTTTTCCTTCTGGTGTGAAGGGAAGAGGACACACCGATATCTTACATGTTTTTCCCATACTTCTTTAGATTTCTATCCTAGCCGATGGTATTTTCTTTTTTGAGACCGATTGGGTAATGAAATCAAAACCATAGAGAAAATTGGGATCGATTATTTTTCACGGTATCCGTAAAATTTCCATCCTTGTGGTGGACTGATCACTACGCTTTCGTACCTGTTCAATAATTCGTTCCAAAATTTTGAACATCTATTTGTACTTGTTCCATCTAAGTTTTCTTTTATGAGACTAAGGTTAAATTTATGAAATCGCGTATTTTAATCGTTCCCTCTGAAAAAAATAAAACAGTCAAATGACAAAAAGCCTTGACGCGGCTCTACCCATGTCAAGACTTGATCCTTGGAGCTACTGAGGGGACTTGAACCCCTGACCTGCTGATTACGAATCAGCTGCTCTACCAACTGAGCCACAGTAGCAAAATAAAGGGGGAATTCTCCCTCTTTAAAATCTTCGATTTCGTTAGCGTTTCCAGGTTATTATCCCACACCTGCGGTGAACAAGTCGCGCATGCTCCTTCCGGTCGCCAAATTAGGCGGGAACCCATGCGCCCAAATGCCCGCGTTACAGGCTCACTTCGGATATTATATCATAGATTTTCCCAAAAAGCAAAGGGAAAATTATAATTTTATCTTTAATCGCAAATCAACTGCTCCATCAATCGGAAGCCTTCTGGCTCATACACCTTGGTAGACGCTGCGGTAGCCTCAGTATAACGCGGAACGCCGCTATCTTTTTCTGCATTGCTGCGGTAAATAATAAATGGTACTGGATCGGAAGTATGGGTGCGCAAAGCCAATGGAGTTGGGTGATCTGGAAGCACCATCATGCAGAAATCTTCTCCTGCCTCTTTCATGGCTTTCATAATCGGAGCAATAATTTTTTCATCAATCAGCTCAATGGCTTTTACCTTATTTTCCGGCTCATGACGATGGCCACATTCATCGGGCGCCTCCAAATGAACGTAAACAAAATCATTGCCTCCCAGCAAAGTGTCAATAGCAGCTTGTGCCTTGCCGTCAAAGTTGGTATCGATATTCCCGGTCGCGCCTTTCACATCAATGCTTTCCAAGCCGGCACAAATGCCAATTCCTTTAATCAAATCCACTGCGGAAACAACCGCACCTTTTTTGCCGAATTTTTCTTCAAAGGAAGTCAGGTTTGGCTTTCTGCCTTCGCCCCAAAACCATAGAGAGGACACAGGATTCAGCCCACGCTCAATCCGCTTTTCATTGACTGGATGATCCTTGAGCAACTCTCTGGATTTCTTCATCATATCCAGCAGCATTTCTCCGTTTTGTCCGGTTGGCAAATGGCCACGGACGCTACGCTCCAAAATATCATGGGGCGGTGTAGTTTGTGATCCAGTTTCCGCATCTTTCAAAACTAGACAGTGACGGTAACTAATCCCTGGATAAAGATGCAGGGAATCCGTTTGAAAATATTGATTCAAATCGTTGATAATAATCGTAGATTCTACAGTGGAAATTTCATCGCAACTATAGTCCACCATCATGCAGTCTTCATAATTTTCCTCATCCGATAGCGTTACCGTATTACAGCGATAGGTGACATCATGGAGGGACAGGTCAATTCCCATGCTCACCGCTTCCAAAGGGGAGCGCCCGGTGTAATACACCTTTGGGTCATATCCAATAGCAGAAAGGTTTGCAGTATCGCTGCCTGGTGGCATCCCTTCCGGCACAGTTTTCGCCAAACCACAAATTCCCTTGGAGGCCAAAAAGTCCATATTCGGATGATTGGCCAATTCCAGAGGCGTATGTCCCTGCAGCTCATCGCATGGTTGATCTGCCATTCCATCGCCCAAGACTACAATATATTTCATGCTGGATCCTTCCTCTCTTTGTCCATCCATATTCGATTTTCTTTCCCTTTTATTATACAAAAACAGAAAACCTCCGTCAAGAGAATTTTTCCCTGATCGCATCTTTCCACGTAAATCAGGCAAAAGTTCCAATATTTGGTATAAAAAACCAGCCAGTGAAAATAAGTCACATAAATACATTAAATCGAATTACTTATTTTATAATACATAAGAATATATAAAAAAATAAGAATAGTTCTGCTGGAACCAAATTCCCTTGTTTCAGCAATACAGAATCGAAGGTGAAGCAATATGGCAAAGCTACAGATTGGGAAACGATTGCGCTTTGTGCGGGAAAAATTTGGGTATACCCAACAGCAGGTGGCCAATGCACTGAACATTGACCGTTCCACCTATTCCTACTATGAAACCGGCAAAACCTCTCCAGACATCGCCACTCTCCTCTCCCTTTCCGAAATCTTCTCGATTGGTGTAGATGAATTTCTTATTCCTTTAGACCCAGAAGAAACTTCTTATTTGGAAGACTCAGAAAAGCTATTGATCAAGCGGGGACGGCGGCGCAAAGGAGATGAAACTACGAACGGCAGCCATATTTATGATTTGATCAAAGAAGAAAAACAGTTGATTTGTTATTATCGGGCTATGAATGTGGAACAAAAAAAAGTTCTATTGGAAAATGCTTCCGATCTTATCAAAGGACAAGATAAGGAATAATCTCGCTCCCTGCCAGATCCAGATGGTGGGGATTTTTTATTTTTCAAAATCTACGGAAAAGCTTTTGAAGTATTGCAGGATTTGTGTTAAAATAAGAAAGAAACAACTTATATGGAAATGAGGTGTTGCAATGAGTTTTGATGCTTTTACGGGTGGGATTGATCCAGGCGGGCTTCGAACCCAAAGTGACATCCGCCTTCTCATTTGCTATCTATTGGCCAGCGTGAAAGCCCCCTTATCCAAAAGCGATATTGTTTCCATTCTACAGGAAAATGGTTTGGCTAATTACTTTGAAGCAGCCGATGCTCTTTCTGAAATGCTGGAAAAAGGAAATGCAGACACCCTTCCTGGCCAACCGGATTTCTGTGTGGCCAATGAGATCACCAAAGAAATTGCCAGCCGGTTAGATACCACCCTCCCACCATCGGTGCGGGATCGTGCGGTAAATGCTGCCCTCAATCTTCTGGCAAAAGCGCAGCGGGAAAGCCAAAATAAAGTGGAAATCCACAAGTCTGGCGATGGCTACAACGTAACCTGCCATATTTCCGGCGGGAATACTGATCTTATGTCCTTTACCCTATTTGTGCCCGATCAATATCAGGCCCGTACCGTCAAGCGGAATTTCCACCGCGACCCTCAGTATGTTTACCAAATTCTACTTTCGGTTGTCACAGGCAACCGAGAGTTGCTAACCGACTTGCTGAAACATTTTTAAATGGTTAGAATCCAAAAACAAGCTCCTCCACTTTTTGGGGAGCTTGTTTTTCTCTATAAAAAAAGCGCTCCTTTCCCCTTGGAAAGAAACGCTTCTCATCGATGCGGATTACATAATGGCCGCTGTGATTTTTTCGCACAAATCAACCAATTCCTGAGCAGTGTTGCCCAGCAGTTTCACAGAAGTGTCACCACTTTGAATCAAAGAGGCACCGCCTTCTACATTTGGAGTTTCCTCAATTAAGGAACGAATCAGCTCCAGATTCTCCGCTTTTTCCTTCATATTGAAGAAAAGCAAGTTTGCCATATGAGTAAAATTCTCATACATACCAAGACTCTTCATGTCAATTTCCGAAGGGTTGTACATAGCATTGTCATTATAAATCAGCTTGCCAGCCTTGTGAGCACGGATGGTAGAATTATAATAACGATACTGAAATTCCTCACCATAAGCGATCCGGCCGCCGCACAGCACTTCCATGAGAACCATTTGAGAAGAATCATCTTCTAGTTCCACATCAATGGTGCTGTCAAATCCAGAATCATAGAAAGGAATGGTTGGCAGAGGGCTGTATTTAAAGAAAGCGTTTTTGCCAACTTTAATTTTACAATCTCTGCGGGCGTTGCCGCCATCCATTTTATGCAGCTTTTCAAAGGACTGGGAGAGCAGTTCCATTCTGGCATTTTCATTAATGTCGAAGGTCATCTCCTGGGTATCACCCTTCAAAATACCTGCCGAAGCGGTCTGCATCATAACCGTCATCAAGTTTGGTTTGATGTGGAACGGCTTCATAATTTTAAATGGAGAAGTGAAGAAAACGTTGCTCAAATAAGATTTACCATCCTTGTAATCTGCAGCCAGATTCAAGGTGCAAGTTCTATAATATGAGTTAGGTGAAGTTGTCATTGTGCAGCTCCTTATTTTACGTCCTCGAACAGAACATCACTTTTGATCCACTTAATCACGTTGGCGATACCGTCTTTGCCTCTTACGTTTGTGAAAAGGAATGGCTTGTCGCCTCTCATTTTCTTAGAATCTCTCTCCATAACTTCCAGACTAGCGCCAACATAGGGGGCAAGGTCGATCTTGTTGATTACCAACAGATCGGAACGAGTGATGCCAGGTCCACCCTTACGCGGAATCTTGTCACCCTCGGCAACGTCGATAACAAAGATAGTTGCATCCACCAGCTCAGGGCTGAAGGTAGCGGAGAGGTTATCGCCGCCGCTCTCAATAAACATCAGCTCAATATCTGGAAATTTGTTAGCCAGCTCGTCCACTGCTTCCAGGTTCATAGAAGCATCCTCACGAATCGCAGTGTGAGGGCAACCGCCGGTCTCAACACCCATGATTCTCTCACGAGGCATAACACTATTTTTGGAAAGGAATTCCGCATCTTCCTTGGTGTAGATATCGTTTGTGATAACACCGATGCTATAGGAACTTGCCATCTCTCTAGTGAGAGCCTCAATTAGAGCAGTTTTACCGGAACCAACGGGACCAGCAACACCAATTTTTTTATAAGCCATTGCAATTACCTCCAAAATAATTCGAATAACATTGCCTGAAAAGCAACTTTAGGACATGTAAAGTCTGGAATACAATACTTCGTGCTGCATACAACGAACATCAAAGCCTGGGTTGGAGAGGCAAATATGCCGCTCATCCAAGTTTTGGAGCTTGTCCAAAGTCTCAATAAAGACCTTATGACATTTTACCAAAATTTGCTGCCCCTGGGTTTGGCTCAGCGGAATGGTTTTTACACAGCTAACTACCTTGCCAGAAGTGTTGGTGTAAAGAAAAGATTCCATTGCGCGTCTTTGCTCAATGCCAACAGCAGCGCAAAAAACACCATATGCAACTGCATAGGTTGGAAGTGAGTTCTTCATTGCTTCAGCATATTCGTTAAAGATGTTAGAAACATAATCAACTTGCATGCTGATTACGGTCTTAATAAATCTGGAACCAAGCTTTTGAGCCGCAGCGCGGATTTCCACCGGGGACTTGCTTGCTTCCACCAACTCCTCCAACTCCAGGATTTTCTTCAGCTCGCCTTTTTGGGCATATTCATAAGCAAGGCGTGCTGGCAAAAGCTCAGAGTAGAGGAAGCTGTGTTGAATGCTGCTCTTCATAAAATCAAAAGCAGTATCTGGGTCTTTGACTATATTCTTTTGGATATAAGTCTCTAGGCCATATGAGTGAGAATAGCCTCCAATGGGAAACAAAGCATCATTGACCTGTAACAGAATAAAAAGTTGATTTTCGTTCATGTTCTCTCTCCGCTATTATTTCTCCAGCGACAAAGAAATTCCGCCCTCATTTGTCGCTGAAAAATGAGGGCGGTTTTTTCTTTTAGATATTAGTGCGTATGTGCGTTAATTGAGGATGAAATACTCTTCTTAAAGTTGAACTTTACAACTTTTCGCTCAACTTTAACGCCTAACTTTTCCATCAGCGCTTTGATCGGTAGATCCAGAGGAGTGATAAATTCTTGCTCGGTTTCTCCACGGAACAGAGTTGCATGTTTGTTTCCAATTTCGTAACAAACTTTTGCAATCATATGTGGATCTTCCACCGTGATGACGAGAGCCTCGCAAGGAGGAATATTGACTGCAACGGCAGTATTGCCATCAAAATACACCACATCGTCTTGATTCAGACCACGGGTCAGAATATCGTTACCAAGCTGTAAGCCGATAACCTCACCGGATTGTGTTGTCTTTTTATGTAACTTTTTAAAAGCATCGTACCAGTCAATGTCTACATAATCCACTTTACAATCTTTAAATTTCTCATCCCCTAGGGTACCTAAAATTTCTTCACTATACAACATTTTGAATTCTCCTAATGTCTCTTTCATGAAGGAAGAGCCCCATCTTCCAATTAATCCATTTACGCAAATAAAACGATACGAGTTGTTTCTTACCAAGCAAATCTCCAAACGCCACGGAGCATCATGAAGCCTGGAATCCAAGCGGTACAAACACCCTCGAAAATACCGAGAACGCCAACAAATTTGCCCAAGTTTTTCTTTGCCACGAGTTCAATCCAGCCAGTGAGCCACAGAAGAGCCCATAACCACCAGATGATCGCATAAACGAAATCACCGTCGATAACCCACGAGAGGATACCGCAAGCAACTGCATTACAAGCAACGAAACCTTGATACCAGCCAAGTACACGGCCATCGGTGATACCCATCAGATTATTGTAAGCAATTAATAGATAGGTAAATGCGAACAGCAAACCAGTTGCACAAGCATAGAAGTTGCCTCCATATGCATAAGAGTCAAAACCGCCGAAGATCAATCCGGAAAAACCGTTGCAAACGCCAACAGCACCGGCAAAGATATTCACAATAGCCTGGGCGCGTGGGTCAATACCTGTTAAACGGCCAAGACCGTTAATAGCCAGAACAGCACCAACGTAAAGAAGTGTTGAACCAAGGCCGCCAAATTGAGCCAAGGAATCACTACCCATACCGAAGGTCGTAGGCTGCATAATAAAACCCCCATATCAATTAGAACCCAATTTCCTAACTTATGCTAGAAAACCAAGAAAAACTTCTCAGAAATTAGAACAAGTTGTAAAGTTGAGTCAAAGGCAGGGAGGTTGCGATCTCGCAAGTCAGGAGAACGCCATCAGCCTTAACAACATAGGTCTCAGGATCAACGGTCAACTCTGGAGTTGCATCATTGAACTTCATGTCTCTCTTACCAATATCACGGCAACCCTTAACAGCTTCGAGTCTCTTCTTCAAGCCGTATTTCTCTTGGATGCCAGCCTCCAAGGATGCCTTGGAAACGAAGGTGATGCAAGTTTCGTACTTAGCATCGCCGTGTGCACCAAACATGTGCTTGTAGATGATTGGCTGTACAGTTGGGATAGATGCGTTAGCATCGCCCATTCTTGCTGCAGTAACCATACCGCCCTTGATGATGATTTCTGGTTTGATACCGAAGAATGCTGGGCTCCAGAGAACCAGGTCAGCAAACTTGCCAGTCTCAACAGAACCAACAATGTGGCTGATACCTTGAGCAATAGCTGGGTTGATGGTGTACTTAGCAACATATCTCTTCGCACGGAAGTTATCGTTGCCCTCTGCATCCTCAGGAAGCTTGCCGCGTTGCTCTTTCATCTTGTGAGCTGCCTGCCAGGTACGAGTGATAACCTCTGCAGGACGACCCATAGCTTGGGAGTCAGAAGACATGATGGAGAATACACCCATATCATGCAGAACGTCTTCCGCTGCAATTGTTTCTGGACGAATTCTGGAGTCTGCGAAAGCAACGTCCTCTGGAATTCTGTTATCCAAGTGGTGGCAAACCATCAACATATCCAAATGCTCATCCAAAGTATTGATTGTGTATGGCATGGTTGGGTTGGTGGAAGCAGGGAGAACATTTGGGAATGCAGCAACTTTGATAATGTCAGGTGCGTGACCGCCGCCTGCGCCTTCGGTGTGGAAGGTGTGGATCACTCTGCCGCCGATAGCATCCAAAGTATCCTCAACGCAACCAGCCTCATTCAAGGTATCGGTGTGGATAGCAACTTGAATGTCATAATCGTCAGCAACAGTCAAGCAAGCATCAATTGCAGCTGGAGTGGAACCCCAGTCCTCGTGCAGCTTCAGACCTGCAGCGCCAGCAACAACTTGCTCTGCCAGTGGTTCGTAAGCAGCGCTGTTACCTTTTCCATAGAACAGAAGGTTCATTGGGTACTCATCGCCAGCCTTGAGCATCATTTTGATGTTCCATGGGCCAGGAGTACAAGTAGTAGCGTTGGTACCATCGTTAGGACCAGTACCGCCGCCAGCCATAGTGGTGATACCGCTGAAGAGAGAAGTATCAACCTGTTGTGGGCAAATCCAGTGGATATGAGTGTCGATACCGCCAGCAGTAACGATCAACCCTTCACCTGCGAGAGCCTCAGTGGAAGCGCCAACAACCATTCCTGGAGTTACGCCATCCATAACGTCTGGGTTACCAGCTTTACCGATGCCTGCGATGTAACCATCTTTGATACCGATATCAGCCTTGAAAATGCCGGTATAATCCAGAACCAAAGCATTGGTAATAACGAGATCCAACTCGCCATTGCCGCTCAAGTAATTAACGGATTGACCCATGCCGTCACGGAGGGTTTTACCGCCACCGAATTTGCACTCGTCACCATATACGGTGTAGTCCTTCTCAACTTCGATAACCAAGTTTGTATCAGCCAATCTAACCTTGTCGCCAACGGTTGGGCCGTACATCATGGTGTATTGCAATCCTGAAATTTTCATTTCTCATTTCCTCCTTGTTTATAAACTTATTTTACGAAACCTTTTTTAGCTGCCCGATCCATAGCAGTTGCCAAGTTTGCTGGAACTGTTTGGCCGTTGGTCAAGCCGTTGAGGCCGAAGCTTCTCTTGTGGCCGCCAAGCTCAACAAGGGTAACAACTTTCTCTTCACCTGGCTCAAATCTGATTGCGTTGCCGGATGGAACGTCCAGACGATAGCCAAATGCTGCTGCGCGGTCAAAGCTCAGCATTTTGTTTACCTCAAAGAAGTGAAAATGAGAACCTACTTGTACAGGTCTGTCGCCAACATGTTTAACTTTCAGTTGGATGGACTTCTTACCTGCATTCAACTCGATTTCTCTCTCTAGTGGAATAACTTGTCCGATTTGCATTTCTGGTATCCCCTCTCTACGATTATTGAATTGGATTGTGAACGGTTACAAGCTTTGTACCGTCTGGGAAGTTAGCCTCAATCTGTACATCGTGGATCATGTCGGCTACGCCATCCATAACGTCAGCCTTTGTCAGCATTTTTGTGCCAAGCTGCATCAACTCAACAACAGTTTTGCCATCTCTAGCAAGCTCGTGAAGCTCGGAGCTGATGTAGCCCTTAGCCTCAACATAGTTCAGCTTTACGCCTCTAGCCTTTCTTGCTTTTGCCAACTCGCCGATTTGGTGCAGCTGCAACTTTTCGAGTTCTCTTGGTGTTAATTTCATTTCTGATAACCTCCTATTTCTGTCGAAAATTTTAAACAAAAAAACATCTCTAATCCACTGCTATGTCATAAAAATGTTTTTGTTTGCGAATGATTAGGACATGTAAAAGCTACAATTCGCATTATACACGAAAACCCAAAGATTGTCAATCGAATTTTGTGAAAAAAACTGATATTTTTCGTTCAAATCCGCCTTTTTTCGCTGTCCGAAAATCGGCTTGGTTTTTGTGTATCCTGCATTTGATCTTTCGCAGCAGTGCTTTTCTTTAAAGAAGATTCCTGCACAAGTCCAGCCATAGAAACATACATATACGCACATATTTTTTGGAGGTTGGCTCAAGATTCGGAAAAAGAAAGCGCACCACTGCATCACCCAAAAATTTTCAATTGTCAGAGTGCAGCCAGCATCAAAAAAGCCTGATCGATACTCACTGATCGCTCCATGGAAACGGAAAACGGAAAAAATTCTGCATGATTTTTTCACCTGATCTCCCTTTTCCAGCAGTTTAGGAAAATAGAGGAAATCTCTGTCCATTTTCCTTGTGATAAACACTCCTTGAAAAGCTATGGAAATCGTGCAGTTAATTTTTTGCTGCGACTTTATTGTATTCCTTTTTCGTGTGTTTTTCAAGGTCTATTCATAATTTTATTCTTCTTTTTCGCCACTTTTTGCTATTTTCTCCAATCTATACAGATTTGTAGTTTTCTTTTTATCATTATAACACAAATTTTTGTCTGATATTTCATGCTTACTTTTTTAAGAATATTTTTTTCATGATCTTATTGATGGAATTTTTGCATTTATTAGGATTGATTTGTAAAAAAATAGTATTTTCAGCCTGATTTTTTACCTGATTTGCCAATGCAATTTCTTCTTTTGCCAAAGAGATTTCCAATTTATATTGCCGGCTCACCTCTGCTAATTCATCTGCATAGCGTTCCTCGGTGGTTCCGTCCACGGCCACCTCATAAAAATCTAAAATCTCATCGGTCTCTCGGGATGGAAAATATTCGTGGGGAGCAGTGCTGTCAAATAAGCAAAAATCAAGTTCACGAATTATGATCAAATCCAAACTATTTGGATCAAAAGAACAGTGGTAAATTTCCACATGAAATCCGTTGATCACTGCCCGTTCCGCCAGCTTTTTCAGAAAGGTTGACTTTCCGGTTCCTGGACGGCCCTTGATAAAATATCGTTTTCCCACGCTGGAAGTCAAATTATCAATATAATCTACTGGTCCATCCTGGGTAGCCGCGCCAAAAAATCGGTGTACTGCTGAGCCTTTCCGATTCCGGGTATGTCCTCCCAGCAGCTCCAGCATGGTATTGGTGGTAAACTGATTCAATTTTGCAAAATTCATATTGGAAATATAGATCGTTTCCCACTCATCGTGAATCTTCTTGGCCTTGGCAAAATGCTCATGAGCCTGGAGCAAATGATCCTTCGTTTCCTGTACCTGTTCGTCGTCGATCAAACGGCTGACGGAATAACCATAGTCGACATAAGCCGGAATATTGATCAGACCCGATTTAAACTGGGGCAAAATCACTCCCTCTACATGATTGTCCAAACAGTTATGAATAATTTCCAGATCATACCCCCTTTCCTCTGCTCGATCGCAAATTTTACCTACAATATCCTCCACCAGAACCCCTGGGTAATTCTCCAGTTTGATGACATTGTTTAAAGCGCTGAAATTGGATTGAAAAAAACTGGTAAAGCCCTGGGAGCCATTGGTGTTGACAAAATAGTGAATCGCATTGCTCACCCAAAACACGTCCTTTCTGATCCCCTCCCCACCGCTCTGGATCGGAAGGTTTTTCTAAGAACTATTATATGTCGGGAATCTGGAAACATGACCGAGGTGGGAATTTTTCTTCCTATTCTTTCCTCTGGATTCCAACAGAAAAAAGCAGCAGATGCGCCATTCCACAAGGAACGGTTTGCATTCTGCTGCTTCCTGCTTATTCTCCTTTATAGCGCAAAGCCCGAATTGAGTTGAGAATGGCCAGGATCGCAACGCCTACATCCGCAAACACCGCGATCCACAGATTCGCGATTCCGAAAGCGCCCAAAACTAAGGTGACAATCTTGATTCCCATGGCAAACACAATGTTTTGGGTGACAATCGCCAAGGTTTTTTTAGAAATCCGCATCACCGTTGCCAGCTTAGAAGGCTCATCCGTCATAATGACAATATCAGCAGCTTCAATGGCCGCGTCGGAACCTAAGCCGCCCATGGCCACGCCAATATCCGCCCGGGCTAAGACTGGCGCGTCGTTGATACCGTCGCCGACAAAGATCAGCTTTCCTTTTGGAGATTTCTCTTTCAGAAGTTCCTCCATCCGTTCCACTTTATCCACCGGCAGCAGCTCTGCATACACCTGATCCAACCGCAATTGCTTCGCCACCAATTCGGCGGTGTGCCGATTGTCGCCAGTCAGCATCACCGTCTTGCGGATACCGCTTTTTTTCAGGTCCGCAACGGCTTGGGACGAATCCGGTTTGATCTCATCCGAAATTACCAAATAGCCTGCATAGACTCCATCTACGGCTACATAAACCAAGGTGCCGGTAGCGTTGCTTTTGGTATAAGGAATTCCCGCCTGTTCCATCAGCTTGGCGTTGCCTGCCAACACCGTCTTTCCGTCCACTTGCGCCTTCACACCATGGCCAGCCACTTCTTCTACGCGTCCCACCCGTTGTGGGTTAATCACTTTCCCGTATGCCTTTTGCAGGGACAGGGAAATCGGATGGCTGGAATTGCTTTCCGCATGGGCGGCCAAATCTAGCAAAGCCTGTGGCTCCATCCCCTCGCTTGGCTGAATGTTCGTCACGGAAAAGGTTCCCTTGGTCAGGGTACCCGTTTTATCAAACACCACAATTTCCGTTTTCGCCATCGCTTCCAAATAGTTGCTTCCCTTAACCAACACACCGACGCGGGAAGCCCCCCCGATGCCGCCAAAGAATCCCAAGGGCACGGAGATGACCAAAGCGCATGGGCAGGAAATAACCAGAAAGCTGAGGGCGCGGGTGACCCAATCCATCCAAATGGCGCCGTCGCCGATGCCTAAAACCATCGGCGGAATCACCGCCAACAGAACGGCTGAAATGACCACGATGGGAGTATAATATTTGGCGAATTTGGTGATGAAATTCTCCGCCTTGGCCTTTTTGCTGCTGGCATTTTCCACCATATCCAAAATCTTGGAAACCGTGGATTCCTCAAAATTCTTCGTCACCGTTACGGTCAGCAAACCGTTGGTATTGATACAGCCGCTGAGCACCTCGCTGCCTGGCTCAATATCCCGGGGTACCGACTCACCGGTCAAAGCGGAAGTATCCAACATAGAGTGACCATCAATCACCACGCCGTCCAGCGGTACCCGCTCGCCTGGACGGATCACAATGGTTTCTCCCAGTTCCACCTCATAAGGGTCTACCTTGAGGATTCCATCCCCTCGTTTCACGTTAGCGTAATCGGGCCGGATATCCATTAAATCCGAGATGGAAGCCCGGGATTTTCCAACTGCATAGTCCTGGAACAGCTCTCCGATTTGATAGAAGATCATTACCGCTACGCCTTCCAGATATTCCCCCACCACAAAAGCACCGATGGTGGCAATGCTCATCAGGAAGTTTTCATCCAGCACTTGGCCTCGGAAAATATTCCGAAAGGCGCGCAGCAAAACATCGCCGCCAGCAATCACATAGGCGCCAAGGAATATGGTAAGCTGCCCCCATTGATTCACGTCCGAAAACGTGGGCAGCGACATGGCAAACGCGCCAAAGAGCATGCCAAAAATGATCCGGGCCATTCGTTTCCTCAACATGTCAACATTCCTCCCTTGGGCAAAGGATTATCTCCCTCTCGCCTTGACCACAACCTGAGGTTCCAATTTTTTGATAATCCGTTGCGCTTCCGAAACCGCTTCCTCCATCCGATTTTCCTCTGCTTCCAACACCATCTTCTTCGTCATAAAAGTTACCACAGCCTCTACGCCGTCCATTTTATTGAGGGAACGCTCCAATTTTGCCGCGCAGTTAGCGCAATCTAAGTTTTCCAAAATAAATGTTTTTTTCATGTCAATAGCCTCCTAAACGATAAAGCAATCTTTATTCTTCAATGTGTTCCAAACCTTGGTTGAGAATAGTTGTCACGTGGGAGTCCGCCAGCGAATAAAAAACGGTTTTCCCTTCCCGGCGGTATTTGACCAACTGGGCCTGCTTCAAAACGCGAAGCTGATGCGAAATGGCCGATTGGCTCATGTTTAAAAGCTGGGCAATGTCGCACACGCACATTTCCGACTGAAACAAAACATACAAGATTTTAATCCGGGTGGAATCTCCAAATACCTTAAACAGTTCCGCTAGATCATACAGGACTTCCTCCTCGGGCATTTCTTCATAGACCGATTGGATCACATCATCATGAGCGTGGATATAGTCGCAGTCGGAATCGCAGGTTTCTGCTTGGGGTCTGCGGTGTTTCTCCATTCCAGTCATGAGTTTCATCTCCTTTCATATGAACAACTTATCATATGTTCATTATATGCAACGATAAGCAGAATGTCAAGAAGAAATCTGATTAAATTTTTTCAATAAACAAAAAAAATCCCAACCGGTTGATTCCGGCTGAGATTCTAAATCAAAAATTCTCGGATTACGCTTCTAAAAAAGCAAGCACATTGCCTGGGTCTGCGTCGGGCTTCACCTTCTCCGCCGCATACACAATCGTTCCCTGCTCGTCCACTACGCAAGTAGAACGCACCACACCCATAGAAGTTTTGCCGCACATAGTTTTTTCATGCCAAACGTCATAGGCCTGAATCGCCTGCAATTCTGGATCGGACAACAGCAAAAATGGCAGCTCATATTTGGCCGCAAAATTAGTATGAGCCTTCACACTATCCTTGCTAATCCCGATGACCACCGCGCCTTTCTCCTGGAATTGGGAGAACATGTCCCGATAAGCACAAGCCTGCTTACTGCAGCCTGGCGTATTGTCCTTCGGATAAAAATAGAGAACCACCTTTTTACCAGCGAAGCCAGATAGGGAAACCTGATTGCCGTCCTTATCCGACAACGTAAAATCAGGGGCTTTTGTTCCAACCGAAAGCATAAAACCGCTCCTTTCTCAAATGAAAAAATCCAAACCATCCCTTTCATCCTTTTTGGATTGAGTGGACGGAATTCCCTTTCAGTATAACAAGGATTTTCAGGAAGTACAATCAAAATCTTTCTCTTTTGTCAGATTTTTCGCCGTTCATAGAGCTGGACGACGGAGCTGGTAACATCCGATTCCCTTCTTCTGACACCCGGTAACAATAGCGGTTCCCCTGTTTTCCAACCCGCTCCACTGCCTGCAGCGAAAAGAAAACATTCATCGCCCGGCTGGCGGCATTGGAAGAAAGACGGGCCGCCCGCGCCAAATCGGCGGAGGTAAACGGTTCGGGCAAACAAGCCGGCAGCACATGCTGGTAATCCTCCCGATTGCCCAAGAACTGCTCTCCCAGCAAACGGATAGGAATCCGGTCATAACGGGTAGAACCTCGTTTGCCTCCGTTCCCCCAGCCATTGAGCAACCGGTATTCCTCCACTTCCAAAAAAAGAAGCCGCATCTGAAAATTGGGATGGAGCAAAAATTCTCGAATGTGATACAACTCCCGGAATATATCCAAAGCGGTTCCGGTCTTGGGGGATTTCCGTTTTTTCGTGACTTCTCCCGTCTGTTCCTCAATCCACGAAAGCCATTTAATTTGAGAAATCGGCGTGACCACGGTCACCGAATAATGGGGCAAAAATACAGCTAGTTTCCTTTTCAAGGCCGAAAAACTTCGAGTTTGGATTTCAACCACCTCGGAATCCCGGGCAATATCCGCCACATACCGCCCGATTTTCACTTCATGGAAAGCGGGGTTTGGCTCCAGATACTGCTTGAGGAGCGCATGGAGAATCTTTTCCCCTAAACACCCAATCCCACCGTGCTCCTGTCGGCTTCCGATCTCCGGCTGGCAGAGAGCGGCAAATCGTTCCATTTGTTGGGCTGTCACGGTCATTTTCAATCTCCCAGATAGGCAAAACGGGGAATCTTCTCCCCATCCTGCTCCACGGTTTCCAGCCACATAGACAGTGGGCGCACCCATAGTCCATATTCTCCATACAACGCCCGGTACACCACTATAGCTTCCCCGGTTTCCGAATGGGTTGCCAGTCCCATCACTTCGTATTGGTTTCCTTTAAAATGGCGGTATCGTCCCAATGGAATCCTTTCCACCCAATCTCCTCCTTATATTCCATCCTATTCTCTCACTATAACAGAGAATGGAATGGAGGGCAAGATTTTTCTTCTGCATTGAATTTCCATGCATTTGAGATTTTTAGTTGAGATTTTTGAGAAAAACAACTATAATAAAAAGAAATTGGTTTGATGTAAAAGGAGGGTATTGTTTTATGCATGAATTTTCCACCAGTGAGATAGAAACCACCTTACAAGACCAACGGAATTTTTTCTCCACCGGAGTGACAAAATCCGTTCCATTCCGCAAAATGGCCCTGCAAAGATTATACGATACCATTCAGCGCAAGGAAGCCAGCATTTACCTAGCTCTGAAAAGTGACCTCAATAAATCCGAAACCGAAAGCCGTTTGACGGAAACCAGTATGGTGCTGCAAGAAATCCGGTTTGTCCTCCGCCACCTTTCCCATTGGGTCAAGCCTCACATTCACCCGTCCGCCATCTCGCAAATGCCAGGCGTCAGCTTTTCTTTCCCAGAACCTTACGGCTCCGTGCTGATCCTTTCTCCTTGGAACTATCCCTTCCAGCTCAATCTGCTTCCCTTGGTGGACGCTTTGGCCGCCGGCAACTGCGCGGTATTAAAGCCGTCGGAGCATGCGCCCCACACGGCCGCTATTCTCACAGAAATCATCCGGGAATGTTTCCCTCCCAAATACGTTGCGGTGATGCCCGGCGGCCAGGAAACCAGCGAGCAATTGCTGGAACAGCCTTTTGATTTTATTTTCTTTACCGGTGGCCAGCGAGTTGGCAAGATCGTCATGGAAAAAGCCGCCAAGCATTTGACTCCGGTTTGCCTGGAATTGGGGGGCAAAAGCCCCTGCATTGTGGACGACACCGCGGACATCCGTCTGGCAGCCAAACGGATCGCCTTTGGAAAAATCCTCAACGCCGGACAAACCTGTGTGGCGCCCGATTATGTGCTGGTTCATGAAAGCGTCCAACAGCCTTTCATCGCGTATCTGAGCTATTACTTTAAAAAGTCTCTGCGCAATCCGAAAGACTATCCAAAAATCGCAACGTCCGCCCATTTTCACCGCCTAGTCCGCCAGATGGAACACGGTCACATCGCCTTTGGCGGCGCCTGCAATGCGGAAACCCAGCAGATCGCCCCTACGATTTTGTATCCAGTGGAACTGGATTCCCCAGTTATGGAAGAGGAAATCTTCGGGCCAATCCTTCCCATTCTCCCCTATCAAAACCTACGAGAAGCGGTGGCGTTCATCAAGGAGCGTCCCAAACCGCTGGCGCTCTATCTCTTCAGCCAAAACCGTCTTAACCAGGCCTGCGTCCTCAATCGGGTTTCTTTTGGCGGCGGCTGCATCAACGATACCATCCTGCACCTGGCAAGCCCATACCTGGGCTTCGGCGGCGTCGGAAACAGCGGGATGGGAAGCTATCATGGTAAGGTTGGATTTGATACCTTCAGCCACACCAAAAACATTTTAAAGAAATCGAACCATTTCGATTTTCCCTTCCGATATCCTCCTTATGGCAAGCTGAAACAAGCCCTATTAAAGAAAATCCTTTAGGAGAATAAAACAGTTATCATGAAAAAACGAACACTATGTATATTAGGGGCTGCTTTTGGCGTTGCTGTTCTTGGGATGATTGCATTTGCCCGTTTGCTCGATAGCCGATATCCAACCTCTATCAATCTCTATAGCTCCGTAACCCCTTCCGAAAAGTCAGAATTAACCGTTCCACCTTCCCTTGCCATTGTGATGGAGGAAAAACATCGGCTCATTGACGGCAATTCCGTGACCCTTACCGGGCAAACCAACTATCAATTTCTGACGATCTCTGTGGATAACCAAAAACTGGATACCATAAAAGTCCGCCAACAAACCTTTTCTTATGATCTGAACCTTTCGGGGCTAAACGCTGGATGGCATTATATCTCCCTTGACCGCCTTGCCAGAGGAACCCAATCCCCTACGGAAGTCGGGCTTTGGGTTCATATTATTCCAGGACAGCCCCATGTTTTGGTGCCAAGCAGTATCGTTCAGGAAGCCCGCACCGTAAACGGCGGAAGCAAACGCAGCTACCGAAACGACATGATCGACAATTACAGCCCTTCTTCCAACTATTTTGGATTCAATAAAGAGCATTATGTGGAAAGCGAAACTCTGAAATTCGATGAACAGGGAATTCCTTTGGTGCTCAATAACGAAACCAATTGGTCTCACAATCCAACCACCATTTCCCAGTATGCCTTCGCTTTGTACAACTCCATCGAAACAGACGCAGCCAATCAGGCACTGTTTTTGAACGTAGCCAGTTGGCTGGCAGAACACCAGAAAGAGGACGGAAGCTTCCCGTATGACTACGAATTCGCCTATAAGAAAGATATGGTCATCCCAGAAGGCTTTGTGTCCGGGATGGGGCAAGGCCAGTTGCTCAGCGTTTACGCCAGGGCTTACCTGCTGACCAAGGATTCCAAGTATTTGGAGGCTGGTGAAAAATGCCTGGAGTTTATGACCCGTTTCTATGACAGTCCGGAAAGCGGCACCAAGGTAACGCTGAAAGATTTCACCGACCAATCCGCCCTCCTAAAGCCATACGAGGATTACGTCCTTTATGACGAGTACTTGATCAAACCGGAAACCTATGTGTTAAACGGCAACCTCTTCGCCCTGATCGGCCTGTATGACTGGTGGAAATCCGTGCCGAAATCTGCCGGAGCCTCCCAGGCTCAGGAAGCCTTTGAGGACGGCTGCGCCGCTATTGAAGTGCTGCTCCCTTACTATGATTACAACGGCTATTCCGCTTATGACCTTCTCCCTTACACCTCCGACTATCCGCCTTATTTTACCAGCTCCTACGCGCACTGCTGCCACATTTATCTGCTGCACACCTTGGCGGAAGTCACGGGGAATCAAGCCTTCCAGGAATATTACACCCGGTTCAAAGAGTATACCGATAACCCATTCTATAAACAAACCGACCAGCTTCTCTCCTACGAAAAGGAACCTTTTCCCGGATAGCCCCGCCGCTTCTCCCGTTAAAACTAACCGAACCAATGAGAAAAAGAAAAGCGAAGGAATTCTCCTTCGCTTTTTTCTTTTTCAAATACGGAGACGCGTGGTTTATTCCCAAAGGCTATCCTGCATCTTTTTGATTTTTGATCGCCGGGAAGCGGTTTCATTCGTGTCAACGCTCAGCTCCCCGCTGTCGCTAATGACCAGCACATCTCCCTCTTTTGCTCCCTGGGGCAGCTCGGCAATCTCAATGGCGTACATCTTTACTTCCTTTCCATGTCCCTCGCCTTCACAAATGGCAAAGGTCCCTTCAAACCGGTCAATCGTCACCGTTCTGCTCATTTTCTGATTCCTTCTTTCTTCTATTCGTATTCTGTCTGAACCTCCACGGTTTTCCCATCGCTTCCAAATAATAATGTCCCATCCAGGTCGGTTCGGTACAAAGCCGTTCCCGCTTCTTCCAACCGCTGCAAAATTTTCTTTTTAGGTAAGTTGTTGCGATCCTGCCCCACGGAAATTGCCGCATACTCTGGGTGGACAGCTTCCAGCAATTCCTCGGTTGTGGAGGTATTGCTGCCGTGGTGTCCAACCTTCAGCACATCTGCGGATAAATCCACACCGCTTTTCAGGAGGCTTTCTTCTTCCTCCTCTTCCGCATCGCCCATAAGGAGGAAAACGGTTTCTCCATAGGTCACCTTCAAAACTAAGGAATTATTATTGGTATCATCCGCCATTGTGATCGGCCCCAGCACTTCCACCTGAGCGGAGCCCAAAGCAAACACATCCCCCGCTGCGGCAGTCTTTTGCAGCACATGCCGCCGCTCCATGGTTTGCAGCAAAGAGGCATACAAAGCGCTCTGAGGCTGGAGATCATCGGGCAAGTCAGCCGTCAGGAACACATTGACCGAAAATTGTTGGACGACGGTTTCTAAACCGCCCATATGGTCGTCATCCGGGTGGGTGTTGACCAGATAATCCAAATGCTGGACCCCACGCCGGGTCAAATATTGACGGATCGGAACCCCCTGATCTACGGTGCCGCCATCCACCAACATAAAATGTCCGTCGCATTCCAGTAAAATCGAATCCGCTTTGCCTACATTTAAAACATGCATGGCAAAGGGATAGGAATCCGCCTGGGTGGAAAAATCCGCCAGCCCTAGGAAGCCTTCCGCCTGCTTCCAAGCTTGTACGCCCCAAATCGCGGTGATGAGCGCACAAATTAGGAGAAAACCTCCCGCCAGGGAAAGCCCTATCGCCCGCCTTTTCCCAATCGATTTTTTCCGGTTCTGCTTTTTCCCTTGTGCGCGCTTCCGGCTTTGGCCGGATGGCTCTTGTCCCGGCCCACAGCCTTTTGCTTCCATATCCCTTGGCCGTCCCCTTTCTTCTCATCCGTTTGCCGCTTTGTCCCTGGCAACGGCCGTACCAAACACTTCGGATCGGTTCCGATTAAGTCCGCTCGGCCCGCGGCTTTCAGCGCCGCAATGACGAGGGCTTGATTCTTCGGACTAAAATACTGGAGCAATGCCCGCTGCTGGGCCTTCTCCTGGTCGGTGCGAGGGACATAAACCTCCTCCATGGTGTAAGGATTGAGGCCAGTATAAAACATACAGGTAGAAATGGTGCCCGGGGTGGGATAAAAATCCTGTACCTGCTCGGGGCGGAGCTTTTCCTGCTTCAAGAATAGGGCCAGCTCCACCGCGTCCTTCAAGGTGCTTCCCGGGTGGGAGGACATTAAATATGGCACCAGATACTGCTCCTTGCCGATGGATTTGGTAATTTGATAAAACCGCTTTTGAAAAGCCTTGTACGCCTCAATATGAGGCTTTCCCATATGATCCAGGACATTGGCGGAGCAGTGCTCCGGCGCTACCTTGAGCTGGCCGCTGATGTGATGCTGTACCAGCTCCTTAAAAAAAGTTTCATCTGAGTCTTCCATCAGGTAATCATACCGAATACCAGAGCGGATAAAGACTTTTTTCACCTTGGGAATCTTCCGTATTTTCCGAAGCAGCTCCAAATATTCTCGATGGTCTACCTCCAGCAATGTGCAGGGCTTCGGAGCCAAACACTTCTTTTCCCCTTTGCACAGTCCATGCTTCTTTTGCTTCTCGCAGGATACCTGCCGGAAATTGGCGGTGGGACCGCCTACGTCGTGGATATACCCCTTAAAGCCAGGCTGACAGGTCAGCAGCTCCGCCTCCCGCAAGACGGATTCCTCGCTTCGCGTGGTGATTTCCCTTCCTTGGTGAAACGCAATGGAACAGAAGTTACACGCGCCAAAGCATCCGCGGGTATGGGTGATGGAAAACTCCACCTCCTGAATGGCCGGAACTCCTCCCTGACTCTCATAGCAAGGATGATAGGTACGCTCATACGGCAAGGCGTAGACTGGATCCAATTCCTCCTGGGTCAGCGGCGGCATAGGCGGATTCTGCACCAAAATGAGATTCCCATGGCGCTGAATCACCCGCCGGCCCCGCACGGAATCCTGTTCATCCTGCTGTTTGCGACAGGAAACCGCATATTCCTTTTTGGAGGCGCACACCTGTTCATAGCTGGGACAGTCCACCGCCGGCCCCGGCTCATACTCGGACGTAGGAACCGCATAGCAGGTGCCGCGGATATCCGTCAGCGTGGAAATTGGCTCGCCGTCGTTGAGCCTTCTTGCGATTTCCAGTGTCTGCTTTTCCCCCATTCCGAAGGACAGCAAATCCGCCCCCGAATCAATCAAAATAGACGGACGAACAGCGTCGTCCCAATAATCATAGTGAGCAAACCGGCGCAGGGAAGCCTCTAACCCAGCGATGACAACGGGAGAATCGGGATAGATTTCCTTGATCTTTTTGGTGTACACCAGGACCGCCCGGTCTGGGCGCAAGCCGATTTTTTTGCCAGGAGAATAGGCGTCCTCACTGCGTTTACGGCGCGCCGCCGTATAATGGGCAACCATGGAATCAATGTTTCCAGAGGTGACCATAAACCCCAAACGAGGCTGTCCAAACCGGGTGAAATCCCGATCCGTGCGCCAATCCGGCTGAGCTAAAACCGCGATTTTATAACCATAGCTCTCCAGCAACCGGGAAATAATGGCCACGCCAAAAGTAGGATGATCCACATAAGCGTCTCCGGTCACTAAGACAAAATCCGGGACGTCCCAGCCCAAAGCCTCAATCTCTTTTTTGGTAATCGGTAAAAAAGCCATACGCTCCCCCTATTCCTGGCTGTTGGCTTCGTCGTTTTTCTGCATGCTCATTTCCAGCCATTGCTGGTAGGTAATCAAAACCTGCCGGGGCTTGGAGCCCTCATGGGGCCCTACAATACCCATCTGCTCCATTTCATCCACCAGACGGCCGGCACGGGCATAGCCCAAACGCAGACGGCGCTGCAGCAGGGAGGTAGAGGCTTGTCCCGCCTCTACCACACATTTGATCGCTTCCGCCATCATCGGGTCGCTGCTGCCCCCGTCGCTGCTGTCCTCCGACTTGCCGCCCTTTTCCGCCACGGCGTTCTTCTCGATTTCTTCCATGACGTTTTGATTGTAGCTGGCGTCCTGGGATTGCTTCACGAAGTTCACAATAGATTCGATTTCCTTATCTTCTACAAAGCATCCCTGCACCCGGATCGGCTTCGGGGAGCCCACTGGGGAAAACAGCATATCGCCCCGTCCCAGCAGTTTCTCCGCACCGCTGCCATCCAGAATGGTACGGGAATCCACTTGGGAGGACACCGCAAACGCAATCCGGCTGGGCACGTTGGCTTTGATGATACCCGTGATAACGTCCACCGAAGGACGCTGGGTGGCAATAATTAGGTGCATGCCTGCCGCACGAGCCATCTGAGCCAGCCGACAGATGGAGTCTTCCACTTCGTTGGGAGCCGCCATCATCAGGTCGGCCAACTCGTCAATAATAATCACAATCTGAGGCATCCGCTCCAGGGTTATCCCGTCCTCCCTGGTTAGGCCGTCCCCTACCATATTGTTGTAGGAATTTAGATCCCGGACATTGTTGTCCGCAAAAATTTTATACCGGTTGAGCATTTCCGTCACCGCCCAGCCCAAAGCGCCTGCCGCCTTGCGGGGGTCCGTGACCACCGGCACCAGCAAATGGGGAATCCCGTTATAAATGCCCAGCTCCACCACTTTGGGGTCCACCATGAGGAAGCGGACTTCCTCCGGCTTCGCTTTATAAAGGAGGCTGACAATCAGGGAGTTGATGCACACCGACTTACCGGAACCGGTAGAGCCGGCAATCAGCATGTGAGGCATTTTCGCCAGATCAGTCACCATGACTTGTCCAGAAATATCCCGGCCCAAAGCCACCGTCAGCTTGCTTTTCGCAGTGATGAAGGCGTTGGACTCGATCAATTCCCGCATCCGCACCACGCTGACGGTTTTATTGGGTACCTCGATGCCGACGGCGGCTTTGCCTGGAATCGGCGCCTCAATCCGTACCCCGGAGGCGGCCAGATTCATGGCAATGTCGTCGGACAGATTGGTAATTTTACTGATTTTCACACCGGCTGCCGGCTGGAGTTCATAGCGGGTAACCGCTGGACCACGGCTGATATCTAAGATTTTCGTCTGAACGCCGAAGCTTTTCAGGGTATCCACCAGCATCTGTCCGTTGACCTGCAATTCGTGGGTGATATCCCCATGATCCACCGCTTCACTGGCCTGCAAAAGAGAAACTGGTGGGAATTGATATACGGCTTCCGCCGGCTCAGCTACTGTGGTTTCTGGAGCAGAAAATTCCTCGCCATCGTCCCCAGGGAGGATTTGGTTTTCTTGGGGCTCCCCCTCCGATACTGCTGGCGAAGGCATTTCCTGAGCGGCTTTCGCTTTTGCCATAAACGCGGCGGCCGCCGCGGCGGCGGAGCCTGGCTCCGGCTCACTGACTGCGGATGCCGCAACCGGTTCTGGAGGTGTGAGATCCGGTACGGAAACTTCAAAATCATCGTCGTGATCCATGGGCTCCGGCTTCACTGCGGAAGAGGCCTGTTGGATGGTTGGATCTGGCTGGCTAAACGCCTGCTGTAACCGCTCCAGCTTTTCGTTTTTCTTCTTGGTCGGCTCCCGCGCCGCCCGTTCATTTGGCCTTTTTGCCTTAGTGTCTACTGGGATATCGATCTGTACGTCATCGTCAAAATTGGTTTCCTCCCACAAGGCTTGCTCCTCCAGCCGCCGCTCCCGTACATCGTGAATGGTTTCCTTGACCTTCCGGGTGGGTTTCGTGACTGCCCGGAACAATTGCAGCAAGGTGGTGCCGGTAAAAATCATCACCATGACAAACAGCAGTAAAATGGAAACAATTTTACCTCCGGTCGCCCCCAAAACTGCTACAAACGGCGTTCCGATCAAGCCGCTGAACCAGCCGGCGCTTTTCACTTGCTGGCCCAATTGATACAGGTTGCCCAACCGGCTCCAAAACGGGGTATCTCCTTGAACGTCTCCAAATTGGAATATATATACCGTTCCGCAGAGCAGGGCAATGATAATAATAATCATGGCCATTTTCAAACCTGCTCGAGGTTTTTTCGATTTTCCCATGGCGATCATCACCGATATGTAGCCAAGCAAAATCGGCCATAGGATACTCAAAAATCCAAACAGGCCTAAAATCACGTCGTGAATCCAGCGCCACACATGGTCGCCTGGAATCAATACCAAACAGGCAAGCAAAATCGACGCCGCAAACAAAATGACCGCCATCACCTGGTTCCGGTGGCGCAGCGCCTCCACATCCCGGGGCTGGCTTCGTTTTTTGGTCCGGGTATCCGGCCGGCTTCGGGTTTGCTTGGCAGGCGGCTTCTTTTTCGCCGCGTGAGCCGCCGGTTTTTTGGTTGTCTTTTTTGTCGCCATGTTATCACCTGTTATCCTAACTTCCTTTATCTTAACGGCATCCCCGTGAATACATTGATCCCCATCGAATGCTCTATCAGTCCAACAATGATCGTGGCAATCCCCAGCAGAAGGGTATACCACACAAAAAGATGCATTTTATTCGCTGTTACCATCCATTTGAACAGCTTGATCGCTAAAAATCCAACGACTGCCGCTGTCACAACCCCAGCCACCAAAGGAGCCGTACCGATTTGTACCGGCTCGTGAATGGCGTCCCCCACAGACAGCACCACAGCTGCCAGGATCGCCGGAATACCCAAAACAAACGAATAGTCCAGCGCTTTCTGACGGTTGATTCCACACAGCAAGCCCACGGATAATGTGGAACCGGAACGGGAAAGTCCTGGGAAAACCGCGGCGAAACATTGGGTTACGCCAACAAAAAGGGCATCCCGTACCCGATACTGCTCCCGCCCCTGGGACTGAGAAAGTTTCTGGGTTCGTTTTGCCGCAAAAATTCCCAATGCCAACAGCAAACTAGTCACCAGAAGGGCCACCCCTTCCAGGACAATATCCCCATCGGTGGACCATTGGTCGGCAAAGTCCTTGATTTGCTGGCCCGTTCCCGGCACGGGAAGGAACAGCAAAAATAGCGGCGCTAAACCCAGAAGCAGCATGAAAAGCAGATTCTGGTCGTCACTGCGCTGGCTCCATTGAAACTTCCCGGTTACGACCGCTTTGATCAGACGGAAACATTCCACAATCAATCGGCCGATCAGTTTATGGTAAACAAACACCACCGCCATCAGCGTACCGAAATGCAGCAGTACGTCAAATAGAATACTTTCTACCTGCACCCCCATCACATGTTGGCTCAGGGTCAAATGACCGCTGCTAGACACGGGCAGAAACTCCGTGGCTCCTTGGATAATTCCCTGGATAATCGCTTCAAGTAAACTCATGTTGATTCCTCCTCGATGCTGGAAGCATTTTGCTTTCCTTGATTATTATGAAGAGGAAGGAACAAAAATCATGCAAACTATGTATTTCTGCGGAATCGCCGCAGAAAACTGGGAAATCTCCCTATCCCATCCAAAGACGTATCACTTGTTTCCCTTCTCTTCCATGCTCCTCAGAATACCACAGGAACCTTAAATTTTTGAAAATTTTTGGAAAAGAAACGATTAAGTCAATCAAGAGCCATCTGGCTGGATTTATTTTTTGCCGCTTTTCTTGACGGTTGGCTTGGACGCGTTCTTTGAGGCAGGCTTTGCCCTGCGGGAAGCCTGCGCCTGATCCCGGTCAATCATATCATACAGGCAGTCAATGGCCTCAGACAAGTTCCCCAAGGAATCAATGAGCCCCTCGTCCACTGCCTCCTGGCCGTTGAGCACAGTACCCACATCCATGACCAACTCTTCGGTATTCATGGACAGATCATAGAACCGTCGAGCGGAAATCCGGGAATTCTCTGTTACAAACTGGGTAATTCGTTTTTGCATTCGCTGGAAATACTCAAAGGTTTGCGGCACTCCCAACATCAGTCCGTTCATGCGCACTGGATGGATGGTCATGGACGCCGATGGCGCAATAAAGGAATGTTTGGCCGCCACAGCCAAGGGAACCCCAATGGAATGTCCACCGCCCAATACAAGGGAAACCGTAGGCTTTTTCATCCCGGCCACCAGCTCCGCCAGCGCCAGGCCAGCCTCCACATCTCCGCCGACCGTGTTGAGCAAAATTAACAGGCCGTCAATGGACGGGTCCTGCTCAATGGCTACTAACCGGGGGATCACATGTTCATACTTGGTGGTTTTATTCTGGCTGGGCAAAATGTAGTGCCCCTCCACCTGGCCTATAATGGTCAGACAATGGATGGTATGCTTTCCGTCGTTGGTGATCACCGAACCTGATTCGGTAATCTGATCCATGGCATTGGAAGACTGTTTTTTTCCAGCCTTCTCATCCTGCTCCCCATTTACCGGTTCTCCGTTCCAAACCTGATTAAAGCCGTTGCTCTTGTGTCCGTTCATAACGCTGCCTCCTCCAAAAGATCGTTTGGATGAAGGGCAGTCCCGGCGGTTTCGCCCAGACTGACCCCTGAGCTGCCGATGCAACCATACAGCAGCCACCACAAGGCAGTGTTCCCATTTTTTCTGGAAATCATACGCAAACTTGGGAAATATTTTTCTTAGAAACGGTGGATCACACCTGGAGTGAGCCAGTCGCCCACGCTCCCCAGTGCGCCAGATTGGTCGGGGACCGATGCACCGAAATGTCCGCGCTACCGTCTTACTACAGATGTGACACCATAAAAAACTTGCGCAATGCGCAAGAACAGCGACGCCATAAGAGCGAGCTTTTTTTATGATTGAATATTCTCAGAAATTCCCGGAATCTCGGATTCCATTGGCATTTCCAGGTTATTATACCATTTGTTCTGTATTTGGGCAAGGCGGTTGGGGGAAGAAAACGTCAATTCTAACCGGCAAAGTTTTTGTATGTTATTTCCACACTCTATGCTGGTCTTCCCATCCTATTTTTAAAGAAATTAAGAATTCTCCAGTGGAAACATTGACAAGAATTTAATTATATTAGATAATACAAATGAATAATGTTTGTTCGCCTCCCCTATTTTGGCGAATAAATATCCAGTAAAGATCTACAGATTGATGTTATTGAGAGGAGAATCACCAATGGGTTATACCATCGCGCAAAAGATCATTAAGGCTCACCTGTTGAGCGGCGAAATGACCGTAGGCAGCGACATTGGCCTGCGAATTGACCAAACCCTCACCCAAGACGCTACCGGTACCATGGCATATTTGGAATTTGAGGCTATGGGAGTACCGCGAGTAAAAACCGAGCGTTCTGTGGCTTACATTGACCACAATACCCTCCAAACCGGTTTCGAAAATGCGGACGACCATCGGTTTATCCAGTCTATTGCCAAAAAACACGGCATTTATTTTTCCCGTCCCGGCAACGGCATCTGCCACCAGGTTCACTTGGAGCGGTTCGGTATTCCAGGGAAAACCCTGATCGGTTCCGATAGCCACACCCCAACCGGCGGCGGCATCGGCATGCTGGCCATGGGCGCCGGCGGCCTGGATGTAGCCGTCGCCATGGGCGGCGGCCCTTACTACATCACCATGCCGAAAATGGTGCGGATCAATTTGACCGGCAAGCTGCAAAGCTGGGTTTCCGCTAAAGATGTAATCCTAGAGGTTCTGCGCCGCATGACCGTAAAAGGCGGCGTGGGAAAAATCATTGAGTACGGCGGCGAAGGCGTTGCCACCTTGACCGTACCGGAACGCGCTACCATCACCAATATGGGCGCGGAGCTGGGCGCGACCACCTCTATTTTCCCATCCGATGACGTGACCCGCTCCTTCTTGAAAGCGCAGTGCCGCGAGGAGGATTGGGTAGAACTGAAGGCCGACGAGGACGCCATTTATGACGAAGTGATTGACATTGACCTGTCCAAGCTGGTTCCCATGGCTGCCTGTCCCCATATGCCGGATAACATCAAGACTATTGATGAAATCGGCAAGAAAAAGGTGGATCAAGTTCTGATTGGCTCCTGTACCAACTCGTCTTATCTGGATTTGATGCGGGTCGCCGCCATTCTCAAGGGCAAAACCGCACATCCAGACGTGAGCCTGGCCATCGCTCCTGGCTCCAAGCAGGTTTACAATATGTTGGCGGAAAACGGCGCGTTGGCTGACCTGATTGCAGCCGGAGCCCGGATTCTGGAATCCGCCTGCGGTCCTTGCATCGGCATGGGACAATCCCCAAATTCCAACGGCGTTTCCCTGCGTACCTTTAACCGGAACTTTGAAGGCCGCTCCGGCACCGCAAGCGGTCAGGTTTATCTGGTCAGCCCAGAAACCGCAGCCATTTCCGCCATTACCGGTGTATTTACCAATCCTCAGGAATTGGGCTCTGGCATTGACATCCCTATGCCGGAAACCTTCCTGATTAACGACAACATGATCGTTCCTCCCGCTCCGGTGGAGGAAATGGATTCTGTGGAGATCCTCCGCGGTCCCAATATTAAGGAGTTCCCAACCAGTGAGGCCCTGGAGGAAGAAATTACCGCTAAGGTATTGTTGAAGGTAGGCGACAATATCACCACCGACCACATTATGCCTGCCGGCGCGAAGATCCTCCCATATCGTTCCAACATTCCCTATCTGTCCAACTTCTGCTTTGCCGTTTGTGACGAGGAATTCCCAGCACGCTGCCGCGCGGAAGGCAAGGGTGTGGTCATTGGCGGCGCCAACTACGGCCAAGGCTCCTCCCGGGAACACGCCGCTTTGGTTCCGCTGTATCTCGGCATCAAGGCGGTCATCGCCAAATCCTTCGCCCGTATCCACTGCGCGAACCTGGCCAATGCCGGTATCCTTCCCTTTGTCTTTAAAAATGAGGCGGACTATGATACCATCGACCAAATGGATGAGCTGCAATTGCCAAACATCCGGGAAGCCATTGCAAACGGCGGTAAGGTGATACTCAAGAACTTGACCAAGGGTACTGAAATTGAGCTGGAACCGGTTCTGACCGACCGCCAGCGGGAACTAGTGCTGGCCGGCGGCCTGCTGAACTATACCCGGGAGCAAAGCGCCCAATAATGGGGAATCTTTCTCACAGGTTTTAGAGGCCTGTGGATGTTATATCAATACAAACTGAGGAGGTCATTGCCATGGCTGATAAAATCAAAATGCTGACACCATTGGTTGAAATGGACGGCGACGAAATGACACGAATCATCTGGAAGATGATCAAGGAGATTCTGATCAATCCTTATGTGGAGCTGAACACGGAATACTATGACCTGGGCCTGGAATACCGGGAAAAAACCAAGGATCAGGTTACGATTGATGCGGCCAACGCTACGAAAAAATATGGCGTCGCAGTAAAATGCGCCACCATTACGCCAAACGCAGAGCGGGTCAAAGAGTATAATCTGACCCAAATGTGGAAATCTCCAAACGGCACCATCCGCGCTATTTTAGATGGCACTGTATTCCGTACCCCGATTGTGGTCAAGGGGATCACCCCTTTTATTCCTACTTGGAAAAAACCAATCACCATCGCCCGTCACGCTTACGGCGACGTGTACAAGAATGTGGAAATGACCGTCGGCGAAAACTGTAAGGCTGAGCTGGTTGTAACGGCGCCGGACGGTACCGAAACCCGGGAAACCATCCATAATTTTGACGGAGCTGGCATCATCCAAGGCCAACACAATACAGATAAGAGCATCGCCAGCTTTGCCCGCGCCTGCTTTAATTATGCTCTGGATCAAAAACAAGATCTGTGGTTCGCAACCAAGGATACCATTTCCAAGAAGTACGATCACCGCTTTAAAGATATCTTCTCTGAGATTTACGGCAAGGAATACGAGGAGAGATTCAACAAAGCCAAGATTGAGTATTTCTACACCCTGATCGATGATGCGGTCGCCCGTGTGGTTCGTTCTGACGGCGGCTACATCTGGGCCTGCAAAAACTATGACGGCGACGTCATGTCCGACATGGTTGCTACCGCTTTCGGCAGCCTGGCCATGATGACCTCCGTACTGGTTTCTCCAGAAGGCATTTTTGAGTACGAAGCCGCTCATGGTACCGTACAGCGTCATTATTACCGCCACTTGAAGGGCGAGAAAACCTCTACCAACTCAGTAGCTACCTTGTTTGCCTGGACCGGCGCCCTGCGTAAGCGCGGGGAACTGGACAAAACCCCAGATCTGATCACATTTGCCGACAAACTAGAGAAGGCCACCATCCAGACCATTGAGGAAGGCGTCATGACCGGCGATTTGGTCAGCCTGTCTTCTTTGGAAAACAAAAAAACCGTGGATACGGAAACCTTCCTCCGGGAAATCAACGATCGACTGGTTAAGCTTTTATAAAGTAGGGAGATGGCAAGTATGCCTAAACGTGATGGAATCTCAATGTCTGTCATTCGCAGACTTCCCCGATATTACCGTTATTTAACACAATTGGAACAAGCTGGGATCAACCGGATCTCTTCCAAGGAGCTTTCCGTTAAAATGGGCCTGACTGCCTCTCAGATCCGGCAAGACCTCAACTGCTTCGGCGGATTCGGACAGCAAGGATACGGCTATATTGTGGATCAGCTCCGTGAGGAAATCGGCAATATTCTGCGTCTCAACCAGAAACAAAAAGCCATTGTCTTAGGAGCCGGTAATTTAGGACAGGCTGTGGCAGCATACATTCGATTTGAAACAAAAGGATTTCTTTTAACCGGTATTTTTGACAATAATCCCTCCATCGTCGGGACCAAAATCCACGATGAGCTGGAAGTTTTGGACGTCGCCGATTTGGAAACCTTTTGCCGGAAAAACGAACCGATCATGGCAGTCCTCTGTGTTCCCCAAAAAGCGGCCAAGGTTTTGGTGGATCAGCTGTATGCTCTGGGCATCCGGAATTTCTGGAACTTCAGCCATTACAACATCGCGCGGAAATATGACGATGTGGTGGTGGAATCCGTCCATCTCAGCGACAGCCTGATGACCCTGTGTTACCTGATGGGAAATACATAAAAACTGGATCGTTTCCGTAAGAATAATCAGAACCTAATGGAGGCAAGCCATTTTTCGGTTTGTCTCCATTTTTATCACGCTTTCCTTTTTAAATCCCTTGACATTTTCTTTTTGTATTGTTATAATATTAACAAAGTTAGTTAATTGTTTAACAAAATAATGCTGACAATTTTTTGGGAGGAATTCACAGAATGAGTAATGCAAAAAACGAGCAAACCGCTCAGCCCACCGTGGACACCAAAACCATAATTGACGACTTAGTCAAGAAAGCACAGGCTGCTCTGGAGGAATATATGAAGCTAAACCAGGAGCAGGTCGATGAGATTGTCCACGCCATGGCGCTGGCTGGTTTGGATAACCACATGCGTCTGGCAAAGCTGGCCTACGAGGAAACTGGCCGCGGCGTGGTGGAAGATAAGATTATCAAGAACATCTTCTCCACTGAATATATTTGGCACTCCATCAAATACGAAAAGACCGTTGGCATCGTGGACGAAAACGACATGGAAGGCTACGTGGAAATTGCGGAGCCGGTAGGCATTGTAGCTGGCGTGACCCCAGTGACTAACCCTACCTCTACTACCATGTTTAAGTCTCTGATCTGCGCTAAAACCCGGAATCCTATCATCTTCGGTTTCCATCCCAATGCGCAAAAATCTTCCGTAGAGGCTGCAAAGGTTCTGCGGGACGCCGCTGTGAAAGCCGGCGCCCCGGAACACTGTATCCAATGGATTGAATATCCATCCGTAGAAGCTACCGGCATATTGATGAACCACCCCAATGTTTCCTTGGTATTGGCAACCGGCGGCGCTGGTATGGTGCGCGCAGCTTACAGCACTGGTAAGCCAGCCCTGGGCGTTGGCCCTGGAAACGTGCCCTGCTACATCGAAAAAACTGCCAAGCTGGAGCGCGCCTGCACCGACCTGATGCTTTCCAAAACCTTTGACAACGGCATGATCTGCGCTTCTGAGCAGGCAGTGATCGTCGACCAATGCATTGCTAAGGATTTTGAGAAAATTATGGCCGAGAACGCCTGCTATTTCCTCAACGACGAGGAGACGAAAAAAGTTTCTGACTATGTGATCAACCCTGAAAAACAATCCCTCAACTCTGTGGTTGTGGGAAAACCCGCTGCCTGGATTGCCGAGCAAGCGGGTGTGACGGTTCCGCAAGATACGAAAATCCTCATCGCCCGTCTGCCAGATGTGGGGGCGGATTATCCTCTCTCCAGAGAAAAACTCTCTCCTGTCCTGGCATACTTTGTGGTAAAAAATTCGGACGAAGGCTTTGCCATGGCCAAAAAGATGCTGGATTTCGGCGGTCTGGGCCACTCTGCGGTGATCCACAGTACCAATGAGGATCTCATCAAAGCCTATGGAGAAGAAATGAAGGTTGGCCGTGTGATTTCGAATTCCCCATCCTCCCAAGGCGCCATCGGCGATATTTATAACACCAACACTCCATCCCTCACTCTCGGCTGCGGCTCCTATGGCCACAATTCCACTACCTCCAATGTTTCTTCGGTCAATCTAATTAATAAAAAACGCATCGCCAAGAGGAGGGTCAACATGCAGTGGTTTAAGGTTCCGCCGAAGATTTACTTTGAATATGATTCCGTCCAATACCTGGAGAAAATGGAAGGCATTGAACGGGCGTTCATTGTTACCGACCCAACTATGGTAAAGCTGGGCTATGTGGATAAGGTTCTGTATTACTTGAGAAAACGCCAGCATTACTGCCATGCAGAAATTTACTCGGACGTCGAGCCAGATCCAGATGTACAGACCATCATGCGAGGCGTGGAACAAATGCGCAACTTTAAGCCGGACGTCATCATCGCTTTGGGCGGCGGCTCCGCCATTGATGCGGCAAAGGGGATGTGGCTGTTCTATGAGCAGCCGGAAACTTCCTTTGACGGCCTCAAGTTGAAATTCTTGGATATTCGGAAACGTGCCTATAAATTCCCGAAACTGGGCAAATTGGCAAAGCTGGTTGCCATCCCCACCACCTCCGGCACCGGCTCCGAGGTAACCTCTTTCTCGGTTATCACCGACAAGCAAAACGGAAACATCAAATACCCGCTGGCTGACTATTCTCTATGCCCAGATGTGGCGATTATCGACCCGCAGTTCGTCATGAGTCTCCCAAAAAGCTCTACCGCAGACACTGGCCTTGACGTTCTTACTCACGCCATTGAAGCGTATGTTTCCAACATGGCTAGCGACTACACCGATGGCCTTGCCCTGCAAGCCATCGACATGGTCTTTACCTACCTGCCCCGCGCTTACAAAAACGGCGCCACGGATCAGGAAGCCCGGGAAAAAATGCACAATGCTTCCTGTATCGCAGGTATGGCCTTTACCAACGCGTTCTTGGGCCTAAACCACTCTATGGCTCACAAGCTAGGCGGTGAATTCCATATTCCTCATGGCCGTGCAAATGCCATTTTGCTGCCTTATGTGATCGAGTACAATGCAACTAAGCCAACCAAGTTCTGCTCTTTCCCAAAATACGAGAAATTTATCGCAGACCAAAAGTATGCCAAAATCGCGCAGATGATTGGCAAGGGTGGTAAAACAGTAAAGGAAAGCGTCCAAAATCTGGTACAGGCTGTCCGCGATCTGCAAAAAGAAGTGGAAATTACCACCAGTGTTCAGGAATGCGGCATTTCGGAAGAGTTGTTCTTCAATAAAGTGCAGGAACTTTCGGAAAATGCTCACGAGGATCAATGTACCACCGCAAACCCCCGTTATCCACTCATTCAAGAAATCAAAGAGCTATATACCAAAGCGTACTACGGCAAATAAACCAGAACTAAAAAAGAACCCGGAGGCTTTCTCTTTATTTGGAAGCCTCCGGGTTTCTTTTGCTCATTGGTTGGATTCTATCTTGTTCAGAAACGGCACGTTTCCGTTTGCTGGTTGGAAATCGGGAGTTCGAAGAAAATTGAGCGGGGGCCAGCATTTCAAATTCCCACCCGTCAGGGTACCGCACCAGCGAAAAAACAGCTTGCCGTCCACAAACCAGTTTAGTCTGGGGTGAGGGTGAGGACTGCAATTTCCGGCCGATTGCCGAAACGGATAGGAACTGGATAATTCCCCAATCCGCTGGAAATAAACAACTCCATCTCTCCGATCTGATACATCCCCTTATCCCATATTTCTCCATCATAGGTAAATTTCGGGAACCAAGAGCCATCGTAATATAGCGGTCCAATCCATGGCAGCCGTACTTGCCCGCCATGGGTGTCCCCACTGATGGCCAGATCGACGCCGAAGCTTTCAAAAACCGCAGGGTTTGGGATATGTGCCAGTAAAATACTAAATATATTTGTTTTTGGTGGATCAAATTCTTTCGCCAAAGAAAAGATAGGGCTATAATACACATTATCAATGCCGTACAACTGTAAGGTTGTTTCTCCGACGGTGATGGTTTCCATTTGATCTTGCAGAACATGAACATGATTCTGGCGCAGAGCCTCCATATAAGCATCGTCATTGTCGTGTTCCCCGTTGACCACATACACCGGATAGGATTTTGCCAGTTGGGAAAGCAGCTGTAAGGCGGTTTCCTTTCCCATGTCGTCCCCATTGGTATACATATCCCCTGTACTCACCACCAAGTCCGGTTTTTCCTTGGCAATCTTTTGAATCAAAGACTGGTTATCGTTGCCAAAGGAAGCTCCATGTAAATCCGTGAGTTGGACAATTTTGACGGTGTTTTTGATTTTACTGCTTGTAATCTCCACCCGTGTCACGGTCAAGGTAAAGGTCTGAAACCACCAGAGCCCGACACAGGCAAGCAAAAACATTACAACAAGCAGCAGGGCCCACAAGCCTTTTCGTTTTTTTCCCATCTTCATTCCTCTTTCTCAAAACCAGTTTTATCCTATCATAAAACTTACGGTGAATTCCGTCTAAAAAACAAACTGCCGAGAAACGCTTTTCAAGAGAAGCGCAATCCGGCAGTTTTGATTGGAATAGTTTTTTACTTCCCTTCCCTGCTTTTCTTATGAACCATACAAGCCGCTATGAAGCTTTGGAACAAGGGATGGGGGCGGTTGGGGCGGGACTTGAATTCGGGATGGAATTGCACCGCCATATACCAAGGGTGAGCCGGCACCTCCATCATCTCCACAATATGGTTGTCCGGGGAACATCCAGAGAATACAACCCCAGCTTTCTCTAATTCCTCCCGGTAATCGTTGTTCACTTCAAAGCGATGACGATGACGCTCATAGATCAGGGCTTCCTGATAAATCTCCGCAGCCTTGCTGCCAGGCGTTACCTTACAAGGATATTTTCCCAGCCGCATGGTACCGCCCAAATCCACCACGTCTTTTTGTTCCGGCATCAAATCAATCACATGATTTTTGCTCTGTGGATCAAATTCCGCAGAATTAGCGTCAGCCAAACCCAACACATTTCGGCTGTACTCCACAATCGCCAACTGCATGCCCAGGCAAATGCCAAAGAAAGGAATGCTGTGGGTACGGGCATAGCTGATGGTTTCAATCTTACCTTCAATACCTCGCTGGCCAAATCCCCCAGGCACCAAAATACCATCCAAATGGCTCAGGCTTTCCTCCACGTTATCTGGGGTCAACAATTCCGAATCAATCCATTCGATCTTGACTTTCACCTTATTGCCAATTCCGCCATGGGTCAGGGCTTCCGTCACGCTCAGATAAGCGTCATGCAGCTCCACATATTTTCCTACCAAACCGATCGTCACCGTCTCCGTGATGGAAAGGGCAGTATCCACCATCGTCATCCATTCGGTCAGATCCGGGCCATGGGTGTCCAGGCCAAAACGCTTGCATACAATGTCATCCAGACGCTCTTCCCGCAAAGCCAATGGTACGGAATACAACAGTGGCAAATCCAAATTCTGGATCACGCAATTTTCCGGCACATTACAGAACAGCGCAATTTTCCGTTTGTGTTCCTCGGCTACTTCCTGTTCCGCACGCAGGACAATGATATCCGGCTGGATACCAATGGAAAGCAGTTCCTTCACACTATGCTGGGTCGGCTTTGTTTTCTGTTCGCTGGACGCTGCCAAATAAGGCACCAAAGTGACGTGGAGGAACAGGCAGTTTTGGCGGCCTACCTCGGTCGCAAACTGGCGAATCGCCTCCAAAAACGGTTGGCTCTCAATGTCCCCCACTGTGCCGCCAATTTCTACAATGGACACGTCCACCTGGTCTTTTTCCGCATAAATCCGGTTCTTGATCTCGTTGGTAATATGGGGAATCACCTGTACGGTGCCGCCTTCGTAGTAGCCTGCCCGCTCGTTTTTTAGAACATTCCAGTAAATCCGTCCAGAGGTCACATTGCTGTTCTGGGACAGATTCTCGTCAATGAAACGCTCGTAGTGCCCCAGATCCAAGTCGGTTTCCGCGCCATCGTCAGTTACAAACACCTCTCCATGCTGAAATGGACTCATCGTACCCGGGTCAATATTGAGATACGGGTCAAACTTCTGCATGGTCACCCGCAGTCCTCTTGCTTTCAGCAGACGTCCCAAAGATGCCGCCGTGATTCCCTTGCCTAGCCCGGAAACCACACCGCCGGTAACGAAAATATACTTTGTAGACATAATATCCTCCCAATCAAGCCGTGTTCGGCAATACTCACGGTAAAAAAGTTATGTTCCCACTAACAGCAAGCATTTGCCTCAATTGGGAACATAAAATAATCGTTTTTATTATATCGCTTCTTCCACAGGATTGTCAATGTGGTGGGCGATAATTTTCTAGAAAATTTTTCAAAATATTCAAAAAGGAAACGAGGATCTACTTGACAATCACAAACAGCTTTCCAATGATCGGCAAAGGCTTTTCCCGGCAATTGACTGCATTCATGATGCCCACAACAACATAAAAAACCATAATTGCGGCTACTGCCAGTCCAAAGGCTGTATTCAGCGCCGCGCCAATCGGATGGACACCGATCAAGCCGCCTAAAAACCAAAGCCCGAAAACTGCGTTCATGATGACATGCCAAATAGTATAGGCTACGCTCAATACGGCTCCCAGCATGGAAAGGATAATCCCCTGATTCACATGAAAGCGGGTCTTAGGATTTTCCCGGTCGGCAATGAGGCCAACCAGCCATAAAATCCCCAAATAACAAAGAATCCAATAAACCTTGGAGTTGGGGGCTTGTTGACTGCGGTAGACCGGCGGCTCCCACTTGGGAGGCTGAGGCGGATTCGGCGGCGTAGAAGAACCCGATGGGGTTGGATTTGGTGTCGTATACTGCTGATTCATAAAAAACTCCTAACACGCCCAAAGAGCTGGACGATTGATTCCTTTTATCCAGAGATCATCCTTCATAAGGTTCTAAGGTGATGGATTCAATAGTGATATCGGTCACCGGTCGGTCATTGACGTCTGTCTCCGAAGCGGTAATGGCATCCAACACATCCAGCCCCTCAAACACCTGGCCAAAGACGGTATGTCCCCTGCCCGCCATATTGTAGCTGCCGTCCAAATGTGGGTTTCCGCCGTTTTGCGAGTAGAGTTCCTTGATATCCTGGGTGACTTTACTCATATCAATCACGGAAGAGGGTGAGAACTGTTGGGGATTTTGTTGATAGGCGTCATAGAGGGTTTGGTAATATGTCCAGCCAGGAAATGCGGAAGCTGGAGCCTGATTGATAAAAAATTGGGTGCCGTTGGTGTTGGGGCCGGCATTGGCCATAGAAACGGAACCTCGCAGATTCAGTAAGTTTGCCGTAAATTCATCTTCAAAACTTGCGCCGTAAATGCTTTGACCATTCCCTTGCCCGGTCTGCGCCATAAAGTTCTGGATCACCCGGTGGAAAATCACACCATTATAAAAGCCTTGCTCCGCCAGTTTTTTAAAGTTCTCCACCGCCTTGGGGGCTTCGTCGGCAAATAGCCGCATTTTCATAACCCCTTTGTTGGTGGTGATCACGGCGATTTCCTCTCCCTTTGCCGGAGCGTCCAGTTGGAAGCCAACTGGCTTATCGGTTACGCTCACCGGCTTGGTTGATTCCGAGACAACGGCGGAGGAAGCGACAGAATCTTTGGCAGAGGATGCCAACGAATTGCTGGTATCGTCTGCCTGCCCGCAACCTGCGGCCAACGCCGCCATCAGGGCGGCTGTCATACTAATACAGAGGATTCGTCCCCATTTTCTTTTCTTCATAGGAAAGAAACTCCCTTTCTTTAAGAGCCAAAAGACACTTTAATTTTTTTCATTTTACCGTAGAAACACGATTTTTTCAAGAAAATAAAGGTTACAATCTTGTGTATCCTTGTTACCTTTGTAAAACTTTTTGTTTCTTTTCCGTTGGAAACACTGGAGAAAAAACCTTCTCCCCGACACCACTAGGACTTTTTTAGTATGTTCCACCCAGGCGGCGCATATAGATAATTGGACAATAAAAAGGGAGGCTAAAATATGAGTTTGTATTATCCGGAGGGCTGGAGGATCGACACCCCGCAAAACCGTAACGCGATGCTCAGCTATTCCACCCTCGCTGACGCCTGCCGTGACGGACAGATTTTGGAAGGGCGTGCCATCATTTGCGACAGCGCACACAACCTGATGGTAGACCTTGGCTGTATGAAAGGCATCATCCCCCGGGAAGACAGCGCCATTGGAATCCGGGAAGGCACCGTCCGAGACATCGCCATCATTTCCCGTGTAAATAGACCCGTATGTTTCGTGATCGTAGGCTTTCAGAAAAAAGAGGACGGCTCCACCATTGCCCTCTTATCCCGCCGGCTGGCCCAGGAAAAATGCCAGGAGGAATATCTTTCCACCCTGTCGCCCGGCGACGTGATTGACGCGCGGATCACCCACTTGGAACCCTTTGGCGCCTTTGCCGACATTGGCTGCGGCATCGTTTCCCTACTGCCTATTGACGCGATTTCCATTTCCCGGATCGACCATCCAAGGGAACGGTTTGAGGTAGGAATGGACATTCGGACAGTAGTAAAAAGCATCGAAAACGACCGTATTACCCTATCCCACAAGGAGCTGTTGGGCACTTGGGAAGAAAACCGGAACCGGTTCCAAGTAGGCGAAACCGTTGCGGGCATCATCCGCTCGGTGGAGCCTTACGGAGTTTTTGTGGAATTGACCCCCAACCTGGCCGGTCTAGCTGAAGCGAAAGAAGGAGTGGAAGCGGGCCAGCAGGCCAGTGTCTTTATTAAAAACATCATTCCGTCACGGATGAAGGTCAAGCTGATTATCATTGATACTTTTGATTATACATATCGTCCCCCCATGCCGGAATATTTTTTTACCGGCGACCATATGGATTCCTTCCTCTATTCCCCGGAATCCAGCGAAAAACAAATCCGCACGGATTTTTAACGGGGTGGTTCCCGCTCTCCATGATCTACCAAAAAAGAGATTCTTCCGGCGAACCTTGCGGAACGCCGGAAGAATCTCTTTTTCTTTTAGAATTCGAAATCTTTCGAAGGATTGTGGAAGTGTATTACTCCGCTGGATTGGTTGGTTCGCTTGGCTCTGTGGCTTCGGTTTCTTCTCCTGTGGCAAAGACAAATTTCTCGTCTTTGAAGTCGCATGTTACGTGGCTGCCAGCCTTGAATTTTCCTTCCAGCATTTGCTCGGCCAATTCATCCTCGATCTTGGACTGTACAGCGCGGCGCAGCGGTCTTGCGCCATAGATGGGATCGAAACCAGCATCGGCAATCGCCTGAATCGCTTCATCAGTGAAGGTGATGTGAATCTCCATTCCCTCCAAGCGACCGCTCAAAATTTTGAGCATCCGTACCGCGATTTCCTTAATGTGTTCCTCGGTCAGTTTATGGAACATGATGGTTCCGTCAATCCGGTTGAGGAACTCTGGGCGGAAGGTTTTCCGCAGCTCGGCCATAACCAGCTCACGGGTAGTGCTGTCCTCCAGCTTACGCTCCAGATCCTCTCCTTCAAAGCCCAGGTTTTTCTTTGGTTCAGTAATCAGATGCGCGCCCACGTTGGAAGTCATGATAATGATGGTATTCTTAAAGTCTACATGACGGCCCTGAGAATCGGTCAAAATACCATCCTCCAAAATTTGCAGGAGCATGTTGAATACATCGGGGTGAGCCTTTTCGATCTCGTCAAAGAGGATCACCGAATAAGGCTTACTGCGCACTTGGTCGGTCAGCTGGCCGCCCTCGTCGTATCCGACATATCCTGGAGGAGAACCAACCAAACGGGATACGGTGTGTTTCTCCATGTATTCGGACATATCAAATCGGATCATGGCGTTCTCATCACCGAATACCGCCTCTGCCAAAGCTTTGCACAGTTCGGTTTTTCCCACGCCGGTGGGTCCGAGGAACAGGAAGGAACCCATGGGACGCTTCGGGTCTTTCAATCCCACACGTCCGCGGCGGATTGCTTTGGCCACAGCAGTAACCGCTTCATCCTGGCCAACAATGCGCTCATGAAGCACATCCTCCAATTGCAGCAGCCGCTTGCTTTCTTCTTCGGTCAATTGCACCACCGGAATTCCCGTCCAGGTGGAAACAATATTGGCAATATCCTCTGGGGTTACTTCGCTGTTTCCAATCAAATTCTTGTCGTCCCAAGCGTTTTTCGCCTGCTCCAGTTTTTCTTTGGTTTGCTTTTCCTCGTCTCGAATTTGAGCGGCCAGTTCAAAGTCCTGGGCATTGACCGCAGCGGATTTCTCCTGCTCCAATTCCTTGATCTTTTTCTCCAGCTCTTTCAAGCTGTCTGGAGCGGTGAACGCACGCAGGCGCACCCGGGAAGCCGCCTCGTCAATCAAGTCGATAGCCTTATCTGGCAGGAACCGGTCTCCGATGTAACGGGAGGATAGTTTCACTGCGGCCTCGATAGACTCGTCGGTAATCTTTACCTTATGGTGCGCTTCGTACCGGTCACGCAAGCCCCGCAGGATTTCGATGGCTTCTTCCTGATTTGGTTCGCCTACCATGACTGGCTGGAACCGGCGTTCCAAAGCGGCGTCCTTTTCAATGTGTTTCCGGTATTCGTCGATCGTGGTTGCGCCGACTAGCTGAATCTCGCCTCTGGCCAAGGATGGCTTGAGGATATTGGCGGCATCTGCGGAACCTTCCGCAGAGCCGGCTCCAATGATGGTATGCAGCTCGTCAATAAACAGGATGACATTGCCGCTGGCCTTCACTTCCCCCATCGCCGCCTTAATCCGCTCCTCAAAGTCTCCCCGATATTTGGTACCGGCTACCATACTGGTCAAATCCAAAGCTACAATCCGCTTGTCCTTCAAGGTCTCCGGCACTTCGCCATTGACAATCTTCAAGGCCAATCCCTCCGCGACCGCAGTTTTACCAACGCCCGGCTCGCCAATCAGGCAAGGGTTATTTTTGGTGCGGCGGCTCAGAATCTGAACCACCCGGTCGATTTCCACTTGACGGCCGATTACGGGGTCAATCTGTCCTTTTTTTGCCAGCTCTGTCAGATCACGACCATATTGATTCAATGTCTTGGTTTCCGCTTTACTGCCTCCCTTGCCTTTTGCCTTCGAAGTTTGGGTGGCGCCGGACGCATCGGTGAAGGAAGCTTCCTCACCATTGCCCAGACTACTGCTAATTTCTTCAAAAATATCGGTAGCTTTCACGCCCAGCAGGTTGAGGAACCGCACGCCATAACTGTCGCCTTCTTCCAGGATCGCAATGAGCAAGTGCTCGGTTCCCACATAGTTGTGTCCCAAACGGGAGGCCTCCATCACCGCGATCTGCAAAATCCGTTTGCTGCGCGGTGTGAAATCGTCAATGGTCAAGTGGGTCTGGGCTCCGCTGCCCACCTTCTGCCGAATGGTATTTTCCATGGTATCCATGCTGATGCCCAGCTTGGTCAGCACTTCCGCAGCCACGCCGGTTCCTTCTTTCAAAAGTCCCAGAATCATGTGTTCACTGCCAATGTAGGTGTGCCCCAATTGCTCCGCGCTTTCCACAGCCATGTTTAGGGCTTTGTTTGCTTTTTCAGTAAATCCATTGAAACGATACATATTGCATTCATCCTTTCCTTCGGCTATCCCCACGCAGCCCTCGCTTCCAAGGTGCTGCTCTCTTTCTAGTGTATGCTAATTTTTCGGATTCTAACGAATCTCTTTGGAAAAACTTTGTCCTTACTTGGACGCCAAGGCTTCTACGACCATCTTAGCCCGCAGCACATCCCGCTCCGGTGCGGAAAGATTGCCGCCATGAAGCAAAGACATGGTTGCCGGCTGGGTCTGAATCATCAGGGCATTGACGGCGTCATAGGAGATGTCCGTAATCAGCCCGGCGGCAATGCCAAACCGCACATTGGACAGAAACTGCATCATTTCCTCGCTGGTCAACACCCGGGCGCTTTTCAAAATGGCCACAGAGCGAAAAATCATATCCTGTTTGGCCACATCCTGGGCGAGCTGCTGGCGAGCCTTGCGCTCTTCCTCCACCAACTGCATAGCGATGGTACTCAGGTTCGCAATTGCTTCGGCCTCACTCAGTCCCAAGGAAACCTGATTGGATAGCTGATACAACGCTCCTACCGCATTGCTGCCCTCGCCATAGGTACCCCGCAGCGTCAGTCCCAGCTTTGACAGGTTCCCGGCAATCCGGTTCATGGTACCGCTTTCCTGTAAGGCCGGCAGATGGAGCATCAGAGACGCCCGCATCCCAGTCCCCAGGTTGGTCGGACACTGGGTCAGATACCCTAAGGTTTTGTGAAAAGCGAAATGGAGGCTGCTGTTTAGGGAATCATCCAGCACACTGGCAATCTGATACGCCTTTTCTAAATTCATCCCTTCCATCATAACCTGCATCCGCACATGATCTTCTTCATTAATCATAATGGAAATGCTTTCGTCGGCTGCGGTCAAAATGGCCCTTCCCTTACTTTGGGTGACAAAATCCGGGCTGACCAAATGACGTTCTACCATGGAAATGGCTTCCGTCTGGGTGACGTCCTCCATCGCCCGGTAATGCAGACTTTGGGCAATGGCTGCGCTGCCATGCTCCACTGCTTTCTTGACAGCTTTTTCCACGGCCTGCCGCTGCTCTTGACTCATGCGGGCTGGAAAGGGGATCTTGGGCAAATTACGCGCCAGGCGAATCCGGGTGCTAATCACCACATCACCCTGCGGCCCTTGCTTTTCATACCATTTTTTTATTTCGCTCATACTCCGTTCTCCCCTTTCCCTTGTTCCCGTTCCTTAATTTTATCCCGCAACACAGCGGCCTCTTCAAAATCCTGTTTAGCAATCGCTTCTTTCAATTGTTGTTTCCATTGGGCCAATTCCTTTTCTTCCGGGGCTGGCTCCGCCACATCGGCGATCACCAAGTGGGATTCCGGAATCACCTGCATGGAATTCCCAATCGGGTTCTTGCCATTGTGATGGGTGTTTCCGTGCATCCGCTGAATGGAAGGAAGCAGCCGGTCATAAAAAATTTCATAGCAATCGGAGCATCCTACCTTCCCGCTTTGGGAAATATCTGGAAAGGTAGCTCCACACACCGGGCAGCGAGCCGTACTATCCGGCAACGGACTCCCCAGAAAACTGCCAAATAAATTGCTTAGACTGAAAAACGGATTCTCAAAGCCGCCAAAGCTTTGAAATGGATTCCAATTGCCCACGCCTTCTTTTTGGGCGCATTCCGCGCAGAGAGAGCGTTCGTTGACCTGCCCATTGATCACTGTTTTCACATGGGTAGTAGCTTCCTTTTTTCCGCATACTTGACAAATCATAACCGATACCTCCGTTTTCTCGTAGTTGTGACGATGCAGCCTTTCGCTACATCTGGGTAATCAACATGTTTTTCATCATAGCCGCCCGGAGAATATCTCGCTGCGGCTGGGGTACACTGGCAAAAGACTGATCGGAAATGGCCGCTGCCATCGCCCGCACTACCATTTCGTCGAGAATCTTCTGATCTGACAGATGATTAAGGATGGATCGGGCGGATGCTCCATCCAAGGCAGTTCCAATGGAATGGAGCATCCGCATCAAGCCCGTTTCCCGATCCATTTGAATCCGGGTAATACGGATATATCCGCCGCCGCCCCTGCGGCTTTCCACCAGGTAGCCTTTCTCCGGGGTGAACCGAGAGGTCAGAACATAATTGATCTGACTGGGTACACAGCCTAAGGTTCCGGCCAGTTCATTACGCTGGATTTCTGCACAGCCGTCATCTTCCTCCAGCAACGCTAATATATAGTTGGCAACTGCATCACTTATTCTCATTTGATAACCACTTCCTCGCCGTGGATTATTTGACTTTGACTTTCTTTGATCTTTGTGTTTATTATAGTCTCTTTTTATTCCTACGTCAACATCAATAAAGGTCAATTAAAGTCAAAATATATCTATATTTTCTTATTATTTAAAATGATCTCTTATTTTCTAGGACTTTCTTAAAATATCTCTTGTTTTCTCCTGATTTTATTTCCCTTTCCGTTCTCTTTTTGATTTCATCAAAGGAAGGGCAACCTTTGCTTCAACATCCAAATCCTCCTCAGGGCTTCTCACGCATATATATGGATATTTAGGATACAAAAAGCCAAGGCCTGCATCAGCCAGACATGAGAGAAAAAATTTTTCTCTAACCAGTCACACCTTTCCATGCCCCGCAATATTATAGGAGTGTAAGGCGAAACGAAAGGAGGAAAACGATATGTGTAATGGTTTTGGTGGTAGCTGCTCTTGGATCCTCATCATCATCCTGATCCTCTGCTGCTGCGGCGGCTGCGGCAACAACGGCTTCTTCAGCAACGACAACTGCAACAACGGCTGCGGCTGTGGCTGCTAGTTTCTTCTCGAACCTAGCGTAAGAAAACAGGCTGTGGGTATTCGGCTTCCCGAATGGGTTTGCCAATCTCACGGCCTGTTTTCGCATTTTCCCCTATTTATGTTTATGTACCCGCCCCTATTCTTATGCCTGATTCTTTAAAGATTGGGCGAACAAAGACGGACGGGGCGGTTCCCGCAAAAATAAATCCGTCACAAACCGCTTACCGGTTTCCGTTTGAAAAATCGTGCCCCGTACACGGACAATCTGATCCCGGCTGGTATGTTCTTCAAAAAAATTCACCAGGAAATCCGCTTCCACTAAAATTTGATAATCCAGCCCATCCCGTTGGTCATATTCATGATGATGGGCAATCAAAAAACAAATCCGTTCCCGAATTTCTTTTTCTACCCCGCACTCCTGCAACAGCTTCTCTGCAATGGGCGAACCCTCCACCTGCTGGTAAATGCCGGCATAGGAATGTTACTTTTCTTCACTGCCCCGGATGCCGATATTATGGAGTACCGCCGCCCACTCTAAAATCTTCTGCTGGCCGGCTGGAATCTTTTCCTTCTCGTCAATCGCCTTGGCAAAGGAAAAAACCTTTAGAGCATGGTTGACTAATTCTGGACAACCATAATGATACGCGATCATTTTTTCGATGACCATCCCTGTTGTTTGCATGGAACTCCTCCTTTTCACACACAATAAAATGGGTATCATTTTATTTTATCGTAACTCAAAAATCAAAGGTTGTCAAAAAAGGAGCGATTTTTTATGAACCAAGGTTGTCATCCCAAAAAGAACAAGCTGTTGCTATTGGCCACTGGAGGGACTATTGCCTCCCTTCCAGATCACCCAGCGAAAACTCACATGTCCGCCCAGGAACTGTTGGATCAGATGGAGTCCATCACCCGGTTTTATCCTGTGGAAGCGGAGGAAATCTTCTGCCAAGACAGCGTCAACTTCCAACCCCAGCAATGGCCGGAGCTTGCCCAGCGAATTTATGACCGTTGCGACGGCTATGACGGAATCGTCGTAACCCACGGTACGGACACCATGGCATATACCGCGGCGATGCTTTCCTTCATGCTTCACCGGATTCCTATCCCGGTTGTCCTGACTGGCGCTCAGCGGCCTTTGATCCATCCCGAAAGCGATGGGCTCTCCAATCTTCGCTGCGCCTTTGCTATGGCCTCTAGCAGAATCGGCGGCGTATTTGTCGCGTTTCACAATCATGTGATCTTGGGCTCTCATGCGGTCAAATCCCGCAGCTCCAGCTTTCAAGCTTTTGAAAGCGTAGGGGTTCCCTGCGTGGCTTCGCTCTGCTCCCACGGGCTTGTGGTTCACAAAGAGAGCATTCCTCATCAGGATGGAACGAAAAACTTACAATTAGCCATGTGTGACAAAGTCTTTCTCTGGAAGCTTTCCCCTGCCTCCCGCCCAAACTTTGCAGATGATCTGATTCAAGCTGGAATCCGCGGCGTTGTCATTGAGGGATACGGCAAAGGCCACCTGCCAAACGGGGATCGCGCTTGGAAATCCGCTTTGGAGAAATTTCAAGCACACCAAATCCCTGTGGTTTTGTGCGGTCAATGCCAGCAGGAAACCGACCGGATTCCTGAAACCGTATCCTCCGGTTCCTTGATTTTCGCCTGGGACATGACCACGGAAGCCGCCGTTACCAAGCTGATGTGGAGCCTGGGACAAGTCATACAGGCCCAGGAAGCCGGCGTGGAAACCATCGAAAACGTAGCGAAAATTTTCCACGGCAGCCTTGTGGGTGAAAAAAAGGAGGATGCTGGGAAAAAATCTTGAGAATGCATTTACTTTCCCTTTCCAAGGTGATACAATAAAGACAGATTTGCAGGGGAACTCCCAGGAGTTGAGAAGGTTAAAACCTGACCCTTTGAACCTGTCGGTTAACACCGTGGTAGGGACGCAATGAAAAGACGAAAAAGCAGGAGAAGTCCTGTTAGAACGATTTTTCGCGCTCACCGCAACGGTGGGCGCTTTTTTTTTCCAGAAACAAAAAGCTTCACAGAAAGGATGGTACCCAATGAAAACAGCAGTAACCATTGCAGGCTCCGATTGCAGCGGCGGCGCAGGCATTCAGGCCGATCTGAAAACCTTTGCCGCTCACCGGATTTTTGGAATGAGCGTGATCACGTCGGTGGTGGCGGAAAATACCTGCCGCGTTATCGATATTCAGGATATCACCCCTTCCATGATTCAGAATCAAATGACCGCCATTTTTGAGGACATCCCCCCAGACGCCGTCAAGGTAGGCATGCTTTCCAGTTCCGACTGTATGACAGCAGTGGCGGAACAACTGCGGGAATTCCGTCCGGCCCATGTGGTGATTGACCCCGTTATGGTGGCCAAAGGCGGCTGTTCCCTCATGCAGCGGCAATCCCTGCAAACCTTAATCCAACAAATCCTGCCCCTGGCGGAGGTTCTCACCCCCAATATTCCAGAGGCGGAAACCATCACTGGAATAGAAATCCGCACGATTGAGGACATGAAAAAAGCCGCCCGCCAAATTCATAGCATGGGCCCCCAGTGCGTCCTGCTCAAAGGAGGCCATCTATCCGAAGATTTGGACGCGAAAGACATTCTCTTTGACGGCGCGGATTTCTATTCCTACACCACCAAACGGATTCCCACCAAAAACACCCACGGCACTGGCTGCACGTTTTCTTCCGCCATTGCCGCCAACCTGGCGCTGGGTAAATCCATCCCGGAGGCCGTGTCCGAAGCCAAACATTACATCACCATGGCCATTTCCCATGCTCTGGAACTGGGGAAAGGCCATGGCCCCACCCACCATTTTTATGAATTTTACGGATGAGGAGAATCAAGTATGACATACCACACACAGATGGAAGCCGCTAAACAGGGCGTCCTGACCAAAGAAATGAAAACCGTTGCCCAAAAAGAGAATATTCCGGAGCAAAAGCTGATGGAATTGGTTGCCTCTGGCCGGGTCTGCATTCCAGCCAATGTCCTGCACACCTCCCTGAGCGCGGAAGGCATCGGCGAAGGGCTGAAAACAAAAATCAACGTCAATCTGGGCATTTCCGGCGACTGCATGGACTACACCAATGAAATGAACAAGGTAAAAATGGCCATTGACTTTGGTGCGGAAGCCATCATGGATCTAAGCAACTATGGCAAAACCCACACCTTCCGCAAACAGCTCATTGATTACTCTCCCGCCATGATCGGCACGGTGCCCATGTACGACGCCATCGGCTATTTGGAGAAGAACCTCCCGGACATTTCCGCCAAGGATTTCCTCCGGGTGATAGAAGCTCACGCCAAAGAGGGCGTTGATTTCATGACGATCCACGCAGGCATCAACAAACGGGCGGTGGAATGCTTCAAACGTTCCAAGCGTCTGACCAACATCGTTTCCCGGGGCGGTTCCCTCCTGTTTGCCTGGATGGAAATGACCGGCAACGAAAACCCCTTCTATGAATATTACGACGAGGTTCTGGAAATCCTGCGGGAGTATGACGTGACCATCAGCCTGGGCGACGCTTTGCGCCCCGGCAGCATCCATGACAGCTCCGACGCCGGCCAGCTCAGCGAGCTGATCGAGCTGGGTGATCTGACCAAGCGGGCTTGGGAAAAGGATGTGCAAGTGATGGTAGAAGGCCCAGGCCACATGGCGATCAATGAAATTGCCGCCAACATGGCCATTCAAAAACGCCTGTGCCACGGCGCGCCGTTCTATGTGCTTGGCCCCCTGGTTACGGATATCGCTCCTGGCTACGACCACATTACCTCCGCCATCGGCGGGGCCATTGCAGCCACCTACGGCGCGGACTTCCTCTGCTATGTCACTCCGGCGGAGCATCTTCGTCTGCCCGACCTGGACGACGTAAAAGAAGGCATCATCGCCTCGAAAATCGCTGCCCATGCCGCCGATATCGCCAAGGGCATTCCAGGCGCGCGGGACATCGACAACAAAATGAGCGACGCCCGCCGCCGGATTGACTGGGAGGAAATGTTCTCCTATGCCATTGACGGGGAAAAAGCCCGCCGATACTTTGAAAGCGCGCCGCCAAGTGACAAGCATACTTGCTCTATGTGCGGCAAAATGTGCGCCATGCGTACCACCAACATGATTCTGGAAGGCCAAGAAGTCAACCTGCGCCCCGACCAAAAATAACCCGACAGGAAATACCGAATATGAAACATTTGGACTATACCCTTTACTTAGTCACCGACCGTTCCTGCATGACGTCCCCTACCCTGGAAGAAGGGGTGGAGCAAGCGATCCTGGGCGGCTGTACCATGGTGCAGCTCCGGGAAAAAGAGGCTTCCGCCCGGGAATTCCTGGAAACGGCCCGCCGAGTTCAAACCATTACCCGCCGCTATTCCGTTCCGCTCATCATCAACGACCGGGTCGATTTGGCTTTGGCTGTGGATGCGGACGGCGTTCACGTAGGACAGCAGGATCTCCCCTGCTCGGTGGTCCGCTCCCTCGTAGGGCCGGAGAAAATCATCGGCGTTTCCGCCGCCACGTTAGCGGAAGCCAAACAAGCCCAAACGGACGGGGCCACCTATTTGGGCGTAGGCGCCATGAACGCCACGACGACCAAAATCAACACCCGCAGCGTTACCCCGGCGCAGCTTGCGGAAATCAAAGCCGCTGTGGCCATTCCGGTGGTGGCCATCGGCGGGATTCATCCCGCTACCCTCGCCAATCTCTCCCATACTGGCGTCGACGGCATCGCCGTCGTATCCGCCATCTTGGCGCAGCCGGACATTCGACTAGCGGCTGCTCAGTTAAAAACAGGATTTCAGGAGCGGATTCATGGATAACATGTTGGGCTTTCAAGGAGCCATTTTCGACCTGGACGGCACGCTCTTGGACTCCATGCACGTATGGAAGGAAATCGACCTGGAATTTTTGGCAAAACGAGGTTTTGACGTGCCTTTGGGATACAGCGAATCCCTAGCGGGGCTCAGCTTCCGGGAAACGGCGGAATACACCATTGCCACCTTTGGACTGAAAGAAAACCCAGACGACATTATTTTAGAATGGAACCAAATGGCCATTGAGGCCTACCGTCACAAAGTACGCCTCAAGCCCCACGCCAAGGAATATTTGTTTTGGCTGAAGGAACGGGGAATCCGTCTGGCTGTCTGCACCGCCCTCTCCCGCAAGCTCTACGTGCCGGCTTTGCAAAATAATCGGATCTATGAGCTATTCGACGCGTTTGTTTCGACCGACGATGTAAACAGAGGAAAAAATTTTCCCGACACTTATTTACTGGCAGCCAATCGGCTAGGGCTCCCGCCCCAAGAATGCGTGGTATTTGAGGATATCCTTCCTGCCATTCAGGGCGCTCTGGCCGCCAATATGAAGGTGTATGGGGTTTTTGATCCCGCTTCCCAGCATGACCGGGAAGAAATCGAACGCATCACACAAGGTTATCTCTACGATTTCCGGGAGATGATGACAGAGCCTCCCTTCACAGAGCCGTAAGACCCCGGTCTTGGTGCTATCACAAAAAAACCGCGCGCAGGATTTTTTCTGCGCGCGGTTTTTTGGTATGGTGATTACGATCTGGAAGAAGGCGTGAAACCATCGTCAGACAGAATCGGACCATGATCCTTTTCCCATTCCTCAATATGCTGGATAATGAGCTGTTCGATCTGCTTGTTAGGTGTTGTCATATTGGTGTCATTTATTATATATTCACACCATTTTGTTGTCAATAGCTTTTCAAAAATATTTTTTTGTGTTATTGTATTGTCATTAAAACAACAAGGGAGGTTTTTGAGATGCCGTTGAAGCTCATCCGCGATCCAGCAAACCTTGGTAGCTGTCCCCGAACATGCTCGCAGTCACCTTCCACTCAATGGAAACGATAAAAGGATTGACAGTGACGAGAGGTTAAAAATCCATCTATCATAGAAAAGGAGCGTTCTTTATGAAAAGCATACTATCCGCCTTGTATCACGGTGAAATTTCGCCAGAGGAACAATATTCTCCCCGAATCGAAGAATACCGCAAGCTTCAACAAAAACATTACCAGCATTATGAGGACTTTATTGAAACGCTGCACAACGAACATCCGCCGCTGGAAAAGCAATTTATCAAAATCATGGACGAGCAGTTAGAACAACTGCCCTATGAATGGTCGGAAATGTTTCGGGACGGCTTTTGTCTAGGCGCCAGAATGATGATGGAGATTTTCCAAACCGATTTACATATCCTAGGGAAAGAAAACTGAGAAACCACAAACCCCCGCCAAACGGCCCAGGGCGGCGATTGTCACATCGTTGCCCTTGCAGCCTGGCGGGGATGCTTGCATGACAGCAGCCTTCCGGCTCCTACCTGTCCTGCTGGATTCCGTTTTCTAATTCTTGCCCATCATTTCCAGATACTCGTCAAAGGTGGTCATCCGATCCACGACGCCATCCTCTGTGATTTCAATAATCCGGTTGGCAATGGTCTGCACAAATTGGTGGTCATGGGAGGCGAACAGCAAAATCCCCTTAAAATCAATCATACCGTTATTGACGGCCGTGATGGATTCCAAATCTAGATGGTTGGTGGGCTGGTCTAAAATCAGCACATTGGAACCAAACATCATCATCCGGGACAGCATGCAGCGCACCTTTTCCCCACCGGACAGCACGTTCACCGGCTTGAGCACTTCGTCCCCAGAGAACAGCATTTTCCCCAGGAACCCTCGGAGATACGTTTCCGTGGTGTCTTTGGAATACTGCTCCAGCCATTTGAGGATGCTCAAATCACAGCCGTTAAAATACGCTGAGTTGTCCTTCGGGAAATAGGATTGGCTGGTGCTGACGCCCCATTTGAAGGAACCTTCATCCGGCTGCATTTCTCCCATGAGGATTTGAAACAGCGCGGTATTAGCATGCTCATTATCCCCAACAAAAGCGATCTTGTCCCCCTTGTTGACCCGGAACGAGACATTATTCAGCAGCTTCACGCCGTCAATGGTCTTGCTGATTCCTTCCACAGACAAAATTTCCTTGCCAGGCTCCCGATCCATTTGGAAGCCAACGTAAGGATAACGGCGGGTGGAAGCTGGCATTTCCTCCACGGTGATTTTCTCCAGAAGCTTTTTCCGAGAAGTAGCCTGCTTGGACTTGGATTTGTTGGCGGAGAAACGCTGGATAAAGCTTTGCAGTTCCTTAATCTTGTCCTCTTTCTTCTTATTCTGATCCCGCAGCATCCGCTGGATCAATTGGCTGGATTCATACCAGAAATCATAGTTGCCCACATACAGCTTGATCTTGGTAAAGTCAATGTCCACAATGTGGGTACAAACATTGTTGAGGAAGTGACGGTCATGGGATACCACAATCACGGTGCCCAAATAATCCATCAGAAAATTCTCCAACCAATTGATGGACTTGATGTCCAAGCCATTGGTGGGCTCGTCCAGAAGGATGATATCCGGCTGGCCAAACAAAGCGCGGGCCAGCAACACCTTCACCTTTTCCGCTTCCGTCAAAGCGCTCATCTGGGAATACAGAAGCATGTTATCCAGCCCTAGGCCTTGCAGCAATTTACCGGCCTCGGTCTCCGCCTCCCAGCCGTTCATTTCCGCGAATTCCGCTTCCAGTTCCGCTGCCAGATGACCGTCCTCCTCGGAAAAATCCTCTTTGGCATAGAGGGCGTCCTTTTGCTGGAGCACCTCATAGAGACGGGCGTTTCCCTGAAGGATCGTCTCAAATACCGTAAATTCCTCATAGGCGAAGTGGTCCTGTTTTAACACGGACATCCGCAGCTTCGGGTCAATGGCAACCTCCCCCTTGCTGGGTTCCAGTTCCCCGGAAAGAATTTTTAAAAAGGTGGATTTTCCCGCTCCGTTGGCTCCGATCACACCATAGCAGTTCCCCGCCGTAAACAGCAGGTTGACATCTGAAAAAAGAGGGGTGCCGCTGAAGGACAGCCCTACATTTGATACGGTAATCATAATGTTCCTCCCAATGATCGCGAAACCGAATTCTCTCTGGAATCCGGCTGCATATTCTAAAAACCTATTCCTATCTTAACATAAAATCAAGGGTTTGCAAAACAAAAAGAGGATTTTCATCCTTTCGTATTGATTTCCTGTGGTTTTGGGAATGGGAATGGGCAATCTGACAAAGATGGCTCCAAATAAAAATGCCTGCTGAAATTTCCTTTCAACAAGCAGACGTCCTATTCTGATTTTTCTGTGGGATTTTTCCAGTCCCGCAAAACCAAAATCAAAGCGGCTAACCCCAACACTCCTGCAATGGCGGCGCTGGCAATGGATGCGTTGCTCCAGCCAAACGGCCCCAAAACCATGGACAAAACCGCCAATCCCAAACCCGCGAAAAAGAAAATCAAAGCAAGCTGAATGGTTTTCATAATTCCTCCTTAGCCATTGGCCGATCCAAATAACGTCCGGCATAATGCGCCGAACTGCTCCATGGTCAACTGTTCCGCCCGGGCATTGGAACGAATCCCAGCCTGTTCCAATGCTTGGGATAAAGACGCCTTGTCCTGGGAAAGTCCCGCAGACAATGCATTCAATACGGTTTTCCGCCGTTGCCCAAAAGCCGCGTGAACCATTCGAAAAAATTGAGCTTCCGTTGCCCCGCCCAAATCAATGGGCGGCTCTTTTCGAATCTTGAGCCGGATTACCGCCGAATCCACATTGGGAGCCGGATAAAAGCTGTCTCGAGGCACATCAAACAAAATTTCCGGTTCCGCATAATACTGCACCGCCACGCTTACCGCGCCGCATTCCCGTTTTCCCGGTTGGGAGCAAATCCGTACTGCCGCTTCTTTCTGCACCATGACGGTCAGGGATTGAATCGGAAGCCGTTCTTCCAAGAGTTTCATAATCACCGGCGAGGTAATGTAATACGGAAGGTTCGCGCAAACCAGCACCTGTAGTCCTGCAAAATCATGCCGAATTAACCCGTGCAAGTCCAGCTTCATGACATCTTCGTTGATCACGGTCACATTGTCAAAATCAGCCAATGTTTCCGCCAAGACAGCGGGAAGCCGTTTGTCCAGCTCAATGGCGACAACCTTATTGGCCCGGGAGGCCAATTCCTGGGTCAGCACGCCAAATCCTGGCCCTACCTCAATGACGCCGGTATCCTCTCCCGCGCCACATGCCTGCGCCATCCGTGGACATACTGTCGGATCGATTAAAAAGTTTTGCCCCAACGCCTTGGAAAATTGAAAACCATGCCGGGTAAGCAAGCTTTTTATGGTATTCAGATCTGATAATTTTTTCATCGTGTTAACTCCGATTCTATATTGCGACGGCATCGCCGTAAAGAGCGCAGCTCTTTTTCTGATTCCATGTTCTCAGAAACTCCCGGAATCTTTGATTCCGCTGGTTTTTTCCAGGTTATGATCCCACACCTGCAGTGAGCAAATCACGCATGTTCCCTCCGGTCGCCAAATTGCATGGGAACCCACGCACCGAAATGCCCGCGCTGCAGGTTCACTGCGGTTATTATACCACACCTGCGGTGAGCAAATCGCGCACGCTCCCTCCGGTCGCCAAATTGCATGGGAACCCATGTACCGAAATGCCCGCGCTGCAGGTTCACTGCGGTTATTATACCATATAAACACTAGGAAATGAAGGGATATTCATCCATAAATACAGATAATTTTTCTCAGGCTTATGATCTTCGAAAAAATATCTTACCATTACGGCAAAAAAAAACGCCCCGGTTGTATCAATCTACTGGTTACGATTGCAGATTGACATACCAGAGCGTTTCTTATGTTTTGCAGAATTTTAAAGTGGACAAAATGCCCGATTATAAGGCGAAACTCACTTCTCTAGTTTTGCGAAGTTTCGTTTTCAGCTTTTTTGAGTGCTCTCTTTTCAGCTTGTTCAACCATAAAGTTTTCAACAACCAACATGATCCAGCCAGCGGTAACGAATGCAATGGTACAGCTTGGCATTCCGAATACTCCGAGCACAGTAGGTGCTGCGAAGTTGATCAAGCTGGTAAGTACTAAGCCCAGGAAGAACAGGAACCAGTATCTGCCGGAGTTGATCTTGCTCTTGCAGAAGGTATCCAAAGCGCCAACCGTTAGGATGGAAGCGTAGCCGTACAGGGAAAGTCCCATTGGGCCCATGTCTGTGCCGAACAGCAAGCCCATGCCGATTGCAAATGCAGTAGCGATGAGAGCTTTCAGAGCAAACTGCCAGTTGTACCAGAAGTATGCTGCGATAATGATCAAGGAACCGATAAAGCCGTCGATAACATAAATCTCTTCAAATGCATTAATGAAGAACAAGCCCCAATGCTGTGAGGTCATTGCGCCCCAATCCCAGCCCATGGTGCTCCAGTCAAAGCCAGTCATCCAGCTTCCGCCGGTACCAGTCAGGCCGTTATCCAAGAAGGCGTTCATGCCAGTTTTCAGAGCTGGATCGTTGCCAAAAGCCAACAGATCGGTCTGGAAGCTGATCGCGGTAAAGAACCACATCATAACGATGAATGGGAAGGTGAAGCCTGGCAAGCCAAAGTGGCCGGAGAAACGGTTGATCATCATTTGTACCGGAGGTGCCAACATGCAGCCCAGAACCAAAACGATCCAAGCTGTCCACCAGTTTCCCGCTGCGTCAGCAGCGGAAGAGAAGGTGCATGCGCCGATTGCGATCAAGTTCGGGCAGAAACCGAACAAGCCGGACGTAATGGCGTCTCGATCCGCGCCCATGAGATAGGCGACCAAGTTGGCAAGGTTAACGCCGATGAAGGTAAATACCACCGGTCTCCAGCTGTACCAATCTGCAAAATTCCAACCGTGCATCTCAAGGCCGGCAATCCAGAATGATACGAAAATCATTGCGCCAGCAATAACATTTTCGATAAAAACTACCTGTCCAATTCCGTTAAAGAACGCTCTAACCGGCTTTGGTAGTGATTTAATATCAATGCCCATATTTATCCCCCTATTTCTTTTTACTTAAATAAATAAAACTAACCCTATTTTTTATTTAAACTAACAGTTATTAGTTTGCTTTTGTTGATTTGAGAATGAATTGCAAACCTCCTTTCTATGTTTTTTATTACCCTCCTTTCCTGCTTTTTCAAATCAACTTTTCTTAGTAGTGTTGTTTGTAACACTGTAACCACTTTCATTTTAAAAAAAAAATACATATTTGTCAAGAGTTCTTCTATTAAAATGTCATATAAATATCCAATAAGTCTGCGAACCATCGTCAAAATGCCATAAAATAACCTAAAAAACACAGCAACTTTACAAAGAAACCGTGGATTGTACATAAGCTGTTTACAAATGTGATTACAATCCGTCTGAAAATAGAAAACAGAATAAGATATAATAACCTATAAAATTTAACCTAACGGACCAAAAAAGCTATGCTCTTTTGCTGCATTTTCATTTCTTGTGTGCAGCACCATGTTTTCTAGTATCCTAGGTCCCCAGTAAGAGAGTACAAAAATCCGTTGGAATACACTCACATCCTAAAAGTAACTTCCTTACTAACACAATCCATCCTGGCAAAGTTAAGTTCCCGTCACCCAATGAATGAGCTGTTCCGTCAGAAAAACCGTCCCAGACGCCCCCAGCGCCACCACTAGAAGGCCCCGATTAAAAAATGCCAACAGAACAGCTACCACCAGCCCTGCCAATGCGGAAATCAGATTCCCGGTGGAATACAGAATCTCGGGAAAAGTCATAGCAGCCAGAACGGCGTAGGGTACATAGGCCAAAAAGGATTTAATAAATTGGTTCCCAATCTTCCTTCGGAAAATCGCCAAAGGCAGCATCCGCGGCAAATACGTAACCAGCGCCATAATCAAAATGCAAATCAGGATTCGAGTATAGTTCATGAACCGTCCTCCTTCATGGGGAACTTCCATGCCGCAAAGGCGGAAGCTGCCACAGCGCAAATGATGATCACCCATCCGCTGGAAAGCTGATTGAGAAACGGAATCCAGGTAAAGCAGCAGCTAATGGCCACCGAAATCCCAATGACCAATAAAATTGGTTTGGAATGGCGGGCAGGCGGCACAATAATTGCCAGAAACATGCCATAAATCGCAATGCCCAGGGCTGTACGTACCGAGAGAGGCAAAAATCCAGTGGCGGTAGCTCCCAGCAAGGTGCCCAAAGCCCAGCCCAAATAAGGGGTCAAAATTAGCCCGCTCATATAGCGGGAATTCATGGCCTCCTTTTGCTGCATGGCTACTGCAAACACCTCGTCGGTGATGCCAAAGGAAAGCACCAACCGCTGCAAATTCGTCATTCGTTCATCTACTTTTTGAGACAAGGACAGGGACATCAGCATATAACGGATGTTAATCACAAACGTAGTGATCGCCACCTCCACGTACATAGCTCCTTGGATAATTAGCTCCGTACCTGCAAACTGCCCGGCTGACGTCAGGTTCGTCATGGAAATCATCATGGCGATCCAGGCCGGCAGGTCATTTTCTGCCACCATCATGCCAAACGTGAAGGATACTGACAAATAGCCCAGGCAAATTGGAATCCCATCCCGCAGCCCTTTGCGAAAGGTTAACGTCAAAGGGCGGTGAGGCATTTTTTCATAGGCTTTTTCCAGCCGGTTTTTCTTATTCTTCCGGTTCATCTCATCCTTCCCCCCTGCCGGGAATCCATACCGGAAGATTGGATGCAACCATTACAGCAGCTCACAAACCAAATCGCCCATTTCTTCACAGGTCACCTTTTTCATGCCTTCGGTGTGGATATCCGCGGTGCGCGCTTTGGTCAAGGCTTTGGCCACCGCATCCTCAATGGCTTGGGCTGCCTCTGGAATATTCAGGGTATATTTCAGCATCATGGCAACCGACAGGATGGTTGCCAACGGATTTGCCAAGCCAGTGCCGGCAATATCCGGCGCGGAACCGTGGATTGGCTCGTACAGGCCAAACTGGTTCTTGCCCAGACTGGCGGAAGCCAACATACCAATGGAACCGCTGATCATGGAAGCCTCATCCGATAAAATGTCGCCAAAAATGTTGGAAGTGAGAATCACGTCAAATTGCTTTGGATTGCGGACCAATTGCATGGCGCAGTTGTCCACATACATATTGGTCAATTCCACATCCGGGTATTCTTCCCCAATTCGTGCCACTGTGGCGCGCCATAGACGGGAAGATTCCAAAACATTAGCCTTATCCACGCTGCAAAGCTTTTTGTTCCGCTTGCTTGCCATTTCAAAGCCAATCCGTGCAATCCGTTCCACTTCCGGCACAGAATACCGCTCGGTGTCATAGGCAGACTCCACTCCGTCCTTAGTATCCCGGCCTCGCTGGCCGAAATAAATGCCGCCGGTCAGCTCCCGAACCACCATAATATCCAGTGCGTCTCCGATGATTTCCGGCTTAATCGGAGAAGCCTCCTTGAGCGCCTCAAAAATGACTGCTGGACGCAGGTTGGCAAACAATCCTAATGCGCCGCGGATACCCAGCAACCCAGCCTCTGGACGCTGATTTCCTGGGAGGGAATCCCACTTCGGGCCGCCAACGGCGCCCAGGAGTACAGCGTCGGAAGCCTTGCATTTCTCCACCGTTTCTGAAGGCAAAGCCTGGCCGGTTGCGTCAATTGCCGCGCCGCCCAAAAGCGCCTCGTCATAGGTTACGGAGAAATGGAATTTTTCCGCGGTTTTGTTGAGTACCTTCACGGCTTGGTCCACAATCTCCGGACCAATCCCGTCGCCTTTCAGCAAGGTAATTTGAAATGTTTTCATGGGAATCATCCTTTCTAAAATTTTCATTCCATCCATTGAGAAAACTTATTTACTCTCTTTTTCTTTGCGCGCTTCTGCCCGGTTGATGGCACAGATAATACCTTTGATGGAAGCCAAGCTGATGTTATTATCTAAGCCCACGCCAAACACGGTTTTACCACCCGGCGCGCTGAGCTCAATGTAAGAAATCGCCTTGGAATCCGCACCCAAGGAAACCGCATGCTCATGGTAGGATAGGAACTGATAATCGGTAATGCCTACTGTGCGCAATGCGTTGAAGAATGCGTCAATCGGGCCGTTTCCGTCGCCCTGAATGATATGATCTTTGTCTTTAAAGCGCAGGTTCCCCTCAAAATGAACCACCGTGTGACGATCCACATCATTCTCTTCGTTCAGCTTGTAGCTCTTCAGGTTATAAGGATATCCTACCTGGAGATATTCCTTCTCAAACAGATCAAATACTTCCTTAGGCTGAATTTCCCGCCCAGCTTCGTCGCAGGCGGCTTTCACAATCGTACCAAATTCCGGGTGCATGGATTTTGGCAGGTTGTAGCCAAAATTCTGCTGCATAATAAAGGCAGCCCCGCCCTTTCCAGATTGACTGTTGATGCGGATAATCGGCTCATAAGCCCGGCCTACATCGGCTGGGTCCAGCGGCAGATATGGGATCTCCCAATACTGACTGTCATGCTCACGCATATAATCCAGGCCTTTCTTGATGGCGTCTTGGTGGGAGCCGGAGAAGGCGGTGAATACCAGCTCGCCGGCATAGGGATGCCGCTCGCCCACCTTCATTTCGGTACATTCCTCATACACTTCCCGAATCTTTTTGAGATTGGAGAAATCCAATTTCGGGTCAATGCCCTGGCTATACATATTCATGGCTACGTTCATAATGTCTGCATTGCCGGTACGCTCGCCATTCCCAAACAAAGTGCCCTCTACCCGATCCGCGCCAGCCAGCAGCCCAAGTTCTGTGGCGGCGGTGGCGGTTCCCCGGTCATTGTGGGGATGCAGACTGATGATCGCACTGTCCCGTCCCTTCAAGTTCCGGCAGAAATATTCGATCTGATCGGCATGGCAGTTTGGCGTAGCCATTTCCACGGTATTGGGCAGATTCAAGATTACTTTGTTTTCTGGAGTTGCACCCAATTCCTCCAGAACCCGCTGGCAAATCAGCACGGCATTATCCATTTCCGTACCGGAAAAGCTTTCGGGAGAATATTCATAGCGAATATTAGCCCCACTTTGTTTCACCTCTTCCTCGGTGAGCTGGCGGATCAAACGAGCGCCTTCCACCGCGATGTCGATCACCCCCTGCATATCCGTGCGGAATACCACTTTTCTCTGCAAAGTTGAAGTGGAATTATAAAAATGAATGATGACATTTTTCGCGCCCCGGATAGCCTCAAAGGTTTTGCGGATCAAATGAGGACGGGCCTGCACCAATACCTGGATAGTCACGTCATCCGGGATGAGATCGCGGTCTATCAGCGTGCGCAAAATCTCATATTCGGTTTCAGAAGCCGATGGAAAGCCAACTTCAATTTCTTTGAACCCAATGTCCACCAATGTCTGGAAAAACAGCAGCTTTTCTTCCAAATTCATAGGGTTCACCAACGCCTGGTTACCATCCCGCAAATCGACGCTGCACCAAATCGGAGCTTTTTCAATGACCTTATCCGGCCACTGGCGGTCTGGCAAACTGACAGGTTGGAATGGGACATATTTTTGATAGCCCTGATACATAAAAAACCTCTCCTTTATTTGTTGAAAAATAATCGTGGAATCCAAGAAATGCATCCGCCCAAAATACAAAACCCCGAACACAGCAATCGCTATGCTCGGGGCGAATTTACATTCGCGGTACCACCCGCATTTAATCCCTGCTTGCGCAGAAATCCTCAACAGCCTCCAACAAGGCCCCGGCCAATAACGCTGCCGCTGCGTCCGGCCTTAAGCGAACTTCCGCTTCGGGCCGGCAACTCTGGGATGAGCGATACACAAACGCCTTGGCGCCAGCTCACACCAACCGCCGGCTCTCTGCATGATCCAGATCGTTTGTCTTTTTCCCTTCTTCGTCTTTTGGGCGCCCTAGGCCATGGCCCAGGGACTATAGATGGCTTTGGTTTTATTATACGCAGGGAATGAAGGATTTGTCAAGTAGGAAAATCATTCCGAATCAGATTCGTAAGGACGAAACGCCCGATTGGCTGCTTCCCGGGCTAGATCTAGAATGTTGTGCTCTCGCTGCCCTTGTTGCGGACGGGGCGGAATGGTTTCATAGACCTCCGCAACCATGGAACGCATCCACAAACCTGGAGTGATCCGTAGGGAATAGCCAGTGCCTGGTTCCGTCATCCAGTCGTAAAACTGGGCCCTCGGCACACCATAGGCAGAAAGAATAGACATCAAGGTGCCGCCGTGGGCGACAATAACCGCCGAAGTGGTGCCAGAACGGAGCATCCCCTCCACCAACTTTTCAAACGCCAGACAAGTGCGGTGCATAAACTGGCCGCCGCTTTCTCCCCCCGGCGGGATCATATCCCCGCCTTGTTCCACCCACTTAGCAAAGGCCGGCTCTTTCTCCAAATCCTTGGCGCTTTTCCCCTCCCAGTCGCCAAAATTACACTCCCGGAAATCTTCCACCACCGTGGGCTGGATATCGGGATATAGCAGCTTGAGGGTATCCACACAGCGGCTCAGGGGGGAAGTATAGTAGGCCTGAGCCTGAGGATAGCCGCCAGCTTCTTTTTTCTGCAAAAGCTGCTCAATCCCCTGCTGGGATAAGGGAGAATCGGTAACGCCAATGTATTGTCCCAATAAGTTTCCTTCGGTAATTCCGTGACGAATCAGGTGGATTGTGTACGATTTCATGGTAATATTGCTCCTTTTTTCGGCAAAACACCAGATATGGTGCTTTACAAATGGTTGTAATTGTTATATACTTTACGATGTGTTAATATTAGGTATTTTTCGACGGGAGGCGCTACGGCATGAATCAGAATTTTCCTAGAATTATCACATTATTGCGGAAAGAGCGGGGATTGAGCCAGAAAAAGGCAGCGGAAGCGCTGGAAATTTCCCAAGCGTTGCTCTCCCACTATGAAAAGGGAATTCGGGAATGCGGTCTAGACTTTGTGGTCAAGGTCGCCGATTTTTACCATGTCTCCTGCGATTATCTGCTGGGAAGATCCCCCAACCGAACCGGAGCCACCATCACGGTGGAAGAACTTCCAGAACCGGACGCGGCTGGCAAAGAAAATGTTCTGAAAGGAAGCATGCTGCCCATTCTGAATAAAAAGCTAATTGCCAATTCCCTGAACATCATTTACAGCATCCTCCAGGAATGCAACAACAAGGCGTTGACAGTAGAGCTTTCCTCCTATTTATCGGTCAGCGTATACAAAGCCTTCCGCACTCTGTATTCCGCCAACCCGAAAAATCCCCAGGGCATGTTCGCCGCTCCGCCTAAATTGTATCACGGTATGGCCAACGCCGCCCAAAGCCTAACGGAAGCCCACGCGCAATGCCTGTCCTCCGGCGAGGATGTAGGAGAATGGAAAGGGCTGGATAAAGAAAAAGCGCCTGCCCTCTCCCCGGAGATCCTCACAGAAAAATATCCTTTGTTTTCCACCTCTCTCTTTAATTTGGTACAAAACACAGAAAACCGAATGGGCCTGAAAAAACAGAAATAAACGAGGTTGCTTTCTGTGATACGATTACACGGCGGTAAACATATTGCGCGCTGCACCATTCTGTTTGAAAAAAGCACAGTTGCTCGCATCGTTTCCTTGGTGTAGTCATTGTATCATAAAAAGCCAACTAGCACAAATAAAAGCGCACCGGACAACTTTCCGGTGCGCTTTTTCTTTCAGTAGTTCTTGGTTCCCAACCGCCAACCAACGCTCTCCTAGACTTGCCATTCTGGGAATCTTCTTCGGATTACGTTTGTTTTCGAGAAGTTCCAAACGACTCCATCTGCTTTCGTTTCAAATAGGATTGGGTTTCTCGCACCACCTCTCCAGAAAGGAAAAAAACGGCAATCAGATTGGGAATCGCCATACAGCCGTTCAGCGTATCGCAAATATCCCATACCAACCGCAATTCCAACTGACACCCCAAAAGTGTGACCGCCGCAAAAGCTAACCGGTACAGGGATACCGCCCCTTTGCCGTGCCGGGACAAAAAACGGGACAGTCCACATAAATACCGGAGCGCGCATTCCCCATAATAGGACCATCCCAGCATGGTAGCAAAGGCAAAAAAGGTAATGGATACCGCAATCAGTCCCTGCCCAAATTTCCCGAACACGCTCCGAAACGCCGCCGCGCTTAAGGCTGCTCCATCCAATCCGCTTCCCATAGCATTGGTGCACAAGATACATAAGGCCGTGATGGTACAAACCACAATGGTATCGATAAACACTTGGAAAATCCCCCACATGCCCTGTTCCACCGGCTCCTTAGTTTCGGCGGCGGCATGGGCCATAACGGAGCTTCCTAAACCGGCTTCATTGGTAAAGATACCACGGGAAATTCCAGTACGCATAGCGGTCAGCATTCCATATCCTCCCACGCCCCCTAGGACTCCTCTCAGGTCAAAAGCGCTGGCGAAAATCTGGACAAAGGCTGCTGGGATATTTCTCCAGAAGACCCCCAAAATAATCAGCCCAGCCAAAAGATAGCAGATCGACATCGCTGGTACGATTTTTTCCGTGACCTTGGCGATCCGCTGGATTCCGCCCATCAGAACCAAAGCCAAAACCACCGCGACAATGCCTCCCGTCAACAACGGCGGCACACCAAAGGTATTTTGCAGGGAACTTCCAATGGAATTGGACTGGGCCATGTTGCCCATTCCAAAGGAAGCCAGCACACAGGCTCCGGCAAAAATCACCGCCAACCCCTTGGAGCCTAACCCATGCTGTAAATAGTACATAGCTCCGCCCAGCCAGCGGCCTTGCTTGTCTTTTTGGCGATACTTCAGCCCCAGCACCGTTTCCGCAAAAATGGTCATCATTCCCAGTACCGCCGACACCCACATCCAAAAAATGGCTCCCGGCCCTCCCAATGTCAACGCCGTGGCGACTCCCACAATGTTCCCCGTACCGATGGAGCCTGCCAATGCGGTAGTCAGCGCCTGAAAGGGAGAAATGTTGCATCCATCCCCGGCAGCCTTCTTCCGGCATAATAAACTTCCCATCGTTTTTTTCATCCACAACCCACAGTGGGTCACCTGAAAAAATTTCAATCGAAAGGTAAACAAAAGCCCAGCCAGTAAAATCAAACACAGGACTGGCCATCCCCACAGCACCGGCTGCAGCCAACTGTTCACCCATTCCAAGCCAGCCGCCAATTCTTCCGCCTCCTTTCTTTCCTTTCTTTCATGCTATGTTGTCCCGAAGAAAAACATACCCCTTTTGTCAAAGCCTTCTTTCGCCCCATTCCCCTGGATTTCAGCTAAAATGTTTCCATGACAAAACCCGACACAGTCTTTATGGTAAAATAAGAAATTGGAAATTTCATACATTACAAGATTACCCGCAATATATTGTGTAAATTTTACAACAATTTTAACATTTTATTTCTTTTTTACCTAAATATTAACGAAAAACTCTTGCTATTTTTCTAAATTGTGTTATTATTATTTAAAGATATCCTTTTTATGATAGAAAAGGTATCTGATATCGGACGAAAAGGGAGTTGTTTGCCATGCCAAAAAATGCAAAAAAGAAAGAAAACAACCTGCCTTTGTATCTATTTCACCAAGGGACCAACATGAAGGCATATGACTTCATGGGTGTACATAAAACTGTGATAGATGGCAAAGAAGGAATGATCTGCCGCGTTTGGGCGCCACACGCACAATTGGTTTCCATCACTGGGGATTTTAACCAATGGAATTTGAAGGAATATCCCCTGCATCGAATTAGCGATGGGGTATGGGAGCTGTTTTTGCCTTTTGTCCTGGAAGTATATACTTCTTATAAATTCTGCATTACAACCAAACAGGGCAATCAAGTCCTAAAAAGCGACCCTTATGCGTTTCATTTTGAAACAAGGCCCGGCAACGCTTCCAAATATTACGATATCGAGGGATTCCCTTGGACGGACGCCGCTTGGTTTAAAAAGAAGACGAAGAAACCCCATTATTCCCAGCCGGTAAATATCTATGAAGTCCATCTGGGCTCCTGGCGGAAATATGAGGACGGCCATGTTTTTTCCTATAACAAGATGGCTGACGAACTGATTCCCTACGTGAAAGAAATGGGCTACACTCATCTGGAGCTAATGCCGATTACCGAATATCCCTACGACGGCTCTTGGGGCTACCAGGTCACTGGCTACTTTGCCCCCACCTCCCGCTACGGCACCCCAAAGGACTTCATGTCCTTTATCGACCGGTGCCACGCTGCGGATATCGGGGTGATTGTAGACTGGGTGCCTGCCCACTTCCCACGGGATGAATTTGGACTTGCCAAATTTGACGGAACCGCCTGTTATGAATACGCCGATCCCCGCAAGGGAGAACATAAAGACTGGGGAACCCTGGTTTTTGACTACGGGCGCAACGAAGTCATCAGCTTTTTGATTTCCAGCGCCGCCTTCTGGATTGAGAAATACCACATTGACGGCCTGCGGGTAGATGCAGTGGCTTCCATGCTCTATCTGGATTACAGCCGCCAGGACGGGGAATGGGTCGCCAACAAAGACGGCGGCAACGAGAACCTGGAAGCTGTGGCCTTCCTGCAAAAACTCAATGAAGCTATTTTTTCCATCTCACCCGACGTGATGATGATCGCAGAAGAATCCACCTCCTGGCCTATGGTATCCAAGCCGACCTATTGCGGCGGTCTTGGCTTCAACTACAAATGGAACATGGGCTGGATGAACGATATGCTTCATTACATGTCCCTGGATCCCATCCACCGTAAATTCAACCACGATAACTTGACCTTCTCTTTCTTCTACGCATTTTCGGAGAACTTTATTTTACCCATTTCCCACGATGAAGTGGTACACGGAAAATGTTCCCTGATCAATAAAATGCCAGGAAGCAACGAGGAAAAATTTGCTGGACTGCGTGCTTTTATGGCCTACATGATGTCGCATCCCGGCAAAAAATTGATCTTTATGGGTACGGAATTTGCCCAATTTATTGAGTGGAATCATGAAAAGGAACTGGATTGGCTCCTAATGCAGTATCCGCTCCATCAGCAAGCTCATGCTTTTTTCAAAGCGCTCAATCATTTTTATTTGAATAATCCTGCTTTGTGGCAGATTGATTTTTCGTGGGAAGGCTTCTCGTGGATCTCAAACGACGATTACACCCAGAGCATCATCGCCTTCCGCCGGATGGACAAAAGTGGAAACGAAATCATTACGGTTTGTAACTTTGTCCCAGTAGAACGGCAAAATTATCACATCGGCGTCCCAGTGGAAGGAACCTATGCGGAAATTTTCAGCACAGACGCCGCTGAGTTTGGAGGAGCTGGCAGAACCAATGGCGACGCAATCAAGACCAGCCAAATTCCTTGGCATGGCTACGACCAAAGCATCAGCCTGACTTTGCCGCCTATGACTGTGATCTACCTAAAATGCAAACGAAAGAAACCAAAACGCACCACAGTAGACACTACGGCTAAACCAGTTGCCAAAACCAAAAAAGCAGCCGCCTCTAAGGAAAAAATGGAGCCTAACCTGCCAGTAAAATCAACAGCCAAAACCACTGGGAAAAAATCTGCTGCAAAAAAGACTACTTCCAGAATCAATGAGAAATAAGATTTTCCAAGCGATTGAAAATCAAGTATTCATATTTTTAAGGAGGATATTGATATGTTACCTAAACAAGAAGTTGTTGCCATGCTTCTGGCAGGCGGACAAGGAAGCCGGCTAGGCGTCCTGACCAAAAACCTGGCGAAGCCTGCCGTGCCGTTTGGCGGAAAATATCGGATCATCGACTTCCCGCTGTCTAACTGCGTAAACTCCGGGATTGAAACCGTTGGCGTTCTCACCCAATATCAGCCTTTGATCCTCAATGATTATATCGGGAGTGGCCAGCCTTGGGATCTGGATCGGATGAACGCGGGCGTCCATGTGCTCCCGCCTTATCAGCACAGCAAAAAGTTTGACTGGTATAAAGGTACTGCCAACGCCATTTATCAAAATATTAATTTTATCGAGCAATACGATCCAGATTACGTGGTGATCCTTTCCGGCGACCACATCTATAAAATGGATTATTCCAAGATGGTAGCGTTCCATAAGGAAAACAGCGCGGCATGCACCATTGCGGAAATTGAAGTGCCGATGGAGGAGGCCTCCCGTTTCGGTATCCTAAACACCAATCCGGACGGCTCAATTTATGAATTCGATGAAAAGCCCAAGGTTCCGAAGAGCAACAAAGCTTCCATGGGTATTTATGTCTTTACCTGGTCCAAGCTTCGGAAATATCTAATTGAGGATGAGGCAGACCCGAATTCCTCCAACGACTTTGGCTCCGACGTACTCCCGACCATGCTCAAGGCCGGCGAGCGTATGATGGCCTATGAATTCTCTGGTTACTGGAAAGATGTCGGCACCATCGACAGCTTGTGGGAATCCAACATGGACCTGCTGAATCCCAAAATGGAACTGGATCTCAGCGAAGAATCCTGGAAAATTTATTCCCGGAATCCGGTCATGCCTCCTCACTACATAGCCAAAGACGCCAAGGTGCAGGATTCCCTGATTACTGAAGGCTGCAACGTATATGGTGAAATCGACTTTACAGTTTTGTTTGACGGGGTCAACATCGGCTCCGGCGCGGTGGTGCGGGATTCCATCGTCATGCCGGGAGCAACCATTGAGGACGGTGCCGTGGTACAATACGCCATCATCGGCGAAAATGTGGTCATCGGAAAAGGCGCTACTGTCGGTGCCCGCCCAGAAGACATGGACAACGTAGACGAATGGGGCGTTACCGTCATCGGCGCAGACTGCAAAATCCCTCCCGGTGTTGTCATCGCACCCAAAGAAATGATTGACGCGGAAACATACAATAAGGAGGCTGGCAAATAATGCGCGGTAACAATGTAGTTGGAATTCTATTTTCAAACGTTCACGACGAAAAGCTCCGTGAACTCACCGAAAAGCGTACCATCGCTTCGGTTCCATTTGGCGGAAGATACCGCCTGATTGACTTCCCTCTTTCCAATATGGTCAACTCCGGCATCAATAAAGTTGGGGTAGTCACCAAAAGCAACTACCAATCGCTGATGGATCATCTTGGGTCTGGCAAGGCATGGGATCTGTCCCGGAAACGGGAAGGGCTTTATTTGCTCCCTCCTTTCGATAACAAAAGCGATATTCACAATAGCCGGGTGGAATCTCTCCATTCTATCCGCCGTTTCCTGCTGGCTTCTTCCGCGGAATTTGTCTTGCTCAGCGACTGCGACATTGTCTGTAATATCAATTACAGCGACTTGGTTGATTTCCACATTCAACGAAACGCAGACTTAACGGTTGTGTATCACTATGGCAAAATTCCTGACAAAATGAGCGATCCCACCGTTTACAGCGTGGAGCCAGATGGCCAAGTAAAAGATCTGCTCATCAATCCCAAGGTAGACGGCGCGTGTAATTACGGCCTAAACATGTACTTAGCGCGTCGGGATTTGCTGATTCAGATTGTGGACGACTGCGTGAGTCGGAACATGTACAGCTTCAAGAGGGATCTTCTCCAGCGAAATATGTTCAATTACCGCTACTATGCCTATGAATTCTCGGGCTATTCCCGGGTGATCTGTTCTCCCCTAGAATATTATCAAGCCAATATGGACTTAATGGACCCAGAAATTCGCACCCAGCTCTTCAATCCCAAACGCCCGATTTACACCAAAGTACGGGATGATATGCCGGCGCGCTATGGCCTTGGCTCCTGTCTAAACAACTCCTTGGTTGCCGATGGCTGCGTGATTGAGGGCGAGGTAGACAACTGTGTGCTGTTCCGCGGCGTAAAGGTTGGCAAGGGGACTAAGTTGGAAAACTGCGTGATTATGCAGGATACAGTCATCGGCGCAAACTGTAACCTAAACCATGTGATCGTCGATAAAGATGTTCTCATCAAGGATGACCGGTCCCTGATGGGATTTGAATCTTATCCGGTATTTATCAGTAAGGGCAGCGTTGTTTGACCCGCATTTGAATTTTGAAGAAAGGCCTGTGTCATCCATGAAAGTATTATATTGTACCAGTGAAGCTCTCCCCTTTATTGCCACCGGTGGTTTGGCCGATGTGGCCGGCTCTCTCCCCCAGGCCCTGCGGCAGCGTTTGATTGGCTGCCGGGTGGTTCTGCCTCTTTACGAGGACATCCCTCAGGAGATGCGGGATCAAATGACCTTCCTCACCAGCCTGTCCGTACCCGTTGCCTGGCGCCGCCAATACTGCGGCATCTTTGAAGCTAAGGTGGGCGGTGTAATCTACTACTTTATCGATAACCAATATTATTTCAAGCGCAGTGGCATTTACGGTCATTACGACGATGCAGAGCGCTTCGCCTTCTTTTCTCGCGCTATCATCGAGATGCTGCCCTACATTGACTTCCAGCCGGATGTTCTCCACTGTAACGACTGGCAAACCGCTTTGGTGCCGATTTATTTCCGTTTATTCTATGCCCACAACGACTTCTACCGGAACATGAAAACCTTGATTACCATTCACAACATCCAATACCAAGGCAAATACGGCCTGGAGCTGGTCAATGATGTACTGGGGATTCCAGCCTCAGAAGTCGCCTTGTTGGAATACGACAAATGCGTAAACCTGCTGAAAGGCGCCATCGAATGCGCCAATCGGGTATCCACCGTTAGCCCAACCTACGCCCAGGAAATTTTGAACCCTTGGTTCTCCCACGGTCTGGATAATATCCTAAGCCAACGCTCTTGGAAGCTATCGGGAATTCTCAATGGCATCGACGTGAAAAACTATGACCCAGCTACCGATCCAAACCTCTATGAGCCTTTTTCTGTGGACGATCTTTCCGGTAAGGCTGTGAACAAACAAAAGCTTCAGGAGCGTTTAGGACTGGCTCAAGATCCTGATGTACCGCTGATTGGTATGGTAACCCGTCTGGTAGCCCACAAAGGTCTGGATCTGGTCAAGGAATCTCTCGATCGACTGATGTGGGAAAGCAATGTGCAATTCGTGATCTTAGGATCTGGCGATTGGGAATACGAATGCTTCTTCCGGGAAATGCAGGATAAATACCCCGGTAGATTGGTTGCCTGCCATGGCTTTGTCCCAGAGCTGTCCCGCAAAATTTATGCAGGCTCTGATATTTTCCTCATGCCGTCCAAAAGCGAGCCTTGCGGTCTGTCCCAAATGATTGCGCTGCGGTATGGCACCATCCCTGTGGTACGGGAAACTGGTGGCCTAAAGGATTCCATTACCGACAGCGGAAACGGCGAGGGCAACGGATTTACTTTCCAGAGCTACCACAGCGGCGATATGATTCACGCTGTCCATCGCGCTTTAGAAGGCTACAGCCATCCAGAAGGCTGGGAAATCCTAGTAAAACGTGCCATGAAGTCCGACAATAGCTGGGGCCGTTCCGCAAAACAGTATATCCAACTTTACAAAGATATGATGAAAGAATAAAGGATCGTGGCTCTCTCCTTTTGTTGTTGTATTGTAAAAAGTTTTCTCCCTTAGAAAACCCGGCAGGAACATGCAGCTTGTGCATTCCTGCCGGGTTTCTTTTGCCTTTCCCGGTTTTTCAAAAACAAAAAAGGCGGCCTTCGCCACCCTAAATTTCCCAAACGGGAATCCATATTATGCTTATCTTCTACCGCCATTAAAGATGGACATGATGTCAGTAAAGGTATCGTCATCGTCCTCTTCGTCCTTCGAGGCAGTATCCTGTGCTGCAGTAGCTGCACTGGAAGAAGAGAACAAATTCTCGCTGGCTGCTGGAGTTTCTTTTTGCAACGGCAGGGAAGATTTTGGCTCAATTTCCTGGGAGCCAGTCGCAATCACGGTAACGCTCATTTCATCTTCCATGTTTTCATCAAATGCAGTACCCCAAATGATGTTGGCGTCTGGGTGTACCATCTCGGCGATCATCTCAGAAGCTACGGTGACTTCGTCCAAACCAATATCTGGAGAAGAAGTAATATTGATAATCACGCCGCGCGCACCGCTGATGGATGTCTCCAACAGTGGGCTGGAAATTGCCATTTTGGCTGCTTGAGAAGCCTTATCCTTGCCGGTTGCATGGCCCACGCCCATGTGCGCATAGCCAGCATCCTTCATCACAGAAGTAATATCCGCAAAGTCCAGATTAACAATACCAGGCAATTTAATCAGATCGGAAATACTCTGAACGCCTTGACGAAGTACATCGTCAGCAATCGTAAAAGCATTGAGCAGAGTAATCTTCTGCTCGGTCGCCAAGTGCAGTCGTTCATTTGGAATCACAACCAAAGAATCGACATGGTCACGCAGAGCGGTAATACCTGCCTCGGCCTGCTCCATCCGACGTTTGCCCTCAAAAGCAAACGGCTTCGTTACCACACCAACTGTTAGGATTCCCATATCCCGAGCAACCTCAGCCACAATCGGTGCCGCACCGGTACCGGTACCGCCGCCCATACCAGCGGTGATAAACACCATATCGGTACCGCGGATCGCAGCGGCAATGGCCTCTCTGCTTTCCTGAGCGGCTTTCTCGCCGATTTCCGGTTTTGCGCCAGCACCCTTACATTGCGTCACCTTTTCACCAATCTGAATCTTCTGGGTTGCTTTGGAACGCAAAAGCGCCTGACGATCTGTGTTGATGGTAATGAATTCTACCCCTTTCACACCGGTCGTAATCATGCGATCAATCGCATTTCCGCCGCCGCCGCCTACACCAATTACTTTTATTTGTACCGTATCATCCAACTCGTTATCAATCTCAAAACCCATGTACAGCATCCCCCTTATCCTTTATATTCAAACATTATGTTACTTTCAAACAGTTCTATCTAATAATTTATCATGTTTCCTAATAAATTTCAATCAATTTATCAGCTTTTTTATCTTATACTATAAACTTTGTGTATATCAGAGTCAATCCCTGCATACATTTTAACAGAAATGTGACGAAATGAAAAGCGAAATTTCTGTTTTTCTCCAAAAAATCATCTATTTAAGCTGCATTCGGGTTACTTTGCCCCGACGCTTGGGAAGCCGGCGCCGAAGAAGTCAAACTGCTAGCGGAAGAGGAGCTAACAGAAGAATTTGGATCCTGAAATACCGTCTGGCTGGACGAGCTAGAAACAGTATAATCCGGGTCAAAATACGCTTTTGACATTTCCTTCGCTAGAGATAAATCCAGCACCCCTTTATCGGTTTCCAAAATTTTTCCAGTGTTAAGCACGCTCTGGGCAAACCGAACTTTATATTCCAAATCCGTAGGCAAACCAAAAGCGAGTGTGATACGTCCGTCATACACCAGCTTCACATTGTATGGATCACTGATATCAATCTGAGTCACCTTATCCAGCTCATTTTCTTCCGCAGCCATGGTCAGCTTTTGGATCAATTCTGTCTGCTCTTCATCGGCATACTGGACCATCTTTCCAATTTCCGCTTGAGAAAGCTTTGCACCTACAATAGAAGCGCAGCCCTCCGGTAAATAAGGCACCTGTTCCAGGGCTTTTCCATTGGCTCCAACTACCAGATAGCCATCGCCGTACTGCACTGCGCCAGCTACCATCACATCATCCACTTGAATCACCAATGTGCCGGGTAGCTTACGGGAAATCTTAACGGAACCTACGTAGGGCAACGATGACTGAATCCGCTCCGCCGCCCCTTGGGTATCTGTCATAAATAGGTTCTCTCCAGTTTTCAACTGACTGACCTGCACGATCTCCTCCTGGGTGTACCGGGATTCTCCCGTAACCATAATTTCATCCACATGAAATAACACCGTCAGCGATAAAATCACGCCTGCCGTCACTACCACCAGAAACAAAGAAATGTAAAATAAAATCCAGTTTCTACGACGGCGTTTTCTCCGTTGCTCCGGGGATAAGGACGGTTTTTCTTTCTTTGGCTTCTTTGGTTTTGGGGGCTTAGGAGGCGGCGGAGCCGGGCGCGGCTTCTTCGCCGCTTTCGGCTGCCGTGGCTCCTGCGGACGAGACGAAACTCCCCGTTCTGGGCGCTCAGGTTTTCTTGGCAGTCCACCATCTCGTGGACTGCCAGACGCAGACCGTGTACGGTCTGCGTCTGGCGACCTCTGAGCGACTTGACGCGCCGCATTCCGATTCCGCTGTGCCGCTGCATTCCGCTGCTGCCGACGATCTGCCGGCGAATTGGGAGGCCGCTGCCGATGTCCCTGCGGAGGATCGGAAGATCCCCTGGAAATAGGATTTTGTTGTTCTTGTTGTTTCTGATTCATGCGTTCAAAATAATCGAAATTATAATCTTTTTTCCCGCCATTTCGAGGGTTCCCCACGGCTGAACCTCCTTTCTACTTCCTTACTTTTTTCGATTTCTTCTTTCTCAATTTATCCGGGTAATCCGAGCGCCCAGGGATGTCAAAGTATGTTCCAAGCTTTCATAGCCCCGGTCGATATACCGGACATTCTGCACCTGCGTCACACCTTCCGCCGCCAGGCCAGCAACTACCAAGGCAGCCCCTCCCCGCAAATCTGCCGCCTGCACCTCTGCGCCGGATAAGTGCTTCACCCCTTCAACCACAGCCACCCGGCCTTCCACCTTGATCCGGGCACCTAACCGAACCAGCTCTCCCACATGTTTATACCGGCTTTCAAAAATATTTTCCACAAACACGCTGGTACCGTCTGCCATACAGGTCATGGCCATGACCGGCGCTTGGGCATCCGTAGGAAATCCGGGATACGGCATCGTACGAACACTTTTCACAGGATTGAGCCGCCCTGGAGAAACGATACTCAATTCCCGGCCTTGGATGGAAAGCTGACAGCCTGCCTCTTCAAATACTGGCAAAATCGGTTCTAAATGGGCAGGCTCAATCTCCCGGAGCAAAATGTTGCTTCCCGTAATGGCTGCCGCTGCCAATAAGGTCGCTGCGGCAATCCGATCTGGGATCACCCGATGCTCACAACCGTGAAGCCGCTCCACTCCTTGGATTACGATGGTGCTGCTTCCCGCCCCCTTCACATCGCCACCGGCTGCATTAAGAAAATTGGCCAGGTCACAAATTTCCGGCTCACAGGCCGCATTGGTAATGATCGTGGTCCCTTTCGCCAGCACTGCCGCCAGCATGATATTTTCCGTCGCGCCAACGCTTGGGAAAGAAAGCCCGATGCTTTTTCCCCAAAGACCATGCTTCGCGGAACAATACAAACATCCATGATTCTCGCGAATCTGCACGCCCAGCTTTTTCAGGGCTGCAAGATGCAAATCAATGGGGCGAGGACCCAATTCGCAGCCGCCAGGAAATGACAGCTTCGCCTGTTTCATACGGGCCAAAATCGCCCCTAGAAACACAATGGAGGAACGCATCTCCCGCATTAATTGGTCAGGAATATCCCAATTCTGGATTTGGGAGGAATCTACCACCACGGTGCTTCCTTCCCGTTTTACCTGGCAGCCCAAATGCCGCAGAATCTGAATGGTAATCTCTACGTCGGAGAGCTGGGGACAATTATGTAGCACACATTCCCCATCACACAGCAGTGATGCTGCCAGCAACGGCAGGGTGCTGTTTTTCGCTCCATGAACCTGGACTTCCCCCTCTAATTTGCACGGACCCTCAATCTTTAGCCTTGACACAACGAACACCCTTTCCCCATAGAAATTCCCGCAACTCGTCGCGAGTCTCGGTATATCCTATGCATTTGGGGAAAATATGTGAAAAAGGCAAAATAATTAAACTACAATTTTTTTGATAATCTGATAAATACGCTGATTCGCGTCGCGAATGGACATTTCTTTGGCATGTTTGCCCAGCTCCACCGCACCATTGGGTTTGGAGAAAATTTCTTCCACTTTCTCGCACAGAGCCTTTCCGGACAAATTGTTTTCCTCCAAAATTACGGCGGCTCCGCGCCGCACCATTGCCATCGCATTGTGGTACTGATGATTTTCAGCCACATTGGGGGAAGGAATCAAAATCGCTCCTTTCCCCTGGATCTGAAGCTCGCTGAGGGTAATCGCCCCAGCCCGGCAAATCACCAAATCAGCCGCTGCCAAACACTCCGGCATATTGTTGATATATTCCCGCACCTGGATTTCTGGATGCTTAGAAAGATCCAGCCCCTTATCTTTTAAAAGCTGGGGCATCCATTTCCCGTACTGTCCATAGCCATGGATATGCTGGTACTTGCCGCTTTTTCCACTGGCCGCCAGCAAATCGGCAACCGCTTCATTGATGGTGCGGGCTCCCAAGCTACCGCCAAAGGACAAAATCAGCGGACGGTCATCCAACCCCAAGGCCTTACGGGAAGCGTCTCTCTGAGCGTGGATCACAGCCTGCCGCACCGGATTCCCCGTAAGCACACAGTGAGCCTGGGGATCTAGATGTTTCTTTGCATCTTCCACTGCCAACATCGTACATCGGGCTTGTTTGGAAAGCATTTTGTTGGTCACACCTGGAAAGGCATTTTGTTCATGAACCACTGCTGGGATTCCCATTTTCATCGCTTGACGAATCACCGGCCCACTGACATATCCGCCAGTTCCCACGCAGATATCCGGCTGAAAATCCGAAATGATCTTCTTGGCTCCGCTGCTGGCTCCCAATAACCGAAAAACCGTTTTGATATTCCGGCCAATATTCTTGACGGTTAGCTTCCGTTGGAAACCGGAAATCACAATGCTCTGGAACGCAAAATTGGCGGCGGGAACCAACCGTTCCTCCATGCCGCCTTTTGCGCCTACGTATAAAATTTCAGCGTCGGGCTCCTGTTCCCGTACATACCCTGCAATGGCCAAGGCTGGATTGATGTGCCCAGCGGTTCCCCCGCCTGCAAATAAAATCCTCATAAACTGCTTCGCACCTTTCTGCTGATCAAATACCTAGGTTTTCTCAATGTTAGACGTTCGCGAGATTGACAGCACTACGCCCATCTGCGCCAATAAAATAATCAGTGACGTGCCTCCATAACTAAAGAACGGTAAGCTGATACCGGTATTTGGCAACGTATTGGTCACAACACCGATGTTGAGCACAGTTTGAATGCCTACCTGTAAGCTCAGGCCCACCCCTAAAAGCATACCGAATTTATCCTTGGCACGCAGGGAAATCACAATACCCCTCCAAACCAGAAGGATGAACAGGATGATAATGATCAGCGCGCCGACAAAGCCCAATTCTTCACAGATGATGGCAAAAATAAAGTCATTCTGTGGTTCTGGCAGCCACAGATATTTCTGCCTCGACTGCCCCAGGCCTGTGCCCATCCATCCTCCGGAACCAATGGCATAAAGGGAATTTCGAGTCTGCCAAGTTTCCTGCCAGAAATCCTTCGCAAAGGGGTCAAGCCATCCCTGCACCCGATCATTGGCATAACCATCCGTAAACATCAGGAAACAAATCGCGCCAATCGCCACGGCAATGAATACTGCGACAAACCAGCGATATTTGACGCCGCCGACAAACAGCATCACCGCTGTCAGACTCAGCAGAATAATGGAAGCGGATAAGTGAGGCTCAATGATGACTAAGCCCACAGTAATCCCTACCACAATCAAGTGAGGAAAAATTCCCACACGGAAGGTATGCATTTTTTTAAAATTCAGGGAGATAAAATGAGCAAACCAAAGGATTAGCGCAAACTTAGCGATTTCCGAAGGTTGGAAGGTAAAGAGCCCCAAATTAATCCAGCGATGAACATTTTGAATGGCTGGGAGAATCAGCACTACCCCCAACATTAGCCAACTGGCGCCCAATAGGGGAAAGGTTAGTTTGTGCAGCCAATGGTAATCCAGATAAGAAATGAAAATCATGGCTCCAATTCCCACCACCGCGAAAATGCCTTGCCGGATGATATAGGTGTAACTACTTCCCGTTTCATAATAGGCGGAAGCATAGCTGGCGGAAAACAACATAATCAAACCGATGACCACCAGTGTCAAAACCAACAGGAAAAAGGGTAAATCCAAACCGGAACGGACGGAAAACATTTTTGCTTTGTGCCGCATCTTCTTCACCATAGACAAATTCGCTTTTGATTTTGTCATGGGATGGTCGGATGGAATCCTGTCACGTTTCCCCTGTGGACGATTGCTTGGGTTTGCAGGAGCCGCAGCACCCGACGGGCGGACATTCGGCCGAGTTTGCCGTGCGCGATTCATGAAATTCCCCCTTTCTCTCATCATCTGTCGGTCATCTACCGTCATCCATAATACGGGACTACGCCATATAAGACTAAGAATACACAGCCGATCCCCATCAGGATGGTTACCCCACTGAATACAATGCAAATTTTCATCTCGCCCCACCCACACATTTCAAAATGATGATGGATCGGACTCATTTTAAACAGCCGTTTCCCATGGGTCAATTTAAAGTAAGTGACCTGTAATACAACGGACAAGATCTCAGCGATATAAATGATTCCCAATGGAAATAACAAAATTGGAAGGTTTGTGCCAAAAGCCAAGGCGCATACCATGCCTCCTAAGAACAAGGAGCCGGTATCTCCCATAAAGACTTTCGCCGGATTGAAATTCCAAAGCAAAAAGCCCATACAGCCGCCGGCTGCGGCCACAGCCAAAATACTCATGCCGCCCATACTCAGAAAGCTGGCGATCAACATAAAGAAAATACAAACAAAGAAACTAACCGAACCGTTGAGACCGTCGATACCATCGGTAAAATTCACCGCATTGACCATGCCCACAATCAGAATCGCAGCCAAAATCCAGTATGCAATCCCCAGATCAACCAAGCCGACGAATGGAATGATGGTTTCTGAGGAACCACCAGCCAGGAAAATCGACAGCAGGTACGCGCCGGCTACCACAAACTGGAGGATCAACTTTTGCCAAGCAGTCAAACCCAGGTTCCGTTTTTTCACAACCTTGATGTAGTCGTCAATAAAACCAACGGCGCCAAAAGCTACTGCCATCAAAAATCCGCCGATCACTTTGACCATCATCAGGGTCGTTTCCGCAATCCCCAGACTGCTGCTGTTCGCCTGCGTAATGTAAAACACTGTCAGACAAACCGCCAAGGATACCGCAATGCCAATGATGAACATAATGCCGCCCATGGTGGGAGTGCCATCCTTTTTCGCATGCCACTTTGGCCCTTCCTCCCGAATCGTTTGGCCAAATTTTACTTTTCTTAAAAATGGAATAAACCATTTTCCCAAAATTGCCGTGACGCCAAACCCAATGACGGCTGCAATCACAGTCCAAATTCCAATCATGTATTGTTCCACCTTTTTCTTCGTGTATTACCCCTTTATGGATCTCCAAGCATGCCAAGCGTGGAAATAACCATTGATTTTGCTCACACTTCTATTCTTTTCCTCAGCCCTCTTGAAAATACGCCATCGAAATATGATTAAGCGCTTCCAGCACCTCCGCAAACGGGATTCCGCAGGTCAAAGCCGCCGAAGCTGCAATCAACGAACCCCGCACAGCCTGCTCCGAGCCGTTCCGTAGCTGAATCCGGCCGATGACCCCAATTCCCACCATTTCAAAAGCAAATCCTTTTTCCTGAAAATTTCGGATATTGCGCGCCGTAAAATCGGCGTTATCGCTGGTGGTAGAATACGTCATCATCCGGCAGCTCTCCGGGACAGTTTCTCCATCAGGCATCTGCAAATCATAATCGTAATCGGAAACACAGATGGAAAACCGGGAAAGCTCCTCGGCGGTCTGTGTCACTTGCAGGGTAACCAAAGCATAGGGTTCTGACCCGGCAGGGATCCCCGTTTTCATTTGCGACCAGAGCATCACGTGATACCGCTGATCAAATCCGCAGTCTACCAGCATCTGTTTTAATACCGGCATTGCCAGGCCATTTTGCTCGCAAGAAGCGATTTCGTCCGCCAACACAATCAGCCGGACGCCGCTCCAATCCTTTCGCTCCATGAAACCATCCCCTTATGTCAATCTATTTCACTGACTCGTCTTTTCTCTCTGCGACTGCCTATCTTCCAAATTAACCAACCTGGTCCACCTCAATAAAGTTGACGCTGATTACCGTACCTGGTTTCACCTTTTCTCCAGCCGCGATGCTCTGGGTACTGGAAACCACAGAACCACCCGTCATCGCCGCGCCGGTCATGCTCACCTGAACGCCCGCGCTAGCCGCCGCCTGGTTGACCTGACTTCTGGTCATGCCGGTCAGAGACGGTACGGTTACCGTACGATTCTGGCTATTTTCATCGGTAAAGAGCACCACAGTGCCGTCCTTCGGAATGGTATCTCCCGGCTCTGGAATTTGCGCCAGAACGGTTTCTCCATCTCCATATACCTTT
>JAAWSO010000066.1 GCA_022801595.1 Clostridiales bacterium | reverse complement strand
TCAAGGGCCGTAGAGTTACGTTGTGTTTTCTCCTTTGAGGTTCCTTATCCCAGGTCATGGCGGATCTCGCTCGCTGGGTGGGTTTGGTTTGCAATATTAGATTGTCAATGTACGGCGAAAATAAAAAGACTGTATCCCACAGTTGTCACAAAACATAAGGATACAGACTTGCAATTTATCCAAAAGCGTGCTATAATAAGCACGCAACCTGGCGCTCACAAGTCATAAGGTTACTTGCCCGTATCCTTATGATGGTTTTATAAAATCCAGCAAGATTTTATAAAACTGTGGGTGTCTTTTTTATTTTCTTCACTTTTTATTATACCATAAAAATGGGTTCTTGTCCATAAAAAATTCAAAATTTCAAAATTAAAACTTTTAACATCAAAAATTTTTGAGCTTTTCAAAAGAGGGAATTTATAATGTGGTTATTTTTGTGGTTACTTTTACTTGCTGTTTTTATTGTTTTGGTTGTCGGTATCGTAAAAATTGTAAAGAAAAAACAATATGAAAAGACAGAATATTATCAACAAACTAAAAAACCTTATCTAAACCTTCAATTTAACAAAGGACTTTCGGGTGAATTTTATACATACAAATGCTTAAAACGGCTGAAGGGATATAAGCGATATTTATTTAATTTATACCTTCCAAAAGATAATGAAGAAACTACAGAATTAGATGTTGTTCTTTTACATGAATCTGGCATATATGTCTTTGAATCCAAGAATTATAGTGGACAGATTACGGGAATAGAATCTCAGCCATATTGGACGCAAACTTTATCTACCAGGGATGGTCGGCCATATACGAAACAATTTTTTAATCCGATTTTGCAGAATAAAGGGCATATAAAATGGCTTCAAGCGTTTCTTGCAGATCAAACTTTGCCCGTTTATTCTTATATTGTATTTGGTAACGGTTGTATTTTGAAAGATATTGTTGTAACGGGAGAAGAAAGTTGTGTTGTCAACCTTTATACGCTTCTTCCCGCAGTCCAAGAAAATATTGCAAAAGTTGGTATGCAATTATCGCCAAATCAAATTGATACTTTATTTCAAACCTTATATCCACTTACTCAGGTGAATGAAGCTGAAAAAATGAACCATATTAAAAATGTTGAGCAGACGAAACAAGCAATGTGTCCATCTTGTGGAGGAAAACTTATAATACATACTGCGATGAGAGGAAACCATTCAGGGAGAAAATTTTGGGGATGTTCCAACTATCCTAATTGTAGATACAAAAAGGACATTCCAGATGAATAAAAAAGACTACGGAATACAAATGTTTCTGATTACTTTCTTCCTAGAATAGATCTACTGAAATTTCCAATGAGTTTCTTTTTAAAAGCAATCTTCTGTCAATGTGACAAGAGGTTGCTTTTTCTTTAATTTAAGAAAAAGGAGTTGGACTCCCGTGACACCCTTTCGGGTGTTTCGGCCTGTGTCCGGGGGCCATCGTCAGACGGGGGAGCTTCAGAAGTTTTCTGTCGGATAAGCATCCATGTCAAGTACCAATAAGTTTACAAAGTCATCTTTTTCAGGGACGATACTTTCAATTTTTCATACATATCTCTCCGTTACTTTTTTCATTTTATCTGTTCTCCTTCAATTGGTTGATTTTCGATGCTGAAAATCTCATTTTTCCAAAAATAGTTGCTATTCCTCGCGCCCTGACTCCATAATTTCTATAACGCCAGGGAACTATTGGAACAGATAGAAGAGTTGACGATGGGAGTCATCAGCCCCAAACTTGCTAATATAACAGCTTTTCGCTAATATGGCAAGAGGTCGCACGTATACCATACAAATGCAGGGAATAGTTCAAATACTAGTTTGTTTTAGTTTATCAATTTCCTGAGTATGGTTTTGCATAATATTTTCTAAATGTTTCAGACGCTCTTTAAAACTGTCATGGAGTGCAAGCAATTGATCGACAACCACATTATTGTCGGGTGTATTTTTATTGATTTGTTTGGACATAATCGCCATTTGTTGCTCAAGAAAAACAAAATCTGGTTGTGCATAACATTGTAAGGTAAAAGAAAAGCTAGCGTGTCCCAGAATTTTTGATAGAGCTTTATAGTCTCCGCCTTTTTCTACGAATCGAGTAGCAAATGAATGACGATAAACATGAGTGGTGACAAAGTCAAGGCCAGTAACTTTTTGAATGCGCGCATAAAGTTTTTTTAGAACAGTAGGGGTGATCGGATTCCCAGTTGTGGAAGTAAAGATATATTTTCCCTGTCTGGGTTGTTTTTCAATAATTTCTTTCGCTTCAGGGACTAATGGAACATAACGAACACCATGTTGTGTTTTACTTTTGGAGATGAAAATCATATTTTTGTAAGGCAGATAATGTGGCCATTCTAGATGACAAAGCTCTGAGGCACGCAGACCAGTTCTCAAAAAAAAAAATTACAAGATGGCCTAAAATATCTTGATTAGCGGCTGCTTCTACCATTTCCTGTTCTTCTTGTGTCAATGCGACCACTTCTTGTTTATCAGCATTTATGGGAATATTAAGTGCGATTGCAGGGTTATACGTACATAGTTGATTACGGATTGCGGCCTCGTAAGCTTGTCTCATAACGGTACGTGCTTTTTCTAAAGTGGATTTTGAGTAGTGGCAGTCGTATAATCGATTAATCATTTCTTGCATATCTAATTCAGTAGGCTGATTTAGCGGGGTAATTTGGTAAGATGGATTGTGTCGTAGAATCATCTTAATTGTAAAATGATAGCTTAAATAAGTATTTTCTTGATTCTTTGCTTTCACATACACGTTTAGCCATGTAACAAGCCAATTTGAAATTGTTACATTTTGTGACATATTACTTCCCTTTTTCTTATTTTTTGACAACAAGTAATGATAGAATAAATTAAAAAACATAATTTGTCAAAGGAATTAATTACCAAGGAAAAATTAGGAAAACCCCCAGCCTATCAATCCTCGATGATAGACTGGGGGTTTTTTATTCGTTTTTGCCACATTGTCAAGAAGTTGGAGAGCTTGAAATTTTCTTGGCCACTACCACAGTACGATTGCCTTTTTGCTCATAGGAGCAGGTGGAGAGAGTCAACAGTCTGTCCTGAATGTCTGCGGAAGCTGGAATATGAAATAAAGAACGCCGTTTCACTTCCTGGATAAAGGAGAGCAATTCCTCGTCGCTGCTGAAGTCTGGCTGTAAGTAGAAAAAAGGGTCGGAATCCGGCTGAATACGGAAGATGGAAATAATCTCCCAGGTAGTTTTTTGCTCCTCCTCCCAGGTGGTAAAGATCGTGTTCTGTTTGTACACCTGGTAGTCAGTCAGAGACACCAAAGAAGCAAACATACCGCCATCGTTCATGTGATGACCGTGTAGGGAGATATTTTTACTTTGCTCCGTACACCGGAAATCTCGGAAAATCGAGCCGTAGGGGGAAGATTGCTTTTTATAATCGTGGGTTAAGTAAAAGCTGTTGTCGCTGGCTTTCACAATGGGGTAGTTAATGGGAAGCGAATCAAAGCGAATCCATCCGCAAATATCTGGGTTTATTTGTTGTAAATCTTCTAGGGAATTGGAATTGTTCTCAGGAATCGAGGAAACAGCAGAAGGAGGGGATTCTGTCTGTATGCTGGGTGGTTCAAAGAGGCTTTGTAGCTGCTGGATATCTTTGGCCTGACGGAGGGGGAGAAGGACATGACGGAACATCAGATATCCGCCGCTGAGGACGATTAGTAACACAGATAGGCCAATGGCTGCATACATAACAAGCTTTCTTTTCCGTTTTTTCTTCATGATTTCTTTCCTTTTGTTTTTGGAGTTTTCGGGAATTCCAGGGAGAAGTTGACATATTTTCCGCCAGTATCCGCCAGCACCACGGTAGCGTCATAAGAGGTGCCTTTCTTTTCCGAAAACAATCCTTTGACGGAAGATTTTCCGGTTGTCAGCAAATCTTTGGCGATCCGTTTGGTCAACTCCTTCTTCTTGCTAGTAAAAAATAGGTCGTTTTTCCACATGGTAAAGGAACAATCCGAGTTGCTGCAATAAAAGCTCTTTTGGCTTTCATAAACGCTTTGCTGGCAGCGGGGGCATTTCCCGATCTCTTCTTTTTCCGGCTTTGGAAATAGGGAAAGGAATTCTTCCTTGGGAGCCGGGTTTTCGTTGACCAGAATCGTCACCATGGAGTTGATCTGCTGGAGAAAGGTCTGGGGAGCGATTTCCCCTTTGGCGATCCGGTTCAAGGAATTTTCCCATTCCGCCGTCAATTTTGGGGATTTGATGGAATCCGGGAGAATGGTAATCAAGTGGATTCCTTTTTGGGTGGGCATCAGTTGTTTCTTTTTGCGCTCCAGCATTCCCGTATGAACTAACTTTTCAAGAATGGCCGCACGAGTTGCTGGAGTTCCAAGCCCCTTCTTTTCGGTTTCCTCGTCAATCTGGTCATTTCCGGCAGTTTCCATAGCGGACAGTAAGGTATCTTCTGTGAATGGCTTTGGCGGGGAAGTCTGCCCTTTTTTCAGGGAGGCGATTACCGACGAGAAGGACTGATTTTCCTGGAGAGCAGGCAGGACTTTATCCATCCCGGTTTCTTCCGTATCTTCCTGGGATTTTCCCAAAGAAGATTTCAGATATCCTTCGATTTCTTTCCATCCCTGTTCCAGCACAACCTTTCCTCTCGCGGAAAAAGCTTGGCCAGCGCACAGCAGAGTTGCGGCCGTGCTTTCAAAGGAGTGCTTCGGAGCTGAGGCGCAAAGCAATTTGTAGCCGACCAGAAGCAGAATGTCCCGTTCTTCGGACGGAAGGGAAGCGATATCCAAGTTTTCGATTTCAGCGGTTGGGATCACTGCATGGTGGTCGCTGACTTTGGCGTTATTGAGCAGGCGGCTGATATCGGGAGAAAAGCTCCCAGCAGAATCCGGCAGGAATTTTGCTTGTAACAACCGGATGATATGACCAGTCGAGTCAGCCATATCTTCGGTGAGATACTGGCTGTCGGTGCGGGGATAGGTCACCAGCTTTTTCTCATACAGGCTTTGCAAAGCGTTCAGGGTTTGCTGGGCGGTATATCCCAATATCCGGTTGGCTTCCCGCTGGAGGGTAGTCAGGTCATACAGCTTGGGAGGCAGTTCGGAGCCGTTTTTTTTCTCAATGGATTGTACAACGGCAGTTTGGCCGTGGCAGGCGACTTGCAGCTGTGAGGCGGTTGACTCGTCGGCAATCCGGTCGCTGACAGCAGAAAAACTTCCGCAATCCAAAGACACGTGGAAAAAGGGTTCTGGCCGGAAAGCGGCAATTTTGGCTTGCCGCTGTACGACCAAAGCCAGGGTGGGGGTCATGACCCGCCCAATGTTTAAGCCTTTCTGGTTGTATAAAATGGAGAACAAACGGGTAAAGTTAATTCCCACGACCCAATCCGCCTTTGCCCGGCACAGGGCGGATTGATACAGGTTTTCAAAATCAGCCCCATCCTGAAGATTGGCAAACCCTTCCTGGATGGCCTGGTCTTCCATGGAGGAAATCCATAGACGCTGGATGGGCTTGGTGCATCCGGCCTGCTCATACACCCAGCGGAAAATCAATTCCCCTTCCCGTCCCGCGTCGGTAGCACAGATGACTTCTGTAATTTGATTGTCGTTCATCCAGTTTGCCAGCACGTCGAATTGTTCTTGTTTATCCGGCTGCACCATAGTTTTCCAGCGTTCTGGGAGAATGGGCAAGGTCTGATAGCTCCATCTTTTAAAATCCTCCTGATACATTCCAGCATCCCATAAGCCGACCAGATGGCCAATGCACCAGCTGATAATATAGCCGTTCCCTTGCAGGAATCCATTCTTTCTTTCGGAAGCCCCTAGCACCTTGGCGATACTTTGGGCTACGCTTGGTTTTTCAGCAATGACTAATTTCATCTTTGAATTACTCCTTTTACATTTCGATTTTATTGAATGATTGAAGTGAAAGTTTTATATTTTGCTTATTATTATGCTATAATCATGTACAGGAAAGGGGGTTGTTATTATGCCACAAATCAGACCGATTACAGACCTAAGAAATACGACGGAAATATCCGAACTTTGCCATGCAAACCGCGAACAGATTTTTATCACAAAAAATGGTTACGGTGATTTAGTGGTCATGAGTATTGAAGCATACGAGGACATGATAGAAACAGCGAGGACAGATGTTGCGATCACCGAAGCGGAAAAGGAATATGCCGCAGGCGGTGTGCTGCTTGATGCCAGGGAAGCTTTAGCTTCTTTACGGAGGAAGCATTTTGGATCAATACATCGTTAAACTCTATGCTCGCGCTAACCGAGATTTGGACGGTATCTACGCCTACATTGCGGAACAATTGTTAGAGCCAGGAATTGCTCAAAACATGGTAGATGCTTTGGAACAAGCAATTTTTAGCTTGGAAACCATGCCGGAGCCAGGGAGTATCAGAGAGACAGGAGGGTACGCAAATTCGGACTACCGTCAGCTATTTGTGAAAAACTATGTTATTGTCTATCATGTGCGGAAAGAGGAAAAAGAAGTGCATATCGTAACAGTACGCTATGCGCCGAGTAATTTTTAAACAACAGAATAATCTCAGGAATCTCAGAAAGACAGTCCAAAATTGGGCTGTCTTTTTTGCGTTTAGGTGTTTAGAAAGGAATCAGCCAGTTTTCCACAGGAATTGACAAAGAAAAAAGAAGCAAAAAAGAAAATAGGGTTGAATTGCTTGAAAGCTGCTTCGCACCTTCCAACAATCCAACCTTCTTTCTGCTTCGAAAACAATCCCCAGCTTACATAAATTCTAAGATAGAATTATTTTGAATATCTTCTCTTTTTTAAGATTGTGCTAATTATGAGCTTTGTTCAAGGGATTCACTCTCTGAACGGGGGGAGGATTCACTTTCTGCACCATGGGGTACCGATCAATCAGTTTCGATACAAAAAAACCGTCTAAAAGCGAATTTTAGACGGTTTTATAGAGAGAATGGAATGGTTACTTGGAATCCATAAAAAACGCTTACAGAGCCAACAGAGAGGAATTAAGCATGGTTTCTCTGCTATTCTCGATATGGAAAAGGGAGGCGGTGGAAATTCGGGAAGTTTTTCAGCAAGGAAACGGCGGATTCTTTGGCAGCCTGGATTTTGGTTAGAAAAGCCGTAGATAGAGAAATACGGGAATCTTTTGCAGGCTGAGAAAGGTCTGCTTGTTCCAAGTCTTGTGGAATGAGCAAGGTATACAGATTTTGGCGTTTGCCGCCGTTATCCCGCTGCTGGGAAGAAATAGACAGAAATCCATGATACTGTAAGCGGTAGACGGCGCGATACACAGTGGTTACGCTTAGGCGGCATTCCTCTGCAATTTGTTTCCGGGAAGGGAAGCATTGGCCGTTGTGATCCGCATGGCGAGCCAAGCAGCTGTATACTTTCAGATCCACAGGAGAAAGGCAGGATTCCAAAGCCTTTTTGTTGATGGAAAACCAATTTGGCCGCTGTGTATGTTGGGCTGGGGTTGGCTCATGAATTTGATAAAAGTTGGAGGTTTGCCGCCCGTTTTTATCATGGCGAGCCACAATGGAAACCAGTCCAGCCTTGGTCAATTGTTTTAAAGCTTTATAAATGCTGGTCATTCCAAGACCGCATTTTTCAGCCAAGGTCTTTTTGCTGGGAAAAATTTTGTGATCTTTGCCGTCAAAACTTTTGAGGGCGAGGAAAACTTTGTATGCCGTTGGGCTGATCTGGGAATGAAAAGCTCCCGCTGGGCAGGTAATAAATTGTGTGCTCATGATGATTTCTCCTTTTTCTATGTCTTTTTTACTGTTTTACGGTTTTCCCTCCTTCCCAAATTTCTGGGCTTAAAGGGAGAAAGGGGTCGCTTCTTTCGTTTCGGACGAAGACGCCGCAATCCGGCTGGGCGTTTATTTTGGAAAGAAACTGTTCCAAATGTTCTGGGTGGATATCGGTTTGGCTAATCATAATTTGCCAAGCCCCTTTTTTATTAACCGGAGGAATCCACGTTAAATAATCGGTTTCTTTTACATAGCTTCTTAATATTTCTAAACGCCCTTGGACAATGGCCATGGAGTAGTCAGATTTTGGATGGGTATTGATGAAAATGTTTGTCATAGGATGGACTCCTTTTCCAGATTGGTTTGTCCAGGGATTTCGGTTTTGTTTTCAGCAGGTTCCTGGGTTAAAATCGACAGCAACCGGTCGGAATCCTGTTCGTCGATGGCTTTCAGGATGGCGTCAATGTTCATCCCTCTTTTCTCCAGGGAGGAGACGTGTTTCATAATTTCCTCTTGCTTGATGCTTTCGATTTGCTGATTCTTTTTTTCAATTTGCAGCTGGAGATGCTGGATTTTTTGCTGATCTTTTGCGATGGAGTTTTGTAATTTTTGAATTTTTTCGTTCATGCTGTTCACCTCATAAAATCATTGTGTACGGTAATTTAGAAATTAAAATCATCGCCGTTTGCTGGTTCGTTTGCTTTTTGCTCCTTTTCTTTTTCCATTTGCTGATAGATTGCTTGGTTCCTGGCGTTTTCCAGGTCGGACTTTAATGCTTTTTTCAAATCCTGGAGAAACTGCTGGTGACAAACTGTATGTTTCCGGTCAAACTTGGAGGGATAAAGCTGTGTCGGAACAAAAGATAGCTGCGTTTTTGGTTCTGGCGGATGATACGCCGGATTCTGCCGGTATTGGGACTGGTTCGAAGCAGTTGGCCTGCTGTTTGAGGAAGATGATCCATGCGGATTTTTGGCATTGCCGGTGTTTGGACGGCGGGGGTAATTTTGTTTCGCTTTTGCGTGGCGGTAGAATTCTTGTTTCTGCTGTTTATCAAATTCTTTCAGCTCCCGCAGAATGCTGTTGCCCAGCCGGGTATACAAGTCCTGGATTTTATTTTCTGCATAATGATTTCCGTCTTTTGGATTTCCGTATGCGGTTTTATATTTTTTCTCTTGGGTTTGCAGCAGTTTCTTGTATGCTTCAAAATCTTCTTTTTGGTAGGTTTCCAAATAATCCGAAGTAATGGAATCGATCAAGGGTTTTAAGTCGTGAATAGAGTTGCTGTTGTAATTCCAGAACTGTTTGTTTTCCGGGAGGGCCTGGTAGAGCTGCTGGATTTTATCCGCAAGTTTTTTATCGTCCATCAGATGGATGTCTTTCCGTTTTTTCAAAATGCTGTCCCGCAATTGATGAATCATCTGGATTTCCGGCTGCTGTCCAAGAATGTGGTTGACGATGGAAGATTTTGCGGACTCAATGGAGGATTGTTTCATTTTTCCCCGGACTTCCGGTTTTCCTTGTTCATTGATTTTGGTTTTCCGGGTGGGGAAAGGCTCCACCATGGCGATATGGACATGGATGTTATCCGTGTTGTAATGAATGGAGCCACTCCAAATTGCGGTGCCTTCCATTCGTTCTTTTTTTAAGAGACTGTTCATGGAAGCCCGGACAACCTCTTTCATTTTGATTTCATTTAACGTGTGGGTGGAGGAATCGTACAACCCGTTTTCTTCCAGCCATCGGTTGTCAAAGCTGATAATATGCTGCCACATGGGGCTTCCGTTTTTTTGAGCGGTAGTAAAGGAATCTTTCAATTCCTTTTTTCCCATGTCGCTTAAGGAATCTTGATTGGACGTAAATAATGCGGTAGTTTTTTCTGGATTTCCCATGTAATCGTTATACCCTGAAAATTGAAAGGCAGAATATTTTTGAAACGCTTCGTTTCTTGTTGCTTCTTCCCGGTCAATGTAACGGACGTAACCAGAATAGGCTTTTTCGGAAGAGGTAACAAACTTGGTGCAAAATACTACTCCTGCTTTGATTTGGGACATATGGCATCAAACCTTTCCGACATCACTCCATTTTTTTTGATTTTGATTTGCAATTCTTTCCTGAATAATTTCTTGTGCTTTTGCTAACGGCGGAGTGATATAAATTTCTGTTGGAGTGGCGCTGTCGATCCCTTGTGCAAAGAGCAGGGAGTTAAAAAGCTCAATGAGAATTTGAGAATTGCGGTCGGTATTGTTAACCGCCAGCTTGATGGATTTGAACAGCGCGCTGTATTTTTCTTCTAAGACTTCCGCAATTAGCTGGCTGACGCTTCCCTCTGTTTTGCTTAGATAAAGTTGATGCTGGTCGATGATGGTACGGACTGCTTGGCTTGTACTTGCAAGGTTTTGTTTCCGACCAAAATAATCTACATAATCTAAATGAGACTGTTGAAAAAGAATTTTTTTCTCAATCATACTGGTTCCAAACCTTCCTTCTGTCTGACGAAAATTGTTCGGATACATCCAGATAAGGAAGCTACTGATTCTTCCAAATTTTTGATGGTCATTGTATGGTGCTCTAGGATTTCGGAGAGTGTTTTGATTAGGTTCTGATATTTTTCTTCTTGCTCCAAGAGAGTTGGAGCAAGAGCGAAATTTTCTAAAATGGTGCGGACTAATTCTTCTCGGGATACCCCGCGGTTGTTTGCTTGATCGGAAAGTTTTGCGAGGGTTTCATTGGAGACTCCGCGTACTTTTATTTCTGGAATTGTTCTCAGTCCTTTCTAAAAAGCGGTGTGTTTTCTTATGGTGGCCGGCAGGGTGGAATGGGATACCGGAGAGGTTTTGCCCAGGTGTATGGAGCCAAACGGGAGTGGAGAGAACGAGCATAAGGGAAAACTGACCCCAAAAGTATTTGGGGCCTAGGCAGAGCCTAGGGTTTTCGTGCCCCCACTTTTTCGCCAAATAGGGAGTGGTATGGGGTGTGATTTTCCCCTAAAAACTGGAAAATAGGGAGTGATATAGGGAATGATTTTCTTGGGAAAATTTTGCTTTTTCTCAAACATTTCCCTGGAATCTATCGCTCAAAATCTCTGTTTTTCTTAGAAAGAGAAGAAGGCGTATTCTCTCTCTTTTGCCAAAGAGAATACAGGTGGACCAGATCAAAATATTCCTTCTCTTTTTGGAAAGACTGCTTGGGATTTTTCGATTTCTCGGTAGAAATTACTGAAGAGAATTCTTTGTTTTCTTCCAAACATATTTGAATTTCTTGATCTATTTTTTCCACGTTTTCCCGGTAGATATCGTTTGCTTTTTGGAAGCATTCCAGAAGGGAGGAGCAGTTTTCAGAGTTTTTATTTTCTTCCACATATTGCTGGTATGTACGGTAATGATCTGCTAAATGGGATTTGCGGGAATCGGTAATCTCTACGCCAAAATGGGTTTGCAGCATGATGCTCAGAATATCCGCCTCCAGTTCAATTTGAGAACTAGGAGTTCCCTTTTCTACCTTCTGATGCATCAAAGCATGCCCCATTTCGTGGGTAAGAGTGGATACTTTTTGAGTGTCTTCCATCTTATCGTTGATGTAGATTTGGTGCTCATTAGGGTGATAACGACCGCGAAGAGAAATGGATTTCATATCCTCCAAATATACTGGACAACGCATGAATTTTTCACAGTAAGAGATCAGGCCTTCAAAAATTTCTTGATGCTGCCTACTGGAAAAACCCATATGAAAAATATTCGGGTAATCTTCAGCTGGGCATGTGGTTTGAGAGATATCAAAGACGGTTCCAATTTTAAAATGCATGATTTTTCTTGTTTCATACGCATTGTTTTTTAAGTTTTGTTTTTCTTCTTGAGTTGCTTTCGAGAGCGATTTCCATTCCGAATCTTTTGACTCACGGAATAAGGTCACTGGAGTGGGAACCAAGATTTTAATTCCTTTTTCTTTTGCCTTTACCGAATAACCGAGTTCTTTCCACTTTGCAAAAGAGCCGCAAAAACAAGCGCCAGGATTTTGATGAGAGATCAAGATTTGATTGCGAATAGAATAGGAATAGAAGCGAGAGGAAAACGAAACAAGCTGTGCAAGATCATCTGGATTTTTTTCATATGTTTCCGCAATTTCTTTCACTTGCTGATTCAAAATTTTCAATTCTTCTTCTTTTTGTTTCTTGTAAGATTCTTTGTCATAGGAGGAGCTTGACATCTTACTGTTCACCGCCTTCTGCATGGATATGACGCAGGATAATGGCTTGCGTCATTCTTGGTAAATCAGAAAGAGGAGTCAAAGATTCCCTTTCGATGAGTTCGCCAGGGAAGTAAAATTCTTTTGGTCGTTCGGAAACGAAAAGATCTCCCCACTCATTTTTTGCAATTACAAATCCATGGAGATACCCGATCATTTCAATGTTAGCAACGGGGCCAGTAAATGACATTTGTTCCATATTTCAATCACAAACCTTTCTTAAATTTTTGAAGCAATGATTATGTGTTACCGTTCATAGTCGTTACTTTTTTTCTTTGCCGATGGAGACGGTTGCTCTTGCGGAAAAGAGGGGGTATCTTTTGGATATCCGAATTTTTCTTTTGCGGCTTGATGCACTAGATCATCATAGGAAACGATGGTGAGCTGTGCCGCATGATCGCGAATCAATTCCTCCGCCATATCGGTGTTGATAAAAATTTTATCCTTAGCATAGGGTTCCAAATTGCCGTTCTTTCCAATCATCACCAGACGGTATTTGATGCATTGTCTGCCATCGGAATACTGGTAGGTAGTAAAATGATTCTCCGGCTCGGAAACATCCTCGGAGCTTTCCAGAGCCGCAACCGTTTTCGTTTGGGCGTGTGTTTGCTGTTGTTCTTCCAAGAAATCCACAGAGGTTTCTGGTTCATCTAGGGAGAGGGAATCTTTTGAAATATTTTCCCACTCCGCAGCTTCTTTTGTAACAACTGTTTTCTTTCCTTTTTCCAGGTAATCCTGAGCGTCTTCCAAAGTGACTTGCTGTTCACCGTGACCATCTTCATTTTCATACAACTGGTTTTTGAGATTATCCCATATCACATATCCTCCGCTTTCAACTGGAAGAATGGAAAATTTGCTTATAGTTCAATGTTCCTTTCTGTATCATCGTGCAAAATTCTCTTCTTTGCGCAGTTCCCGTCTCTGTTTGGACGGTTTTTTTACGGTTAGACGTTCCGCCTCTTGGATAGGCTCCTCCTTTTGGAGAAGTTGGGGAGGCTCCCGGCCCTCCGAATTAAAAAACAAGATACTGTTGTCAATCGCTTTTGAAATGGTATCGGAGATATCGCAATCCTCCTCTACGTCCGGGAAGTTGATCTGTTTTAAGATGTCAACAATTCCGTCTGGAACATGGCTGCGCCTTAATTCTATGATTTGTTTGTCCTCATTCTCAATGGGTTTGTCAAACCATTTGTGGGTTAAAAGGGACTGGCAGTATTTCTGTAATTTTTGCTGCTGGGGCTGGTTGGGGATAAAATAGTCCGGACGAAATTGATGATCTTTGATATACTGCAATTCCTCGTTCCAATCCTTTTTGATTTTTGGAAACGCTTCCGCAATGGTTCCTGGAAATTCCATGGCGCGCAGGGTATCCGCTGCGGTCTTGGCGGCTTCCATACCTGCGTTGTCGTAATCCAAGGCAAGGATGACCCGGTTGATTTGAGGATTGTTTTGGATATGATGAAACAAGGAGGAAATCTTGGAAACCCCGCTTAAAACCAGATAATTGCTTTGGCCCGGATCGTTTCCTTTGGCTAGGGTGAGGGACATAACGCTCATACAGTCGATGGCGCTTTCGGTGACGATCAGGGTGTTTTTTCCATTGTCTATGTACATGCATTGCTGATAATCGCTGCCGGGCAAATCCCGAAGGAACCGTCTCTCTGAGTTGGTTCCACGCAGGGAGCCAAAGACAGGATTTTGCTGGCTGTCGTAGCCGACAAATACACAGTTTTTATGCTCCTTTTCCTGGTACAAGAAGTTTCGATGGAGAAAATCCTCCACGATTTCTTTGTCGATGTTCCGGGTTTTCGTCAGATAGGCGTAAACATTTTTGTGGTTGGTATCCCGTTTAGGAAGCTGGAATTCTGCCTTGTCCGGCGGTTTCTCCGGCTGGGGGGAAGAGGATTGGTAGAATGCGGCGTCAAACGTCCCGTGATGCTGTTTCCACAGCTCCATCAGGTCGCGGGTAGCTACGCTCTGGGATTTGTTTTCAAACTGCATGGAAAAGTCAATGATAGATTTTTTATACGGGGAAACGGAAAACTGGCGGTAGGTATTGGTGACCGGATCAATCATGATACTGTCATGCTCTTTGGTAGAAACAAACCTCCCTTTTTGCACTAAGGTGAATCCCAGGGAAGCCGCGTATTCGGTGATGGGAATATCCCGTTTCATCAATTCCCGTTCCTGCTGGGATTGGTATGGATCAAACATGGGAAAACCTCCTTGTTATGGTGAGGAAGAAACGGCAGAACCGAATTCTTCCGTCAGGGACTGATTTTGCATTTGATTTTCTTTCTGGATTTGGGAAGAAATATCGTTTACTTTCTCGTTTGCTTTTTGGATTTTTAGCTGGTATTCGGAAATCGTGGACTCATTGACCAAGATTTGTTCTCGTGCAGACTTGATTTGGGATTCGTTGGAAGAAATCCTCTGATTGGTTTTTTCGATATCCTGGTCGGTCAGGTATTTCTTGTCTTCTTCCAGCTGTGCGTTTTTTGTTTGGATATTTTCGATTTTTGCAGATAGCTCCTCATTGGTTTTTTGAAGAACCTGGATTTGCTGCTGGTATTCCTCTGTCAGCGCAAGCACCCGGTCTTTTAGGTACTCGGATTTGGTTTTTGCAGCGATGCCGGCAACCTGCCGGATCTCATCTTTGTTGCTGAAGATCTTAGCGGTTCCTGTCACGGTTTCACTGTTGACTTGAACCCGCAGGGACAATTCGGTGAAATTTTTGGGTACATCCACAATGTGGAGGACGAAGAAGTCATCCTGGGCAATGATGGTTTTGACCCGGCCTTTTTGTTCCCCAGAGCCAGTGCGGATGACCACATCACAAAGGTACTGATCCAGCCCGTCAAAGTTTGGATTGTCAAGTTCCAACTCCACTTCCATGAGGTTTTGCTTTGGGGAATAGTCCCACCGGCAGAGTGTCAGGGTACGATGGTCGGCAAACTCAATGGAACTGCCCAGGGGAGTAAAGCTGTAATTCCCGCTGTAAGGCAGCCAAAAAGGGGAAGTGAAAAAGGCAGCGTAGCCTCCTAAAATAACTAGGCTGAAGGTGATGAGGAAGGTATTGCGGAAGGAACGGCCAAAAAAGAAACGGGACACTTTTTTGGATACGGGGGACTCTTTTTTCTGTTCGGTTTGGTATCCGGTCAGTTTTTTATGCAGATCGGCCAGCTTTTGAGCCTCCTGATCCGGCTGCTTATCTGGAGGAAGGGCGGTTTTTTGCGCTCTTTTTTGAAACAAAGAATATCTCTCCTTTCTATGGAGTTAAGGGATGCAGGGATACTTGATCCATCCCGGCAAAGGATGTTACGATCCATCTGCCTTTTTCCGGGTCGTATTGGGCGTCCATCTGAAGGAGGACCGAATCGATATCGTTTCCCTATTGGGTAAAGATGGATACCTCAATTGTTTGAAATTATCGTTCTAGATCGTAACTTTTTTTCTTTGTGGATGGAGATGGTTGATTTTGCGAAAAAGATCCGGCGTCTTTTGGATACCCAAATTTTTCTTTTTCGGCTTGATGCACCAGATCGTCATAGGAAACGACGGTGAGCTGTGACGTATGATCGCAAATAAACTCTTCCGCCATATCCGTGCTGATAAAAATTTTATCCTTAGCATAGGGTTTTAAATTGCCGTCCTGGCCAATCTTCACCAGACGGTACTTGACGCATTGTCTGCCATCGGAATACTGGTGGGTAAAATGATTCTCCGGATCGGAAACATCCTCAGAGCTTTCCAGAGCCACAATCGTTTTCGTTTGGGCGGATGTTTGCTCCTGGTCTTTCGGGGAATCCACATTGGTTTGCGGTTGATCCGGGGAGGGAGGATTTTGGGAAAGGTTTGAAATGTTTTCCCACTCCGCAGCTTTTTTCGGATCAGAAACATCCTCGGAGCTTTCCAGAGCCACAACCGTTTTCGTTTGGTCGTGCGTTTGCTCCTGGTCTTTCGGGGAATCCACATTGGTTTGCGGTTGATCCGGGGAGGAAGGATTTTGGGAAAGATTTGAAATGTTTTCCCACTCTATGTATTTATTTTCCTTTTCCATTTCTATCTCCAGAAAATTCTGAGCGTGTTCCAAAGTGATGAAATGTTGACTGTTAGGATAGTGTTCTTTTTTTAGATTGTCCCATATCACATATCCTCCGAATTTTTCAACCGGAAGAATGTGGAATCGCTCATCTTGAGGAATCTTTTTCCAGCCATAGGTCCGATAATAAAAGTCCTTAGCTAACCCGCGATAGTGATCCAGTTTTTGAAAAATAGTCCGATAATAAATATCTTTAGCTGACTGGATGATACGGTCGATTTTACTCATGATTCCATGTTCCTTTCTTGTTTTACTTAGATGATTTTTTGAACAAAGGGAATCGCCTTCTTTCTATGGGGTTAATGGGGTTAGGGATACTTGATCCATCCCAGTGAAGGAAGTTACGATCCATCTTCCTTTTTCCGCATCATATTGGGCGTCCATCTGAAGCAGGACCGAATCGGTATTGTTTCCCCATTGGGTAAAGATGGATACTTCTCCCAGGGCGATTGCCCGTGCGGAGCCGGTATCCAAAACCCGGACAAAAAACTGATCCAGGGAAAAAGAAGATCGGTATGCGAAGGTTTCCGTCCCTTCTGGAATGGATTCTACATGGGGGTCTGGGATGACGGTCATTTGTGCAAGGCAGTCTGGGGAAACCAAAGAGGACACGGCGTCCAAGGTATCCTGGGGATCGTAGTTTTGGGAATCAATGGTGTAATAGGCGGACAAAAATCCTGTTAAGTCCGCTTTGATTTTCGATTCTGTGGAATCTGCCTGGATTTCCATGGTCTGCTTCAGGGATACGATTTCATCGGATAACTGCTGGATGGTTTTTTTGTGGGCAGTACAGATGATTTCCTGGCCGTTTAACGTATAGCTGTTTTGAAAAGCTCGAAGCTGGACAGCCGTAACCCCAAGACCAATGGCAAATCCAAGGGTCGTTACCCCCAAAAGGCTAATGAGAATCCAAGAAACTGGAATTTTCTGGGGAAGTTTCATGTTCTCTTTCTCCTTCCTTGATCCGGTTCACACAGTCTTCTATGGTCTGGGGAGTGAATGCTTTATAAAAATATTTCACAGGGATTTCATACATGGACGAGACAATTAAGGCGCGAGCCGTGGCAAAATCAATCGTATTGGAATCCGGCTGTCGCGCGTATTTGGCATATACCCAAAGTTCGTCACAGTAGGGAAGCCGTTCCCCATGGGGGTCATCGCAGGAAAAGAAAGCTGTACCGCCTTCTTTTTGGATGTGTTCGCTGATCAGATTAATTTTTGCGTATTTGTGTTGGAATAGTTCCCGAAGCGGGATACAGACATAAATCAATTTGTGGTTTTGATTCACTCAAAAACCTCCTTTCCAAAGAAAAACAGCCGGATGAAGCACAATCCGACTGTTTTGTTTCAATATGAAAATGGTTAAAGTCCCAATAGCCCTTGCAGCTGTCCTATGGTGCCGTCAAAAATGGAAAAGAACAGTAGGCGGGTAGAGGGGTAGATCAAGCAAATGACCCCTACGGCAGCCAGGGCGAGCAGGACAACAAGGGCGGCGATACGGATGATGGCGGAAATGGTTTTTACGGTGAATTTGGCCATGTTGCTTTTTTCTACCACCACCACGGAATCGTCCTGGATCGCATTCTTTTCCCGTAATTTCGCTTGTTTTTCCTGGAAATTTCTTTGTTCCTGATAACCAGTCACAAAGTTTCCTTTTTTAAATTTCGACATGGCGTTACCTTCTTTTCCATTTGGATTTTTCTATTTTCTTTTTTGGTTCCTTTCGGGTATCCGTCTCATTCCCGAAAATTTTCCGGTACATGACGTTGCTGCTGGAAGAATATACGAAAGGATCGGGGGCATATCCGGGAAAATACGTCCGGGACGCCTGGTTTTCCATCATTTCCAGGATGCTTTTCTGATCCTGTACAGGAACCAGATTAAACAGATACTGGACGTCGGAATCGTAGAATTCAGAAATCGCCTGGTTGGTATGGGGCAATTCTTCTGGGCTTATGCCGCAAACCAGAAATTTCCGATCCTTTTCTAGGAAGGAAACCCGGTGGAAGGAAGGGGAGGAAATGACTCCATAATCATAGACATAGAAATCGTATCCGAATTGGAACGCCTGACTGATTTTATCTGGATTTTCAAACAAATCTACATTCTGGTAGGTTACTTTTCCAATGGCCGGATCTTCGGAAGAGATTTCATAGGTTCGTTTCAGATCCCCAATAAAATTGCTGCCATTCATTTGTAGATAACAGGCTTTTCTTCCTCGAAACAGCAGGTATTTGACCATCTGCAAGACTTGGGTGGTGGTTCCCATCCGGGGATTCGCCCCAGCCACCGCAATGGTTTGAAACCTCCGGTTGGAGGGAGACACAGAAAAAACCGGACATTCTGTAGTTGGTGTTTGCGGTACGGATGGAGAGGCAGGAGCCGAATCCATAGATAGGATTCTTTCCAGTTGCTCTTTGATTCCCGAAAGAGAGCAGGCGGTGAGAAGATGGGAAATCCCCACCTTTTGGATATTTTGGATGAGTTCCGACTGGGGAGAATAATTTCTGGCCATCACCACAAGGGTACTTTTGGTGGACTGATGGATGCGGAATAATAAATCTGCGATTTCCTCGTGGGAGCCAGGAAGCTCCTCAACATTGATAATAATAAAGTCGTATAGGGTTTCCAGGGCGGCGTCCCCGGCTTCTTCTAAAAAGGAAAAAGCGCCGGTGTAGGTCACGGTTTCTTTGTAAGCCGCGGCCACGTCGGAGACAAAATAGCCCGCTGCCTGGGTCCCGATAAAAAGAATCAATTTTTTATGCTCCTTTCTAAAATATTATAGGATTGGTTATATTTTTGTTAAGGGCATGCTGTTTGCACGTTGTTTGCACTTGTTTTTTGCTTTCGTATCTGCTAAAATAGTTGAAAAAGGAGGTTGTTATCCATGAGCAATGTAACCATACGAATTGATGATGCTCTCAAAGCGGAAAGTCAAGAACTTTTGCAAAAAATGGGATTGACACTAAACGCAGGAATTACTATGTTTTTATGCCAGTTGTGTACGGATAAAGCTTTTCCATTCGTACCCCATACCGACCCTTTTTACTCTCCGGTAAATCAAGCGCATTTGCTGAAATCTATCCAACAAATTGAAAGCGGCCATGTTGTCAGCAAAACCATGGAGGAACTTGAGGCTATGGAACATGAGTAGCATTCAATTTGCGGAGAATGGTTTTGCGGATTATTTGTACTGGCAAAAACAAGACCGAAAAGTATTGAAACGGATCAATCAGTTGATCAAAGACATCGAGCGCAATCCATTTGATGGAATCGGGAAAACCGAACCACTAAAAGGAAATTTATCTGGCTGGTGGAGTCGGAGGATTGATGATTCCAATTGAATTGTTTATCGGGTGAAAGGCGACATCATTGAAATTGCTTCCTGTAGGGGGCACTATGAAGACTAAGAGAGGGAGATATCCCTCTTTTTTCTTTTGGGTTGAAGGGTTATCATGTGAATTTTTCTTGCAATTAAGTTGAATTTACATTGCAAATAGCATATAATATCAGTATAATGCAATGTAAAAGGAGTAGATAATATGGCAAACACAACAAATTTCAGCGTCCGTATGGACAGTGAGCTCAAAAAACAGAGTGAAGCTCTGTATGGGGAACTTGGGATGACCTTGACGACGGCTATCAATGTATTCCTGCGCCAGTCTCTCCGTACAGGAGGCTTGCCCTTTGAAGTCAAGCTGGCAAAGCCCAACAAGGAAACCATTGCGGCCATGCTGGAAGCGGAAAGGATTGCGAAAGATCCGTCGGTAAAAGGTTATACCGATTTGGATGAGTTGTTTGCGGAGTTAAAAGCATGAGAAAGACGAAATATATTGTCAAGCCTACAACACAGTTCAAAAAAGACTATAAGTGAGCGATCAAACGAGGGTTAAAAATTAGCCTGTTGGAAGATGTGGTTTCGTCTCTTGCAATGGGTCATTCACTTCCAGAAAAGAATCAAGACCATGCGTTGTCTGGAGATTGGATGGGGCACCGTGAGTGCCATATTCTTCCGGATTGGTTGCTGGTTTACCGAATCGAGGATGATGTGCTGGTGCTGACATTAGCCCGTACCGGCACACACAGCGACTTATTTGGCAAATAGCAATGCGGAGAAAGAGAGGGGAAAGATATCCCCTCTTTTTCTTTTTAAGAAGTTTGGTATTCCAAATAGGGGAGCTGGAGCCAGTGGGTCCAGCGGCCTTTGGAAACCTTGGTTTTTACCACGCCGGTACTGTTGCCCTGGGCTTCAATGACGTACCCGTCGCCGACGTAAATGCCAATATGGCCAGGCTGCCAAACCGCCAGTCCGGGGATTTCCGGCATGGTTTTGATGGGTCCTTTTTTCACTGCGGATTGGTATGCGCCGGTGGCATTCATATCGGCGGCTCCATTTGATCCATATTTGATTTTCCCGGTGGATTCGTTGAGCCACCAATATGCCTTGATTAGCCCGATGCAGTCGAAGGAAGGATGTCCTCCAAACTTGAAATAGATCTTTTCCACTTCGGAGGGGGTCAGGTTTGCGGCGGTATTCCCTACAAATTGATTGGCCTGCTGCTGGAGAAACTCCATGGTCACGGTCTGCCCATATGCCCCGTAGATATATCCAGATTTGGCATTGAGTGCGTTGTAAGCAAATTGGACAAGCCCCAGGTTTGTTTTCCCGTCGATGGCGTTTAGGTTATCATTGAGGGCTCCCGATCCAGAGTCTGGATTGCCAGGGAGTATGACTTGGTTCTGATATTCTTCATAGTATCCCATCACGATTTTTACGTATGCTCTGGTTTCGGCAAACGGGATGGTATGCAGCTTCCCGCCGGAGGAATAGGCTGGATTTTTCAGCCATTTGTCCACGTTGCCGGAACCAGCGTTGTACGCGGCAATGGCGGATTCCAGTTCCGGTTCATATTTCTTGGTCAGGGTGGATAAATATTTGGTTCCATATTTGATGCTGACCTCTGGAGTAAAGAGATCCGCGGCTGTGTAATGGTCTTCTGGGAAATAGCTCTTTTGCATCCACTCAAAAGTACTTGGCATCATTTGCATCAGTCCGGCAGCGCCCACCGGGGAAACAACCGTTGGATTAAACCCGCTTTCCGCTTTCATGACCGCCAATACCAGGGCGGATGGTACGCCATATTCCTGCGCATAGGCTGCAACAAGATCGCCGTATTGTTCGTTGATTATTCCGCCGCCGCCCCCGCCCGCGCTGGAATTGCCATAAGCGGAGCCGGCTCCTAGAATCAAGACGAACACAGAACCCAGCAGAAGGATCAGGCCAAAAGGGAGAAGCCCGCCTGCCGCGGCGATCAGGATTTTAATGGATTTTTTGCCCAGCCATTTAGAGATGGTTTTCTTGCCTGCCATCACGCGCCTCCATGATATAGGTTTTGTTCTTTCTGATCCACGTCGTTGTGGAATTCCACGTTCTGGTCTCCAGAAATGGCCAGGATGCAGTCCCCTTGTTCAAATTTTGGGATATGGGAAAGCTCCGAGGCGGTCAGCTGGTCATGGAAGATGGTGGACAGGGTTTCCAAAGCGTTGCTGTCCTGCTGAAGGATAAATTTGTATTGGGTCAATTCAAACAAAGATTTGATGACGGCTTTTCCTTCTTTGTCCGAATCCTCCGGCACAAAATCCCGGATGGATTGGGAAGCGAACAGCAGGCCGCAGAAATAGTGGCGGGCCTGGCGCATAAAAGAAATTAGCTGATCCACGGCCTGGAGCCGGTTGGCATTGACCAGCAAATGGGCTTCATCAATGGTGATCAGGAAGCGGGTAATGTCCGCCCAAGCAATGGTTTTTTCCATCCATCGGCGTTTCATTTCCCCGCCAATCTGGATGCAGTTGTTCCAGCACAGGCAGATGGCGTTGAAAAACTGGGCGTTGAAGATTTCGCCTTTCAGGGATTGAAGCTGTTTGATGGAGAAGAAAACTACCTGGTTTTGGGAGATATTTTCAATGGAAGTGTGGCCGTCTAAAATGGAACCGTAGTTTATCACCACATTTTCCACGGTCATTTCAATGGTTTCCAAACGGCGTATCCGTTCGCCCATGGCTTCTTTTTCCTGGATGGAAACCTCCAGCGTGATCAGCCGCTGTTTTTCATCCCGGATGAGCCGGAGCAAATCCGACCAGGTTGGATACGACTGGGCGGACAGTCCGGTTACTTGGATTTGGGAATGTTTGGAGAAATCTTCTGGGATCAGTCCAAACCGGACGTATAAGGCGCGGGTCATTTTTTCAAATTCCAACCGTTCCTGATACGTGGATTCCGGGGAAAGAAAGCTGTAAATGGCGTTGAGCTTGGAAATGTGGATGTTAAAGGACGTATTTTCTTTCTGTTCCCCGTCGTCCGCCAGGAGGACTTCAAACATATTCAGGATTCCTTGGGAGCCGTCCAGAGACACGATTTTGCCTCCGTACTTTTCCACCAAAGGAGGATATTCGTCCATCACGTCAAAGCCCCGGATAAAGTCGCCCCGGATAATCCGATCCTCAATGAGTTTTTTCATCAGGGTAGATTTTCCCGATCCCATCCGGCCGACGATGACGCCGGAGTAAGACATCCGGATTGTGGTTTTGTGGAAATAGTCCAGCATCACCCGTCCCGCGCACCCTTTGGCTAAGGTGTATCCAAAATACGTGCCGCAGGGATCGTGTAAGGCAGTGAAATGGAAGGGGTTCCCGGTGGCCAGGGCGCCGGCCACAATGGGCTGTCCATACCGTTTGTATTCGGTTTTGTTCTGCTGTTTGGCCGACCGGTACATGGAAAGCCACTCGTGTTTGGATTCATTTAAAAAAACCGCCCCTTTGTACCCATGGCTTTCCAAGTGGTTGAGGGTTCCGGCTATGTTTTGATCCAATTCCTCCAGGGTTTGGCTGGAGAGAAAGATGCGGGAATGCACTACCTTGACCACTTCGCCCATACTGGAAATCTCATGGTAAAGGCTGGTCAGCTCCTCATAGCGGGATTGGGCGTCCATTTTCTCGCTGACCGCGTTGGAGGAAGCGTACCGCAGGCTTTGTTCCTGGATAGATCGGTTAATATTCCGCTGGACTTCCAGCTTATCCTTGGTGCTGATATCCAGGGTGGTTACTGCGCCGTCAATGTTTACGATCCCCATCAGCCACAGCTGGGGGACGTGACGGGGAAACTGGTAGACATGGATACAGGCTTCGTATCCGTCCCCAGTCTTGACGATCTTTTCATCCCGGAAAGAAATCCCGCCCTGGGGCTGGAGCAGTTCCAGCAGGTAGGGGTTGTGGGCGATGGGCGGCGGGTTTCCTTTTTTCTTTCTTTGGGTTTCCGCCCGAGCAGCTTCCAATTCCTCCAGGGATAGGGTGGCTTTCTCCATTTTTTCCTGCAAAATTTCATTCTTTTGCTGGATGATGGACAGGTCGATGTCCGATCCATACAGGTTGGTATTTTTATTGTTGAGCTTAAAGAGGATTCTCGCTTTTTTCTCAGCAGAAATGGACTTGACCAACTTGTGGTTGCCAAGGGATTTCTGGATTAGATTCAGATTGCTGTTGTAATTCTCCAGGCTGCTGGAAAAAAACATCAGGTAATATTCCCGGTAGGTACTGCCTGCCGCCAAGCGCTCCAGCTCATTCCGTTTTTCTTTCAAACGTTCTTTATACACGGTATTGGCGGTTTTCTCCATTTTGTAGTCCAGATATTCCCGCTGGGGAACAATGTCAATGGGGAAGTTCATGCCGATGATTTTGATATCGGAGCCAAAGGTTTTGAAAAACTTGGAGAAGGTAAAGATATCAAAGTTCAGGTCGCTTTCCAGGATATTCATCAAATCCTTGCACACAATCTGAAGGATATCCAGATATTCCCCGTTTTTCAGGCGGAAATATCCGTCTTCCGCAGAAATGGTTTCATAAGAGAGAAAAGGGATTAGTTCCGTAATGAGCCGGTCGGATTTATCAAACATCCGAGTCAGGTTGTCCAATAAGGTCATATTTGTCCTCCTTTTCCATGGAAATTGGCCGGTATACGGCCCGGTCTTTCTTGACCATAAAAAGAATGGTTTGGAAAATCCGTTTTTGCGGGTTGTAGGGGGAGCGCAATGTCAGAAGGATGGAGACAACTAAGCTGAACATCCCATACGGGAGCGTCAGGGAGCTGTGAACAAATCTGGAAAAGAATAAACAAACTGCTAGGAATCCCATGATGAAAAATAAATCAAAGAGATACAGCCAGCGGTTTAGTTTAATGGGAGAATTGAGTTCCTGAACAATGGTCAGGGAATCTTCTTGCGGCATGGGTTATGCCTCCTTTCGTTAAGGTTTTGGTTTTTCTGGTTGATTCGGGTTTTCCGGCGGCTGCTCCAGAGGTTTGTCTGGAAGTTCCGGTGGGAATAAGGTTTGTTCTTCTGGCTGACTGCTGTCCGGCTCAGGGAAGATGGAAGGTTTCGCTGCGTTTTCCAGAGAGCCGGCATGGCCTTTTTCCAGGAAGCTGATCACAGGCGGCTCTTGGTGGAGGGATGGAGCGTTTGGATGGTCGGTTTTCCCAGAAGGTTCCCGGTTGGAGGAGTCCAGCGGTTTGGAATACAGGCTGTCTTTCTTGTCCGATGACAGGGAAGCAAGATCCCGGTTTATGGGAAGATCCGAAGATTTTGCGCCGTGGCTTCCCAGCTTATCTTTGTTTTGCGTTAGAGGGGACGCAGGGGGAATCGCGGATGGTTTTCCGCCAAACAAAGATGGGTTCTGCGAGGATTTGGACAGGCCGCCGATCTCTTTCGGACGTTCCGAATTCTTCCCGGCAATTCCCGGAGGAGAAAGTTTTTCTTGACCGGAAGCTGAGATTCCCAGCCCTTTCGTTCCAGAGGCGGACGGGGAGGAAGCTGGCTTGGTTTCCTCTTTTTTCTCTACCGTATGGGAGGTATTTTCATAGAGAGATGGAGACTGGGCATTGGCCGAGTCTCCCGCTGAAAATTGGGAAATGGTTTGGGAATCCGACTGTTGGGCAGAATTGCTGGTATACAGGCTGGCCTGCTCCGCATTTTGTTCTTGCTGGATTCCTACATTGGATTGGGAGCTTTGCTCGCCTTTCTGGTAGATAGACCCGCTGTCCCCTTGGTGGGCAGCGGTTGACTCCGATTTATTTTGGTTATAAATGGACTTGGAAGTATCCTGGCGGGACGATTCTTTCGAGTCGCCTTCTCTCCTCTGATTGGAAGAATGGTAAATACTAATGTTTTCTCCCTGATAACCTTTGGGGGAATACCCGCTGACATCGTTCTGTTTCCGGGAAAAGAAAGAACTAGCTGCACCAGCAACCCCTTTTCCGGCATTGGATACGGCATGTCCAGCTGCTTTTGCGCCCCGGAAAATGCTTTGGCCGCCCCGGAACGCTGCTGCGGCAGTATGGAATCCGCTTTTCAGGCCTACGTCAATACCCAAAATCCGTTCCAGGATGTTTGGCCCGTCAATACAAGCCAGAGCCAGGAACAGAAGGATAAAGGCTCGGACTAAGGTGGGCAGGCTGTTTTGTGAGTTGATGAAAGAGGAGCTCATGAGGTAGAATTTCAGCAGCACCACGGACAGAAAAATGGTCATATAGATGGAAGCCATAGATTTTAAAATGGCTTTGATCCGCTGTCCGGTATTCAGATCGCTGGCGGAAAAGATCAGGGCGAGGAACTGGTGGAAGGCAAGCTCCCACAGCAGCTTTGCCGTCTTAAAAGCCGTGAAGAACAGAACCAAAGCAGCCGCGCCCAGGGTGATGAGCACGGCGACAAAATCAATGTGATAGCGGTAGTAGGAACGAATTAAAAACGTCATGATCGAATGATCCTGGATTTTCACTGCTTCTACCGCTTTGGATTTGTCGTTGTATTGCAGGTAATAATCAAAGACAAATTCTTTCTTTTCACTGCCGGATAAGCTGTCGTTGATCTTTTCATCGCTTTCCAGCTTCCCGTCAAAGCTTCCTTTGGACCAGAGTTTTTCGGTCCAGTCCAGGGAATCCAGCTGCGCCTTGGTCGTGATGTTGTTGCGGCGGGGCGGATCGCCTTTCAGCTTTTTCATATCCCAATCCAAACGGTTGAGATACCGCAGATCGGTTAACTGATCCAGGATAATCCGATCCGCAAAAGTAAAGTTGGGGTCGGTGGTTTCCTCTACGCCCCAATCGTTGTCCTTGACATAAGTAGTAGCCGTCTTTGTAAAATCGTTGATCATCAGCATCATATTGGGCATGGCGGTGATGACCAGGACGGCGATGAGCAGGTTTTGCACCACTTTTGGTTTGGTTTCCTCCTTGTTCATGATAAGCTGATATCCCAAAATCACCAGGGCCATGGCAAAGGGAATCCACAAATAAGGATAAAAGGTTTTCAGAAAGCTAGTGACCTGGGAGGACCGGGTGAAATCAAAGAGGATATACACCTTATCCAGCAGAGTGTCCGCCGCGTCCACTAGGGTTTTCATCAGGTTTAAGATGAGTTGGGAAAGCCAGACCAGAAGATCGGAGTACCAGGCGGATTGAGAAAAATATTGGGCGAAATCCGTGAGGATTTGCGCCACACGGCTTGTTTGATAAGTCAATCGTCCATCCCCTCCGATCCTGGTTCTAGTTTCTGTTTTTCTTTTTTCATCGCATCCATTAAGAAGCAGTAACAGTCTGCGGAAATCGTGTAATTCCGCACCTTTTCTTCCACCAGATGGGTAAGTTCCCCAAGGGTCATGTGGGAGAAATCCTCCTCAATTCCATTTTGCCGACAGGCTCCGCAGAGAAGCTGGAAGCCGGGCAGATCCGCCAGAGGGGTGTCGTCCAGGGGATCTCCCGGTTCCTCTTTTTCTGGTTCGGAAGGTTCCAGGGGAGGGTTGCTGGGAGTTTCTTGTGCCTTCGCTTGCTCCCTTGCTTCTTTTTCCGCCTGTTCTTTTTCCAGCTCTGCCAGGCGCGCCTTGGGATCAAAGACCCGTTTTTCCATTTCAATGTCGCTGGTGTTTTCCAGCTTTTCATCCTTTTTCAGCTTTTCAAAATCAATGCTGTCGGGATTGGGGAAGGTATCGGTCAAGTACTCAAACCGGTACTTAAATGCGGTTTTCCCCGTATTGAAGATGGGGTAAGCGGTAATGGGGGTTCCGTGCAAATCGGATTGCTTCATGGAGCGTTTCACGACGCATTCCCCTTGCCGCAGCCGCATCAGTTCATTGACCGTGAGCAAAGCCCGTTCTTCGTACATTTCCGTCAACGTTTTTTCCATAGAGAGGACTTTTCCGGAACGGTTTGCATTGATTGCCGTCCGGTTTCCCAGCAGCTCGGAAAAATCCCTGGCTGTCCCCAGATCATCGGTTTTGATGTAAATTTTGTTTCCGCAGTTTCCAATGATGGTCTGACTGTCGTCCCCGTACAGCTGATCCAGCTGGGAATAGGACTGGATAATCAGGTTGAACCGGATGTTCCGGCCAAGGCAGACCGTGATGATGTTGGCCATGCTTTCAATGGCCGGGATATTCCCGAATTCGTCCAAAAGAAAAATGACTTCCCGGGTACATTTTCCAGACATGGATTCCGTGGCCTTTTTTGCCAGGACAAAATAAAGCTGGCGGATAAAAACGCTGGCGATAAAGTGATTGCTCCGGTCATAGTCCGGGATGCTCAAAAACACGGCGATTGGTTTTTCGCCAAACCCGATATCTTCCAAGTTTACGCTGCTTTCCGCCGTCATCTTGGCAATGTTTTCATAGGTAAATACCGTGAGTTTGGAAAAGGTATTGGAAAAGATGCTCCCTTTTGTCCGATCTCCGGCGATCCCGATGGCGGAATATTTCAGCTTCGCCCGGTCTAGATCGTCACGGCAGGAAAAGTACCGGTCTAGGGCGGTTTGGGTTTCGTTTACTTGCTGGTTGGCAAGAATGGAAAAGGTATTGATAATGGAATACATATTGATCTTTTTCTCATTTTCATGGGAAGGGACAAAGACTTGCTCTGGAAGGGCGTACTGTTTCTCCATGGCAGCCCCCCAATTATTACGGACTTGCTCTTTTTCTTCTGGGGTGAGCCGATGGAAGGCTTGTTGTTTTTCCAAAAATTTTTGTTCTGCCAATTCGTTGGCTTTCTGATCCGCCTTCAGGCAATCCTCCACATGGGCAAGGATTAAGGCAGTCAATAAAGCGGTGGAGTTATTAGACCAAAACTGGCTGTCGCCGTCCCCGGCATCTGGATTAAAGATGGAAAAACAAAAGCTGCTGCACAGAAGTTCCGCTTCTGCGTATTCTTTGCGCTTGTATGCGTCAATGACTAGCTGCAGCGGGTTAAATCCCATGGAATCGCTGGGGTTGGTCAGGTTCAAAATATGGATTTCATACCCTCGTTTTTTCAGGGTCTGATAGCTGGACTTTATCAGTTCTAGCTTTGGGTCCACAATAATCATGGAAGATTTTTTCTGTGCCCGGCTGTAGATATCGATGGAAGGGAACACATAGGTTTCGCCCTTACCGCTTCGGGTCATACCAATAATTAGGTTATTGACGGGGCTGTCGTCGATGTAAATTTTGTCCCGATAGCGGCAGATGAGCGCCCCTGGCTTTCCAGGGTAGGGATAGTCTTTTTCCGGGATTTCCTTATATTGCTTCTGGATTTCTTCCAAGGTCGCGAAGCGTTCCGATCCTTTTTGATTCACATTGAAATCTTTAAAGTTGGTTCGCACCATGTAGAGAATCCGAAGATCAAAAAAGAGCGCGACCGCCGCCAGTACCACATAAAAAATCCAATAATTTGATTGGAAAACAAAGGCGTTTCCAATTCCCGGGTCAAACGGGATTTCACTTGTGTGGCTGATCCTAGGGATTTGGAGGATCATTTGAAAGAGGTAATTGCAAAGGAAAAAGAAAACAAGGCTTACCAAGCCCAAAAAAGGAAGCAGGATTTTCTTGTTGGAAATAATCCGGTGTTCCCCAAGAAGCTGTTTTCCAGACTGATTGATTTCATAGCTGGAATCCAGCTTTTTTTGTTTGTTTCTTTTCAAGGAGACTCCCTCCTTTCTCTGTTTTTTTATTTGGAAGATTAGCCGCTGAAAGCGACATTTCCAGTCACCCAGGTTGCGATGGATACGGCGCCAAGAACGCAGACGCAGCCCAAAAGCACCCATGGGAACGCTTTTTTCGCTTTTTGTCGTCCTTCTTCGCCTCCAACCACGCATAGAATGCCGTTGGTAATGAGAGCCACCGCGACGGCGATCCAAATATAGATTTGAATATCTTTAAAAAAGTTGTTGGCGGTGGTTTCCAGCTGAGCCATAGCGTCGCCGCCAGTTTGGGTTAAGACTTGAAATTTGTTCATGTGAGTTTCCTTCTTTCTGTTTGTAAATGGTGTAAATGGCGTCAAAAAGCAGGATGGTGAACATCCTGCTTTTTGACAAAAGAATTCTATTTTTCGGAAAGTCATCGTCCGGTTTCCGCTTTCTTTTTTCGACGTTTGGCAAGGAGCAAAATCACCAGAAGCGCCAGAAGGATCAAGACCAAAATCCCGATGGAAACGATCAAAATGGGAATGGAAATTTGATTGGTTTCCAAAGCTTGGTAGGTGGCAATCCCTTCCACCTGATATTCCATTTCCCCGGTGGGTTGCTTTGCAGTTGCGGTATAGGTGGCAATTCCCTGGTAGGTTTCCTTCTCAATGGGAGGAAGAGGGACGCTGCCGGAGAAAACCGCCTGGCACTGGATGACATACCGCTGCCCGTAGGCAACGGCATTGCGGCAAAGCTCTCCTGACTCATTGGTATAAGGCTCCCCATCCCACTGACAACTTGTGATGCGGTAGCTGTCTGGGGACAGGTTTAACGCTGCAAGAAGATCGTTTTCGTGACCTTCCAAAGCGGGGGTTTCCTCATTTTTGGGGATTTCTTTTCCGTTGAGCAGGTAGGTATTGGCGTCGTAGGTGGTGACGGTAATGGGGATTTCTACATCGTCCCTCCAATGCCAGTCAGTCTGCGTATCCATCCGTTCCAACGGAAGATTGGCGGTTATGGTTTTGCCCGTCGCTTCATCTCGGTAAGAAACCGATTTGGACTGGCCTGGGGACGGCAGGGAAGTGGTGTAGCCGAAATTCGTATTAGCGGAAAGGTGGATGGAACGTCCGGTTTGCGCCTGGGAGACTCCTTCGGATTCTACGGTAAAGTCTTGCAGCGTGGCTTGCAGCTGTTTTCCGTCCCGTTGGATTTGAATGGTTTCCGGCGGGGCGAAATCTTTGGTTTTGAGTCCGGTGTACCGGACGGTTTCCGAAACTGTCGTTGGTTTGGTGACTTCTTTTTTGGAAATCACCTGATAGTCCACCTGTGATTTTTCAAAAAGATGCTTCCCGAGCATCATTTGATCGTCAAACAGGTAAGCGATTTCTGACTCGTCTTTTCCCACAAAAGAAAAAGGTTCCGTATACTGGATCAGGGTCGGGGAAATGACTTGCAGGGATGGCGTTTCATATTGCTTCAGTTCCTCTAGGTCGTTGCCGCAGGCGGTCAAAGACAGGGCGCAGCAGCAAGCGGAAACAAGCAGAAGGGCGGTTTTTTTCCACAAGGCTTTCGGCTTATGTTTCATGCTCGTTTTCCTCCTCCTGTTGTTTCATGGTTTTCCGATCCCTCCAAAACCAGATCAGCAGGCCGATGGTGGAAAGCGTGGAAGCGGAAAGGACGCCGATCCCAACGTAAGTTGAGAGCCAGTTTTCCCCGGTTTGCGGGACGGAAGGGTCCCCTGGCTTTGGCGGTTTCCCGGTCAGCTCGTCGCTGCCTCCGTCCGGCGTATAGCTGGGGATCATTTGGCCCACTTTGGGTTCGTTGGTCATCACTGCCTTCACGATTTCCCCGTTTTCCCTAATTTCAAAGGGGAAGGGGGTATCGTCCAGGAGATATCCCGCCGGCGGGTCAAATTCCCGATAGAAATACTTGCCGATTGGAAGCTGGAATTTGACGGTTCCATCCCCGTCGGTTCTGCCTTGGAAGAGTACGTTTCCGGTTTCATCTAGGATTTCCACTCCGCAGTCCGGGATGGTCTTTCCGGTAGACACGTCGGTTTTGGTCAATTCCAGATAGCTGGGCTTTCGTTCATTGGTCATTACCGCCTTGACAATTTCACCGGTTTCCTTGATTTCAAAGGGGAATTGGGTGCTGTCTAGGAGATATCCTTCCGGCGCGTCAAACTCCCGGTAGTAATACTTGCCGGTAGGCAGGTTAGGGAATACCACAACGCCGTTTTCATCCGTCCGTCCTTGGAACAGGATTTTGCCGGTTTCATCCAGGATTTCTACCCCGCAGTCCGGGATGGTCTTTCCGGTAGACACGTCGGTTTTGGTCAGTTCCAATTGACCAGTGGCTTTTTCGTTGGTCATGGTCGCTTTCACAATGTCCCCGTCCCATCGGATTTCAAACGGGAAGGGGGTATCGTCAATCTGATAGCCGGCAGGAGCGTCAAATTCCCGGTAGTAATATTTGCCGGGGGAAAGGGTGAATACAACCTTTCCTTCCGTGCCGGTATATCCTTGGAACACCAGTTGCATATTCTCGTCCAGGATTTGTACGCCGCAATTCGGAATTAACATTCCGTCTGAGACGTCGGTTTTGGTTAATTCCAAATTCCCTTTTGGCGGCGGCGGGTCCTTCGGTTTCGATGGTTTCTCAGGCTCCGGGGGTGGCTCTGGTTCTGGTGGAGTTGGCTGGTCTGGAAGCTCCGGTGTTCCATCCGGACGGTTCAGGATGGGTTTTTTCTCCGTACTGGCGGAAACTGCGATGATGTGCACCTTTTTATCTTCCTCCTGGTTGGGATAGAAGCGGAAATCAAATTCATCGAGATTTAAAATGTAGCCGGGATACGTGGTCAGCTCCTTGATGTAATAATCCCCGATTGGAAGATGATTGCAGGCGTAACTGACCACATTTCCTTGTTCGTCGTAGACTTTTGTAATCCCCTTACCGTTCTCGTCAAAAGAAAAGAGATTCAGCAGGGTATCCTTGGGAACCAAAACTGCGCCGGTTGCGGCATTCTTGATCTCCTTCCGGTTATACAAACCAAAGGTAATATCCTGAAACATCCCACTGGGGGTTTCCGCGATATGGTCTTTTTCATGCTCCGCATCCCATGCCCAAACAAAATATTTGGTCAAGTCAATGTCAAACGTCCCAGTGGTGGGAGCCGATTCCTCCAGTACATCCGGCTTTTCCGGTGCTTCTGAGGATTGGGATTCCGGCGGAAGGAAAATAGGGAATTCAAATTTTTCCGTCCGGCAAATGACGGTGGCGGGAAGTTTAGTGATCTTCGCGTAGTATTTGCCAAATGGAAGCTCCTGGGTTTTCAGAACATAGCCGTGAGGATCGGCAATTTCAAACTCCTGGATGAGCTGGTCTTTCCGATAGAGGAATTCAGGTTCCGGCTCTGGCTGTTGGGGAGGGGATTCCTCCTCCGGCAGTGGTTTGTCAGATTGGCCAGAAGTGCTGTCCTCCGGCGAGATTTTGTCAGATTGGCCAGAAGCGCTGTCCTCCGGCGAGGTTTTGTCCGGTTGGCCAGAAGTGTTGTCCTCCGGCAAAGTTTTGTCGAATTGGCCATCGGTTGGAGGTTCTGGCTCCGGCGGCACATAGTTTGGATTTTTAATATCCTCATTGGCGTAGACTGCCACTTTCGTTCCCGTCCAATCTAAGGTCGCTCCATCTACTGGCATTACAAAACGCTTGATGATATCCAGGTCAAGCTGCTGCCGTTTGTTATATGCGCTGACAAATACCATCTCCAAAGGCTCTAGGGTAGGATTTTGAGCAGGTTCCACTGCGCCCAGCCGGTCTTTTTCCGGCTGGTAATCCAGGTTTGGAGTTGTAATAGCAGGGTCTGGGTTAGTCGCGGTGGGAGAACGGGGGTTTAGGTTCTCGTCCTCTGGTTCAAAGGGCTTATTGTGGGTATCCCGGATTTCAAATGGGATTTGGCTTTCTTCCAGCTCATATCCCACCGGGCTGTACAATTCTTTAAAATAGTATTTTCCTTCGTAGAGATTGGAGGTTTTGATGATCCCGTTTTCATCGGTCATAATGGTTTCCACCAATGCCCCGGCGTTGAGGGTGTCGCTGGCCGTAAAGGTCAGGGTACGGGTGGTTTCCGCGTATTCCGTATCCACCGCGTAGGAATAATTCCGTTTGGGATTCCGATTTTCCCGGATGGTACCGTCCTCGTCCTTGGCGCGGACGGGCTGGTTATCGTCCACATATACGCCGAAGATTGCGCCTTTTAGGTTGACGTCCGAAAACTGGATGCTGGTGGTGCCGTCCTCGTTTTCCACAATGCTGGTCGGTCCCTCTCCAGCTTTCTGGAGGGTCGCGTTGCCCAGTACCGGATTGTTGTGGAACTCCACAATCACCGGTTCTCCCGGTTTGTAGCTGTCGTAATTGAAATCAAAATGGACAGGAGTTTCGGAAAGGTAATACCCGGAATGGGTATGGATTTCGTAGATATCGTATCCTTTTTCCCCGAATTCCAGGAAATCCACCAGGTTGGCTTTTCCGGCTAAGTCCTCCCCGTTGACGCCGACAGCTTCGCCTTTGGCGTTGGTTTGCCAAACATCAACCGGTCCCAGGGTGGCGCTGTTCCGGTTATCCTCCACCCAGCGTTCCCGGGTGCAGTCCCAGACCTTGAAATAGAAATCGTTGAGAGGGATCAGCTTATCGCTGACCGCGTCCTTTTTTACGATTTGAATGTATCGTTTCGTGGTTTGGTTCTGAATGTAAAGAGGGTAGGTGATTTCATCCACTTTTTCCAGGGGTTTGCCATGGGCAGCCTCATATTCGTCCTTGTGCTCCTGGTATACGTCCCCGCCGATTTCTACGACCTGATCGGGGTCGTAATCAATGGCCACATACTGGTCGTACATATTGCTGCACAAGTCCATGGCCATATTGATGGCTGCATCCTTGGTCATCAAGGTACCATTTTCCGGTGTAATGGGGTCGCCCCATTCATCGTACAGGTTTCCGTCTTTATCCACATAGTGGGGGGTATTGACAAAGGTGTCGTAATACGTGAGAAGAGATTGGTAATGTTCTTCGGTGATCCAGCCCCGGTACGCTTCGTCATATACTTTGTTGGTGCCAAGGGCGTTCATGACTTTGTTTTTTACCAGATTGGCCTGGCTGATGGTGGGGGTAGAGGAAGGAGGGTTATATTCAATTCCTAAGCCTCCGTCATTGCCCATGCCGTCGCCGCCGACCGTACCCACAAAGTCTTTGGTGATGGGGTTCCAGTATACCTGGCTGTCTACCCACTGCTCAATGGCGTGGGGAAGATCATAGCCTGCTAAGGGCTGCCGTTCCACTACCACGTATTTTCCATAGGGAAGCAGCTCTGTGATAGCCTCGCCGTTGGAATCGGTTACTACGGAAGAAACCCAGCCTTGGGCTAGTTCTGGAGTATTGGCCATTTCTTCTACCGTCATAATTTCTCCGTTGGCTTTTTGACGGAAAATGTACCGGTTTTCCACATATTCGGCGTCTGGAGTATCGCTTTTTGGCGTTTTGCTGGCCAGGTAGATATCAAAGGTCAGGCCGGCTCCTGGGATTTTTTGCTGGTTATCGTTTTCCCCTGGATTGCCATCCGGCAGTTTCTCCAGGAATTTGTAAATCTTGAACCGGCCTTTTTTGATCTGGTTCGCACACTGCATGGGAGTATCGTTTTTGCCGCCGGCAACGCCATGTTCTAATCGGGTGTATTCATAGGTAATTTCATTATCATGGTCGCCGTCAAATTCAATCATGAATTCCTGATACCAGGCTCCTTTGTCCCCATTGGTATAGAGTAAATATCCGATGGGGGCGTTGGTTTCGGTAATGCAATACTTCACGCCTTCTTGAAGCTCGGAGGAAGTGGCTTTTCCCTGCTCATTGGTCACTAGGTTTTGCACCACCATGCCGTATGGGGTTCCGTCGGCCTCGTAGCCCTCCACTTCAATAATGGAGAATTTCGCCCCTTGCAGCGTACCGTCGCCTTGCGGCTGATCGCCGGTTTCCTTATCCAGCTTTTGGATGGAAATCATACCGTGCTGCTGATAATTGTACAGTTCAATGTACTCCGTATCTGCAGTCAAGGTATAAGGGGAATCAGCTTCTGGGTCCGTAGTCATTTCAATATTAAAGTAGCAGATCTCTCCTTCGTCGCTGAAAACAGTGGGATTCAAATAGTTGTTGACTGGCTTTTTGCTGCCCTCCAGGGTGTAGCCGCCGCCAGTGGCGTGATCCAGCTCCTGGGCGTAATATTCGCCGCCAGATAGATTCCGAAATACAAAGCTGCCGTCGTCTTTACTCTTAGTGGTGGCAATCTTTTTTGGTGTGTCATACTGCACCAGTTCATACTCGGGCACTTCCGGCTTCGGTTCCCCGGGAGGCGTTTCTACCTTTTCATAGCCTGCGGTTTGGTACAGCACAATGGTTGCGCCGCCCAGGCCGCCTGCGTCGTCGTATTCGCCGTATTTTTGGCCGGGTACGTCAATTTTTGGTGGTTTTGGCGGGTCCGGCGGGGGTGGGTCTGGATCAGGAGTTTCCGGCGGAAGCTGGTCAAAAGATACTTTGAAGAATAGGGAGATGGGGTCTACTTTTGGGGTGCCGGCAATCATTTTTTGGTCTTTGGGATCTTCGGTTGCATAGCAATAAAAATCACCACCAGTAATCGCTTTCAATTGCTGGTTTTGAGTTTTGTCCGCTTGAAAAACGGCGGCCTCAATTTCTGCTTTGATGGGATTCCATCCGGCTTCGTCCAAGGGGGTACCGTCCGGGTTGGTAGGGTGGGGCATTTCAATGTGAACCCCTGTGTTGTCTGGAAGCAAGGACATGACAATTTTGTATTTTTGGGCAGTCGGGCTGCTATTAAACAGAGCGATATCCGTATACTTCCAGGTGGGGTCTTTGATGTCCGCCGTCCATTTTTCAATCTTGGTAGCGTCCGGCTTGTCTGGGGTTGGAGCCGGGACTTTTGTGGGAACCATCTGGGCGGCGACTTTAGTGTTTTCTGGCTTGTCAACAGTGTTGGTCGGAATTTTTAAATATTCCTTTACCCTGTTTTCGATTTCCACATAGGCTGCTCTAATTTCTTTAGCGGTTAGGTCTACGCCGTCTGCAGCTCCAGAGCCATTTCCAATGTTATTGAATAGAATTTTATCGGTATCTTTGTTGTACTCAAAGGATTTGTAATTGCGAAAGCCTAGGGTGGATTCCCAAATTAGGACTTGTTTGGCATAGTCGTACACATATTTCTCATGGCCGCTGGTTCCCAAATCTTGGCTTAAGCCTAAGATCAGGGCAACTTGTTTTTGAGTATCTTTTGGAAGGTTTTTCTCAAAATAGCTGGGTTCCGAAATTCCTGCAACTTGGAGAATTGCGGAAGGGTTGCTGGCTGCTGGTGCGCCTAGCTGGAGACAGTATGCAGTAACGCCATCAATGTAAATAATCGTACCATGGCCGGAAACACTATAGGTTTTATTGTCGTGAGGATTGCGAACAGAAAAACCTTTTGTCCAGGATGCGCGCCATCGAACTTTTACATCGTATTCTCCTTTTGAAGCGGCATGGACGGTCAAGTTCAAAATGCCGGACAGGGGGATCATGAGAAAGAAAAAAAGAGCAGCCAGAAAAACACTGGTACTCTTTCTCAAAATTTGTTTTGGTTTGGTCACGAGAGGATATACCTCCTTTCTTAAAAGAAACAATAAAAGTGAGTTGAATGGGGAAATTGTCAAGGTGGGCCGCGAATGGAGGAAGACATAGACAAGAACTCCTTTCTTTTTGTTAAGATTGCAAATCGTTACTTTAAGAACGCAAAAAAGCCCCCTGTTTTTGAACAGGGGGCTTTCGCTTATTCTTTTATTCGCTTAGTTTTTTGCTTATTAGGAATTTAGTCCTACATTGCTTCCAATTAAAACGTACAAGCGTGTTTCTCCATCGCTATCTTTTGTAATATAAGGGCGAAAATTTTGTCCTTTTTCACTTCCATCGTAGTTTCTATAACGGGAATCAGAGGAAATACTTTTTATAGCATCAAAAAAATTACGCTGGGAATAGAAAGCATCATAATCTGCTAAAGTATAATAACCTGCTTGATTATAGTTATTGCCAGAACGATAACTACCTAAATTATAAGGTACATATCCAGAGTTGGAAATGGTAGCGCGAGGTTCATAACGTAAGCCAAATTGCTTGCCAACTTCAACCATATCATTGACAATGGCTTGTTCGTTCCAGGAGTTATCTGGATTCACATAATAATGAGACTGAGCTGTAAAACGGACTGGCTGGGTGTCGGTAGTGAAGCCCCAATAGATAGTATCTCTGGTAGCTGCGCCGCCAGCCTTTGCGTTGTCTTTTACGTCAACCCGCAGAGAAGTGTGGCAGTCGTTGATCTCAAAAAGGATATAAGTGGAGCCAGCTTTTTTGGCGTTAACCCGGAAGTTTCCATTTTCCAACTGCACCAAGTCCACAATGGAGCCAGTCCGGGAATCCCGTACCTTGAGGATTTCCGCATCCAGCAGCCACTTAACTTCTTTTGGCTCCAGTTTGTTGCCGTCGCCGTCTTTGATGGTCAGGCCGATCTGGTAAGTGCCGCCTTTGGTGGGCATGGTGTAGCTGGTGGTATCCACCATGATGGAACCAGCAACGGAGTAATCCAGAACCCGGATATCTCGTTTCTGACCGTTATATTCCACATCAATGTAGGCGATTTTGGTGCCCATGGCTCCTTTGATGGCAGCATTGCCAGTTGGCTTTGCGGTGATCCGGTACTTTGCGCCGCGTGGATCTTTGGCATCCAACAGTTGAACGGTTGCCACATTGGTGTTGTTGGAAGCCACTTTGATTTTAGAAGTATCATTTACGCCCAAAACATAGAAATCATAGGTGGAGCCGCCAGGCTTGCTGATCATCATAACGTCTGTGGTGGAAAGTCCTAATGTTCCCTTCTTGGAAACGATCACATTACAGCCCGTTTATCTATTTATTGCTTAGGATGGCTGTCTTGCCTTAATATATAGGTCAATATCTTCAACAATATAGTTTGTTCCAGTCGTGTGCAGTGCCTCAAAGCAGGAATATATATAATCCCAAACTTGATATCGGGTAAAGAGTTGGGATACCTGTTTTCCAGTGATCTTTTTAGCCGTCTTATATTGCTCCACACAATAGATTAAAAAGTTTCCTTGTTTACTCATGATTACGTCTCCTCTGGGAAGATAAAGGTTCCAGTCTTGCTTTCTTCATCAAACATATTAAATAATGTTACTGGACTGAAATGCCACAGTTTGGTATCTTCTTGTTCCAATAACGCATAGATATTGGATTCATAAAATTTTTGTGATGCCGTGATTTCGTCCAATGAGAAATTTTCAGCAATTAATTGGATCACCTGGGGAACAAGGAAGATAAGGATAGTGTCAAATTGTTTTTCTTCCATTAAAATTCCTCCTTTGGGATTGTACCAAGATAAGATAGATAAGAAAGTGCTTTTTCTGTTGTCAATACCAATTGATTATATAGCTTTTTAATCTTTAGTTGTTCTAGGGTCTGTTTTTTTGTAAAAACACCAGCGGAATAAAGAGTGAAAGTTCGATATACATCATCGTCTGCTACTGGTCCTAAAATAATATCGAAACTTTCTCCATCGTAATTGCCGGAACGATTGTTGGACACAAAGTCGAGCCATGCTTCATTTGGGGTATCAAAAATTAAAACGGAACATTCCTGAAAAGCGATTTTTTCATCAATTTCATAAATGCTCACAGTTTTTATTCCCTCTTTTCGGCGCTTGATTACCTTATCAGCAAAGCTGATAGCCTGCTCTTTATTTGTTGTGGTATAAAAGCCAAAGCCAAAATCAAGAAATCGGTTTTGTGAAATTAATTGTGGCTTAGAAACTACCATATTACTTCCATGATACAAAATCATATTAACCCTCCAGTATATTTTACAAGGTAATTATTTGTCAGATTGATAAGAAGCAGAAAATCTCATGGGTTTATTTTTCAGAATAAATCATACGTCGGTGCCCCACAGATAACGTAAGGATGGTTAACTCATGATCTTGAATCAGACAAATCAAGCGATAATCGCCAATCCGGTACCGCCATTGTCCTTTACGGTTGGCAGTCAAAGCTTTTCCATGGGCGCGAGGATTCTCACATCCAGCTAGGTTTTTATCAATCCAGTAATAAATTATCTGGCGGGTGTATTTATCCAGCTTTTTGAGGTCTTTTAGTGCCCGTTCAGAGTATTCTACCCTGTATTCGTTCATAGCCCTAAAATCTCCTTTACTTCCTGATGAGAATAGGTTTTAGGGTTTGCAAGGTATTCTTTGTAGGCCTCTTCGGCAACGGCAATATCATATTCCTCCTCTAGCTTATCGAAGAACGCTTTCTTAACCGCCTCGGAAAGACTGAGTCCATGTAGTTTTGCATAGCTTTCCATCCACTCTTTTTCAGTTTCGGATACGCGGAATGTAATATGTGGCATACAGCATCATCTCCTTATGTAATACATTGTAATACATAAGCGGAGGAATGTCAAGAGAAAACCACGATAAAAAGAAAAGTTTTTAAGAAAAATCACAAAGTGTATGATCGGATTGCTTTTTGTCAGATTGACAAAATAATTTATCCAAGATGAAGTTGAGCTTTTAAAGCATCCTGCAATACTTTAGAAAAATTAATATTTTGCTCTAATGCTGCTTTGTTGAGCCATGCAGGGATGGTAAGCGTTTTTTTCACGGATTTTTCAAAATGTTCTTTCGCATAGGCAGCGACATCCACAGATACCATATTTACAAAAGCTTCTCCGATTGTAGATTCTGGGTCGAGTTCTTTGGCAACCGCTTTAGGATCGATATCCGATAGTTTCGATGGCTTTGGAATAGGATCTCCATCTATTTGGCAAGTGTGAAGGTAGCCAGCCAAACAGTCAACGGCCATTTCCATAGCCTCCTCAAACGTATCGCCTTGTGTTGCTAACCAGTTGAGATCAGGGAATACAACGGAATAGCCTTCGTTTTCTTGAAAAAAACAAGCGGGATACATAGATAACATATCAATACACCTCTCCGTTCTAGCAGGGCTATTTCAGACCTGCTTGTCTTTTGATAGAATTTTCGACTTTTTTGTTTAAATCCTTGCCTACATGAAAAGGAATGGTAACTTTACCTGGTTTTTGGGGATGAACATAATTTCTGTGAGAACCTTCTTGGTTTTTCAATATCCATCCGTCTGCAAGGATTATTTTTTCCATTTCTCTTGGTTTCAGTGGCATATCTGTGATCCTCCTTGTATTTTAATTATAACATAGAACACGTATAAAGTTAATACGCATCTTAAAAAATAGAGGCACAAATCTTTATCCGGTGAGAAATTGGAGATCAGCACGATATTTTTCTTGCTATGTTTTCCATGATGCTTTTTGTCAGATTGACAAGAGGTAGTTCGTTATTTTTATGTTAGACTAGGGTAGGGGATATGAAGAAGGTTCATGATTTCTTTTTGTGTCTCAAAAACTCGTTCTGCGATTAGTTCACAAAACGGGTTTTCTTTTCCTTTATTCTGATATTGCCGAATCGTGTCGTTATATTCTGTTCTAAGAATAGGGGGGATAATGGCTAACTGATATCCTTTTTGGATGAGGGCTAAATTCATGAGTAAGCGGCTGGTACGTCCATTGCCGTCAATAAAGGGATGGATGGAGACAAATTTCAGATGAAGGAGAGCTGCGAATCGTACCGGGTGATAACGGTTTCGCTCCTGGTTGATCCAGTTCTCCAAAGCTTGCATTTGTTCTTGAATATCTTCTGGTTTTGGAAATGGATATTGTGATCCGGATACCAGAATTCTTTCCGTTCTCCATATACCGGCCTGGGTTTCATCAATTTTGCGATAGAATAAGTAATGAATCGTTTTGATATCTTTCTGGTCGATGGTTTTCTTTTTTATCATCGAAAACATAAAATCGTAAGCTTCTCCATGTCCGACCGTTTCATAAAAATCCCGGAGAGGGCGGCCGCCAACGGTTAAGCCATCCTCTAGGATAACTTTTGTTTCACTAATCGTCATGGTATTTCCTTCTATCGCATTGCTGGACCATGTTAAACCAATCCGGTAATATTCCTTTAATTCTTCCAGCATATGCCCTTCAAAGGGTTTGACTAGGGAAATTGCCTGGTGCAGACGATCAATCTTTTCATAAATATCCATCGCTTTTCTCCTTTATCAACTTTTTGTCAAGTTAGCGAAAAAATTCGTTCTAAAGTTCTTTGGCTAGCCTTTGTAGAGCTTCTTCTACAACAGAGTTTAAGGAACACTTTTTGGCAGCAGCATACAAAGAAATTTTGCGGTGCAAATCAGGGCTAATACGGATATTAAAACTTCCTCGGTAAACCTTTTCTGGCTCAATTCCTTGATCTTTGCAAATATCTAGGTAATCGTCCACGGCTTCTTGGAAATCCTCTTTTAAAGTTTGGACGCTGTCTCCTTCATAAGAAATTAAACTATTGATTCCAATGATTTTTCCAAAGAGGATATTATCTGTGGGGGAGTATTCTACACTACCATAATAGCCTTTGTATTCCATTACATTATTCATAGCAAATTCTCCTTTTCTAAAAATTCTAGGATTTGTTTTACTTGGTATGTAAGGAGTTCTTTTCTAGGGTGAGGTTTATGTAAAATAAGAGAGAGGTTGCCTTTCATAAATTTTACTCTTGAGCCGCTTGTTTTTCCTTTTTCATAACATTGAAAACCCATAGATTCCAACAACGTTTGGATTTCTTCAAAAGTAAAATCTTTCGAATATTTTTTTAATTTCTGCAACAATTTTTCTTTTTTACTCATATTTTTCTCCCTCTGGCTTATTATACCACAGATAGAGATAAACTGCAACTGATTTTCAGTTGCAGTTTAAAATTTTTGTACGAAGCCCTGACTTTAAATAATCTCATAAATTTTGCTAAAGAAATCCCAACACTCCTTTTTGTTAGATTGACAAAAGCCTTTTATTCTTCTCCGGTTGCAAGCACTTTATAGACGTTTCCAAACTCTGTGATTAAGATATGGTTTTTCCTGGAAGCCTTATACTTTTGTCCTTCATCCGTAATGTAGTAGATGTTAGGATTGATCAGCTCAAGATATTGGCTCAGTATTTGTTCCATTGCCTGTTCTGTTTTTGCACACCTTAGCTTGGTAAGAGTGTCAGAGTCAGCATTTAACCAATGGGAGAAAATAAGGTAAGCCAATTGTTTTTCCGAACGGCTCGATGTAAATTGGAAAATGTTGTTTGATAATCGTAGCAACTATATTCTTTCAAAAGGATTGTTTGAAAAACATTTAATCGAATGCTTCTATTTTAAATATCGAGAAGATGAACAAAATATTTATTTTAAATATCCTTTACTTGCTAGCTTGCCAAACCAATATACACTAAAAGTTCACATTCAAAATAAGGATTTATATTATAAAATCAATCACAAAATTTATAATAAAGATTTTTTTCCGATAGTGATTGCTGGAGATTGGAAAAGATATGGTTATAATGCCTTTGAAAGCGAGGTGAATTCTTATAGGCAGATTTATCTTCCCAAACATTAAATCCATCCGGTATTTTGAAAAGAATTTTGCAGAGATTGGGAAATAGACTTTTGTATCTGTTTTCTTAACTCCTGATTTTCTTGGATTTCTTTCGGGTATTCAGACATCCTACATCTTTCAAAAAAGTAAAATAAATCAATAGCATAGATGATGTTTGGGAAATATGAATTGTTGTAGTAATCATCATAATGAATTTCCCGAAAGGTGTGAACAGATAAAGAGTTTTGGGAAAAAATTTCAAAATTGAAATACTGATGCAGAATTTTGCAAAGATCCTCTACCGATATCTCTAAATTCCGATTGATAAAAAAATTTTCCTGTTGAATATATGCTACAATATTTAACGAGTCTCTTATACTGAGCATATTCTGTTTTGTCAGAAAGACCTCATCGGAATAAGTGTGGTATAAAAGCAATTGGGTTTGTGCGTTTTTAAGCTGATTCAAAGGATAGCACTCCTTTCCAAAGATTATGGCAGCTAGTTATAAGGATGCTCTTGTTAGGCTGACAAAAAGTTTCTCTTTTCCCCAGTTGCAAGCACTTCATAGATATCTCCACACTCTGTGGTTAAGATATGATTTTCCATGGTTGCTTTTGGAATAAGATGTTTTTGTTTTTCGGTTCCTGCATACTTTATCAGCCTTTCTTATTCTTTATGAGAACACTCCTTTTTGTCAGATTGACAAAAGCTGCGACCAGAAAATCGTGTTTCGGGCAGCGATACCTTGGGAAGCAGATTCGTTTTGTACGGTAATCTTAACCGACGCATGAACGCCGCCAATTTCGTACAGCACATAGCCGATGCCTTCCTGTTTGCCGGTCACCTGGAAATTGCCATTGGGAAGCTGTTTTAGGTCAAAGACCGAGCCGGTTCTGGAATCCCGTACCACCAGTTTTTGGGAGTCAATCAGCTCCTGGACCTGTGAGGCGGTCAGCTGGTTCCCATTCCCATCCTGGAGCCAAGAGCCGATGGTATATTGACCGCCAGGAGCCAGGGTATAGGAAGCAGTATCTACAGTCAGGGAATGTTGAGGCTGGGTAACGGTTACTTCCATGGAGGAGGTTTCTCCCTGGTAGGTCACGTTTATTTTGGTTGTCCCAGTTGATTTCGTCTGCACTTGGTATTTTGCGCCTCTGGGATCGTTTCCATCCACCAAGGTTATGGATGCAATGGACGGATCGGCTACCTCTACTTTAATATTGGCAGTATCGTGATTTCCTTTTACCAGGAACTGATAGGAACTGTTTAGCTTGATATCCACCTGGATGGTATCCAGCATATCCGCGACCGTTACCGGAGGGTTTTCAATCAGAGGGGGAATCACGTCATGGATGATGTTGCCGCTTCCGCCGCCCAGGCTCCCGGAACTGGAAGGCTTGCTGGTGGTATTTCTTTTTGTGGTTACGATCAAAGGCTTGCTTTGGCCGGCGCGGTTGCTTGCAACAATTTGATAGGTTGTTGTAGGCGTTAACCCAGAAAAGGTAACGGTTCCATTGTTTGGAGGGAGCATATCAACGGGTACTCCGGATTCATTTTTTAGAATAATAGCGGTTACATCATCCGGAATCTTATTGATTGTAAGGAGATTCGTACTTTTCATAACATTGGCATCCAAGATTGCTTTTGGCTTTTCTCCAATAGGCTGATTTATAATTTCATTTAAAGACAGGTTGGTAAGATTTAAGATACCAGCACCGTAGTGAGGGTCCCAGCCTGGATCACCCCGGTCGTCACTGTGTTCGGTTAATAATGCTCCGATTCTTTCTGGAGTGGCTTCCGGCAGCACTGATTTTAGCAAAGAAGCGGCAGCAGCAACATATGGTGCTGCCATGGAGGTTCCACTTTTATTTCCATATTTATTGCCTGGGATGGAACTGTAAATGGATACGCCGGGCGCGGCCAAGTCAACCGCATCGCCGTAGTTCGTGAAATAGGCCAACTCATCTTTCGAATTTATCGCGCTGACACAGAGCAAATCCGGGACGTGGGCGGGGCAGTAAAAACCTGTATCAGTTGCGTAATTGCCAGCGGCGGCTACCACCACGGTTTGGTTGGCTAATGCTTGCCGGATTACTTTATCCAAATAATGAGAGCCGCCAACAGAGGAATATTTTGCAGTAAGGCTCATGTTGATGACGTCTGCGTTATGAGAAACAGCCCATTGAATACCGGAAGCAACGCCTAAGATGGAACCTTTTCCAGTTGTTCCGCTGAGTACCTGGACCGGGAGGATTTTTACCTGCGTGCCTTTGGTGACATCAGCGATAATTCCAGATACATGGGTACCGTGGCCATGGAAATCCTCGGTGTTATCTACTCCCATCATGCTGGTTCCCTCCAGCAGCCTGCCGGATAAGGCGCTGTGATTGCTGCTTACGCCGGTGTCCAATACCGCAACCACCACTGGACGATTTTTTTGCTCCTCATTCATGTTGAGCAGCAAGTTATCGGTACCAATCCGGTTTGCGCCCCAAGCAAGGTGATCGGTTGTTGAAACTTCTTGTTGTGATTCTGGAAAGTCCTCCAAAGCGACCACTTGATCTTCTTCTACGCTTTTTACGCCCTCCGTTTCCAAAAGCATTTCATAAGCGTTTTTGGTTTTCTCAATGCTATCAAACTGCATTACATAAGTGCCGTTCCCATCCCTAATGGTTTCAACGGCTCCATAATCTTCACCATGGAGAGTTACTTTCGGAGCTTGGATAATCAAGCGCATGGTTTGAAAGGATTTGACAAAGGTGATGGTGGTATCATCTTGAGAAGCAATATGGTATCCCAATTCTTCGGAGATTTGATCAGCGGGAAGAAAAACATCATTGGGGATCGGTTGAGAATCCTCCGAGGAAAATACCGCTGCGTTCTGGGATTCCATATCCGTTTCTCCATCAGATAGCCGGATAGAGTTGGTTTCTGAGTCTAAGTGAAGTTCTCCGCCGGTAACGTCGGCGAAGGTTTGCGCGGAAATAAGGAAAGTATCTTCCGTTTGTTGGCATCCTATTTGACTGCCAATCTGTTTTCCATCGACTTGCGCTCCGATTTCCCCGGAGGTGAATCGGATTTCCGATACATAGCCGTCGTCCCAGTAGTCGGACACCAAATTTTGTACTTGGGAAAGAAAATCTTCATTGATTTGCAGGGTTCCGTCTTGGGATTCCATGTGGGAAAGTTCTTGGACAGCCGATGCGGCCGCGGTGGGCAGGGATACGGTACCTAACAGGCAGACGATGAGGGCAGATACAAAGAATTGTTTTGTTTTTTTGTTCATTGAAAATCTTCCTTTCCTTTCAAACAAGTCGCACGGGATAATAGTTGCTTTGTTTCATAGAACTTTCCAATTGGGATAAAGCGATGCGGTTATGTTTCAGCCAACTGTTTTCTTTTTCCTTTTGGATTTTCCATTCCTGGTATTTGGCGCATTGAGTGTGGCACCCAAGCTTCCGTTTACCGCAATTCCGGCAGTCGGATTTCGGATTCATATGGCTCACCTCCTTTGTTGGGAAATAAAAAAGCCCTCTGTGAGAACAGAGAGCAGGGACAGCTTTTTGTTAATGTGGCAAAAACTTGATGGGATTTTAGGATATGGTTTCCCATGACGCCCCGCAGGGCGTTTCGGCCTGTAACCGGCAGGCCATCGTCAGATGGGAGTTTGCTTTTTGTCAATCTGACAAACGGTTGCTTTCAAAATCCAGAAATCCCCCTGTTTTGAATAGGGGATTTCTGAGAGACCAGATTCTCATTTTCGATCCTTTGCGGTATAATGAAAGAAAATATAAGAAGAAATGAGGATTTTTATGGAAGATTTTCCTTGGTTTAAAGTTCTTGCATCTATTCTAGTCCCAATTATTGTAGCTTTCATTCCTTTGTTATATAACTATTTTCATAGAAAAAGCCAAGGGAATGAAGAACGGATGGAGTGGATATTGAAAGAAGTTTTATATCCAATTATGAATTTAAAAGATAAATTTTTTCATGAGTCTATGATAGAAATAGAGGAAATCCAGAAATTTTTTCGTGAATGGAAGCATTTATTAGAAAGAAATCCAAGAAAAATTCCTGATTTTTATGGAAAAAGAATTCGAAAGCTAGAAGGATACTTGGAATGTTATCTAGTTAAATCAGAAGAATCAAGAAAATTTATAGAGCTTAAGATGAAGAAATATTTAAACCAAGATTGCAAAAAAATATTTTGGTTTGTTGAACGGGAAATTAATCGTTACCACAAGCAACTAGGGTATCTATACAGCAGCATTTGGAAAGAAATTTGTTTTTACTCAGGAAGTGGGAGAAGAGTTTTTATAAATGTAATTCTGCCAGCTTTAGCATGTATAGGATTATTTATTTCGTACTGGATTCTTGATAGTTTTTTATGGAGTAGTATTGCTTTAGTCCTTTTCTATATTTGTTTTTCTGGTTTTATGATTATTGTTCTTCGTATTTCCCAGTCAGGAAACCGATATGAAAGAGTAATGAAAAAGAGTAATGAAAAAGAGTAAATGTGTTGTCTAAATCAAAGGAAATGTATACACCATTCCTATAAAACCTCCCCCTCCGAAGATAGCGACAAGAAAATAAATAATTATTTTAGGTACGAACTTTGGATCAGGATCATCGCCAAAAATATCGTAAGGCTCCCATTTTAAAACAACTTCAAAAAAAAGGTCAAGGTGGGCTAGACAAAAAATAAAGGATAAAATTGTGAAGACAGAAGCGATGGGACAGAGAAAGAAAGGGGTGATCCCGTTTAACCAAAAACAGATGGACAGAATCATCCAAATAAAGGAGAAAAAAGATAAAAGAAGGGATGCAGTGGAGCGTATTTTATCTCCTTTATCCATTTTGTATATTATTTTCTCTATTCTTTCTCTCTCTTTGATCTCGTCTTCAAAAGGGCAATTCTCGCTTTCTTTTTGAGATGATTTGGTATCTTTGAGGTTGCCGCTAACTTTGTCTAAGAATTCTTTTTCATTTTGGAGTTGTTCATATCGCTCTCTTTCCTCTTGAATCCGTTTGTTTTTTTCGTATTCGGGAAAAGTAAAGCTTTTTTGAGCGTTTTTCTTTTTCATGTTGCTTTCCTTCCTTTTTAAAAGATGTATCATTGTAATCTTGTGTCAACATGGTAAAATCTTGATGGGATTTTAGGATTTTTTAAGTTGATTCAAAGGATAGCACTCCTTTCCAGAGATTATGGCAGCTAAGTTATAAGGATGCTTTTTGTCAGATTGACAAAAAGCTTTTAAAGCATCCAAACCGCACCAATCGCGCACACAGCATTTGCAACAGCAAAATATAAATAAAGCAATACTGTAAGGATGGAAGCATGATAATCGTGGGAGGCAACTGCCATTTTTAGGGAAGCGAAGATCTCTGCTATCACAAGGGAAACGATCATAGTAAGCAGATAAGTTGTCCGATTCGGAATAAATCCACAGGTATGATGCAAGAGAAAACAAGCAAAACACCAGAATTCGAATAATAGCGTTAGTATTGTTAGGATAGAGTCTCGCTTTCTCTTTTCTCTCATATCCATCCAATTTTCAAGCCAGAAATCTTCTAATTCCTCTGACTTTTGTTGTTCCTGTTCAAATTGCTTCCAATCAAAATGGAGTAGCTCGGTATACGGGTCGTCTTTCTTTTTCATATTGCTCTCCTTTCTTATTTGAAAATCTATGTGGCAAAAACTGGATGGGATTTCGATATGGTTTCCCATGACGCCCTGCAGGGGCGTTTCGGCCTGTAACCAGCAGGCCATCGTCAGATGGGAGTTTGCTTTTTGCCAGTTTGACAAATGGTTGATTTTTGGTGAACATGATTCTCATTTTTGATTTTGTGTGGTATAAAGAAAATATCAGAAGTTTTATGGTATAATTAAGTCAAATAAGCAGAAAAGTATTGTAGCATCTAACAAATAAAACATCAAACATGAGAGGAGACCCTATGTCAGATTATAAATTTGATACTTTCTATTATTCTGAAGACCAATCAAGTGAACATTACTTGATTGAAATTGAAAAATTAACGGATGATGATTATAACCAGTTATATAGAGGGAAAATGTATTGCCCTTGGTGTAAGAAACCACAACTTTCATTAGTTAAAAATGGGACAAAATCGTTTTTGAGAACTTATCCTAAACAGTACCATATTGCTGTTGGTGGAGAAATGTGTCCATATGTCAACAATACTGCATCCACAAAAGTGGTTGAGGAATATATCCAAGAAATTAGAAAATGTAAGAAAATTAAAAATCTTCTTGAGTCAACAATGAGAAGGTTATTCAAACTAGATATGCCTATAAGCATGATGGTGAAAGGGGAGCAAAGGCAACCTTCCAATCCTTTATTGATTGAAAAGCCTCAAAATGACAAGATAATTAAAAAAGGTATTATCCCTCACTATAGTTTTAAATCTTGGGGGGAGAACTTACCTCAAGATCAGCTATTGATCGTATATGGAAAAGTATATATTGAAGTAAAAGATATTTCATCTATTGATAAAGAAGGAAATGCAATAATTCAAAAATATATTCATTTTAAAGATATCAAGAGTAGAAAACTAATTACTTCGTGTAGAAAGCCGAATGAGATAGAGTTAAGGGAAGGCAACTATTATGCAGTAATACTAGGAAAATGTCATAAGAAAGAAATCAGAGGATATACTTATTATAATCTTTGGATAAATTTCCCGGTTGAAGAATCCATCCTGCTTAAACCATTTCCATCATAAGGAATAACGATAAGGCTCGGTTTGTTGGTGTAGAGAAGAATTTCCGCACCACAAAAATTATCCTCATAGGCTTCAATGGCCTTGGGATTGTATAAAATCACATTCTTCGTAAATTCATTTTCATAAGGGTCAATGGTATGATATCCAGGGATGGTATACATATAGGTTAGATGTGGATTATTGGAACGATATTCGAGCATAAATGGATATCCTTTTATGAATATCGGTTGGATCTTTAAAATATCAATGCCATTAAAAACCAATGAAACCAATGCATCGACAGAGATTTTACTTTGGATTAACTCGTAGCTTTTTAAGTCTATAAATATATTTTGGATATTATTTTTCATAGAATAGAATCCTTTCTTTTGAAAGATATATAATTGCAAGTTTTTGTCAATTTGACAAAAGCTTTTAAAAGGAAGCTTGTTCCTGGAAGAATGCAAGAGCTTTTACAATGTATTGCTCCACTTCTTCCTGGGTGCCCAAGGATTCTGGGATTAAGGAACGGATGGACTTGATTTTCAGCTTAACGGTTTTCACCGGCTTATGGATAGGGGAGACTGGATGGAAGAACTCATCCAGGAATTGCCGGTTCCAGGTTTCTTCTTGGTTTTCTAACTCCCGAAGCAGAAGGGATTGGTCAATGGAGATTTTTTCCGGGATTTCATCTAAATAACAGGATAGCAGCTCCTGGTGATCAGGGGAGAGATAGGAAAGCTGTTCTGCTGCCAGCAGGGGGAATTGGTTTTGATCCAGATGTTCCAGCAATGGTTTTATCAGGAACCGGCCGATTCGGATGTAACGGTTGACTTTGCGGGGCGACATCAACGATTCCTCCGCCAGCTTTTTGTCAGAATGACAAGGAGTGTCCTGGTCAGGCAAACGTTTCCCTTGATGCTTCATAGCGTCGTGCTTCATGGTCAAGGCGGTAGCGATTTCACTTGGGAGCATATCCGTAAATCCCCTTTGCAGGTTACTGTCTACAACAAAGCAGATGGCTTCGTCGTCGCTGATATTTCGGATCACGCAGGGAAGCGTATCCAATCCGGCTTCCAGAGCCGCCGCTTGTCGGTGGTGTCCGGCCAGGATTTCGTATTTACCCGGCTGTTCTTTGGATTCCCGTACCATTAGTGGGGAGAGAATCCCTTGTTCCTGAATGCTGGAAACCAGATCCTGCACCCGTTGTTCTTGTAAAAGAAAAGGATGGGAGGGAAAAGGGAGTAAGGATGCGGTTGGGAGGTTGACGATGGTTTCGGTGTTTTCCATACGGGAACCGCCAAGCACACTGCCATACGCTTCTTCCAAGGTGGGAAGTGTTTTGATGGGGAGATCAAAAGTTGTCATAGTGGTATGTCCTTTCCTTGATGATATTAGAACTGGTCTACTGTTTTATTTTTTTATGATTTCGTGTATCATTTAAGTAAAAAGTAAATGATATGAGGTTTTTGTGTATGAATATAGCGGTTGAAAATACAGTACTTAATCTTTTTGCATCATTATTTTTGTATTTTCCGCTTATTCTTATAGGGCTAATAGGCCTTTTGAAACAGGTGATTAAAAAAATACAGAAGTCCTATAGAAGAAGTAAAAACAAATCATCACAGTAGAAATTGTGCCAAACACAGCTTGAAGAAAACTAAGTGTTTGACGGATTTTTGCATCTAATTTTAACCAAAATAAAGATGCCATCATACTCGGAAAAGAGATCAAAAATACAGAAATCAAAGGAATTAACAGCAAGGCTGGATTTTGTTCTATCCATTGCAAACAACTGTCTTGATTTGCAAAAGCTTTGATCATAGCTATGCAAAATATAATCATAAACCAAGTTGCAGATATACTAAAAAGAATGATCGAAATGATTGCAGCAAAACATTTCGTGTTCTTCAACCAGTTTTGTTCGTTGTCATTTTTTTTAATTATCATCAAATCAGCCTCATCTTTCCCATATCATTTCTTTGACAACCGCCATATATTGTTGTCCAACCTCACTGTTTTTGGAATTGACGGAGCTGTTCCGGGTAGCGGTGCTGTTTTTTGCTTCTGCCCGGAAGGGGATGGGGGTATGGAACACCAGATTGCCATAGCTTTTTTTGAGAGCTTCCCACACCGAATTGCTCATTTTGGTATTTTTCTGGTACATGGTCAGCAGCATCCGCAGCTGGCCGCCGATTTCAGAGGTTTGCTTGACCTTTTGGAAGGTGGTCAGCATATCCTGGACGCCTTCATAAGCCAGCAAATCGGCTTGCACCGGGATCATCAGCTGATCGGAGGCTTTTAAAGCGTTTGCCACAAGCAAATCCAAAGAGGGTTGGCAGTCCAGGACGATATAATCATATTGCAGGAAAAATTCTTGGTGAAAAATGCGGTTGAGTACATTTTGACTGTCCCGATCGGTGCCTAAAATCGACAGCAGGCCGGACAACATATGATTGGCAGGGATGAAGTCTACATTTTCCTTGGGGTGGGTGCGGACAAATTGAGAAAAGTCATAGTTTTGGATGCCGGAAACCTCTTGGTAAATCATCTCACTGACGGTAGGTTTTCCATCGCTTGGGTTGTGTTCCAGCCAACGGCTTAAATGGTTTTGTGGGTCAAGATCAATAAGCAATACTTTTTTGCCTACTTTGGAAAGTCCAGCCCCAATATTGAGTACCGAAGTTGTTTTGCCTACTCCGCCTTTTTGATTTGCAACAGAAATAATGTTCATAATAATTCTCCTTTTTCTTTGTTTAAGATATGAAGGGTTCTTTTGTCAATGTTGCAAGAAGTGTAACATTACGGGAAACCGATTCCGTTAAAAGGGAAAATCGTCGCTTTCCATCGGTTCATACAGGGAATCCAGATTGTTTTTCAGAATCTCCTCTTGGGCGATGTTGTTGTTCGGTTCCTCTGTGGTTTGGGGAGAGGATGATTCTAATGGTTTTTGCTCCATCCTTGGTCCGCAGAATTCGATATCTTCCGCCACCAGTTTCCACTGTACCCGACGGATACCGTCTTGTTCATAGTGGCTGCTTTGCATAACGCCGCGGATTAAGATTTCCTGGCCTTTGTGAAAATGATTGTGGATAAAATCTCCTTTCTTTTCCCAGGCAACAACCTGGAAAAAGTCCGCGTCTTCCTTTTGGAAACGGCGATGAACCGCCACCTGGAATCGGCATACCTTTTTTCCAGTATTGGTGGTTTCCATCTCCGGTTCAGCAGCTAGCCTGCCTTTGATGACTACGTTGTTCATAGAAACATTCCTTTCTTTTCTTGATAAAAAAGAAAAAGCGCTTGGTAAAACCAAACGCTTTTCTAGGCTTGTTTTTTTGCTTTTTGCAAGATTGACAAAAAGCAGAATTTGACATAAAAAATCCCCTATGCAGAAACATAGGGGATAATTTTGTGCAATCTCATCTATCTTAGATATTTCCTAGCTCTTGTTTTAAGTGCAATAAGGTATCACATATCTTTCCACCCACTCCAAACCATTTCGATAAACCCAAACACGGCGGAAAGTACCTATTTGTTTTTGCAAGATCATACGATGTTTTTGAAAATGCTTATAGATTAAAATACAATTGAAAGTATTATCATAAATATACAATTCATGACAGATTGCAAAAAGATGTTTGAGATTTTCCATAGATTTGTAATAGCGATCTTGAATTTTAGAGATAGGAACAGAATGTCCACCTTGCTGCACACGCTTTTTTACACGGGATATGTTTATATCCGGCGAGTTCGTTCCTACATAAATACCAACAATATGATAGCCTTCTTTTTTTGCGGTGATTAATTCTTGTATCTTGTTCTCTGTTGATAAAACAGTTTCAAATATAAACGATTGTTTGTGTTGAATACAAAAAAATCTCTTTTGTTGACATAACTCCATTGCTTGAAGGTATATTTTTCTGAGTTGCTCGTCAGTCATATCGTATCTGTGAAGATTTTTTTCTTCACAGATGAGTTCTACTTCTGTATCCGGACAAACATAGGGTAATTTTTGATAGCCTGGTGTTTGCAGTAAATTTTTTACATAAGTGGACTTACCAGATCCATTAGCACCAGCAATCATATAAAGAATAGGCTTTTCTTTTTTCATGATTACTTAATCTGAATTCTTTTAGCAGCAGAGACTAAAAGATCAGAATGTTCTCCGTGACTATAAATTTTAATCCCATTCTTAGAAACTATGCTGTGTAAAATAGCCTGATCTTTTGTCCGGACATATAAAGAAATATTTTTTTTTCTATTTGTATTTGAGTTTTTTCTATGGGAAATATTGCAATTAATTGGGATAACTTCTGCTCTCATTATCATTTTCTCCTTTGCCATATTTATTGTTTACTTGCCAAAAAATTTTTTCTTTGTAAAATCATGCCTAATTATTTATAGGATATTCTAAAATAAAAAGGAAAGTCAATGAATTAATTCTATCATAGTTAAAGCAATATATCAAATAAAAAATCCCCTATGCCAAAACATAGGAGGATAGGGACGGAGTTATTTTGCTTTTCTGCCAAAGAGGGGAACAACCTGGATACTGGCATCGTCCGCCCAATCCAAAATGGTATTCACGCCGTTGCGGGTGATAATACCGTCCTCCCGGATGTCGGAGACATCTTCTTTGAGGACGCTGACATCGTCTTTCAGTACGGTGACGTCTTCTTTGAGGGTGGAAACGTCATCTTCCAACCGTCCTAGTCGTTGGTCGACGGTATCCAGTCGTTGGTCAATGGTGTCCAGCCTCTGGTTGATTGGGGTCAGTTTCGCATCTAATTTGTTTTCCAAAGTGTTTTCAATGAGTTGAGCGATTGCCTGCAAATCCTTTTGTTCTAACAAAGGGATCACCTTCCTTTTCTTATTTGTTATTATATCAGCTTATTTTGGGGGTGTCTATGAGTAAATTGTAGTTTCCATCCAATAGAAGAATTTTGTTTAAAATCACAATCTTTTCAACTGTTTTTTGTTACAAGAAACGAATTTTGAGACTATATGACTTTTAATCAAGGTGTCCGGAGTTCGAATCTCCGATGGATCACCAAACATCTTTGTGATAAGCAGAAATGCTTATCATGGAGCAAAGCATAGAAGGGCTTGTTTCCATGTTTTGCTCCATGATAAGGCCGCTACCTTACCATGGACGACAATTCGAGATATTGCCTTTGCAAACCCCTTAGCCGGTAAAGATTACCGTCTAGCCTTGTTCAAGGGCCGTAGAGTTACGTTGTGTTTTCTCCTTTGAGGTTCCTTATCCCAGGTCATGGCGGATCTCGCTCGCTGGGTGGGTTTGGTTTGCAATATTA
>JAAWSO010000010.1 GCA_022801595.1 Clostridiales bacterium | reverse complement strand
ATCAACTCCGGCAGATACTGGTTCCTGTTTTTCCTGGGCTTAGTGCTCACTAGTTTCATCAATTTCGCGGCTCCTACCGTGCTTGGAGTATTCGGAATGCCAAGCTGCACCATTGCCTTCGTAATGGCTGGCTGGATCATTCTGGTTGTTGAAAACTTCATGGTGGAACAGGCGGAAAAAAGAGCGCTGAAAAAGCTGGAAGAGGGAACGCAGCAAAACTAAAGCGTTTCGCTTTGGGATCGGACGATGTGTCCGGGTTAACATCTGACCAATTTCGGTAACGCTCCGGCGTGTAAATCTGCAAGCGAAAACCAGCAGATTTGCATAACCGGGGCGTTTTCTTTATTGGAATAAGAAGAAAGGCCGAGAGAAGGGGGCGTCCGAACATGACGTTCCGATTTCTCATTTTTTCCTATTGCTCTTTGGAAGCTTGGAGAGCGCCTGCGAGATTGAGCGCAACGCTAGGATTTCAAGCCTTTGCTCATCAGGGTGAGGGACGAACGACTCGCGTGAGCGAACCGACGGCTCGCCGTCCGCGCAAAACGCCAACTTGTTGGCCGGGAGTAGGAAAACGAACCTGAGCGCGACAGCAAGGAAAAATTCCTCCTTAGCCAAGCGAGGAACCAGCGCATGCGCGAACGAAAAGCCAGATCGCCAGCTGAGCGTGGGTACAGGCTCAGCCTGCCCTTGACGAGGGGAGGGGAGAATGGCTATAATGGAGAAAAAGGAAAATGAGGGAGAAACATGGAACGGGCATATGAAGCGCTGAATGAATATTTTGGATACACAGAATTTCGGGATGGCCAAAAAACCATGATTCAAGCGTTGCTGGCTGGTCAGGACGCCTTGGGAATCATGCCCACGGGAGCGGGAAAATCCTTGTGCTTTCAGATTCCAGCGCTGTTGTTTCCGGGGATTACTTTGGTGGTGTCGCCGCTGATTTCCCTGATGAACGATCAAGTCCGGGCGTTGCTTCAGTCAGGAGTTGCGGCGGCTTATTTGAACCGCTCGCTGACGGAACGGCAGTATCTCAAAGCCTTGCAAAATGCCCGTGCGGGCAAGTATAAAATCATCTATGTTTCCCCAGAACGCCTGACTACCGAAGGGTTTCAGGCGTTTGCCCAGTCTGCGGAGATTTCCATGGTGGCCGTGGATGAGGCCCATTGCGTGTCCCAGTGGGGCCAGGATTTCCGCCCCAGCTATTTGCAGGTGCCGGACTTTATCCGTTCGTTGCCCCAGCGTCCGGTGGTCAGCGCCTTTACCGCCACGGCCACCCAGACGGTCAAGGAGGATATCATTCGGATCCTGGAGCTCCAAAGCCCAGTAGAAACCACCACTGGGTTTGACCGGAAGAATCTTTATTATGAGGTGCAGCGTCCGGCGGATAAACAGACAGCTCTATTAAACTTAGTGAGTCGTTATGAAGATACGAGTGGGATTGTATATTGCTCCACCCGAAAGAAGGTGGAGGAGGTTTGTGACCTTTTACAGCGCAGCGGCCATTTGGCCACCCGGTATCACGCTGGACTCAGCGAGGAAGAGCGGAGGCAAAATCAAGAGGATTTCCTCTTTGACCGCCAGACCGTAATGGTGGCCACCAATGCGTTTGGCATGGGGATTGATAAGTCCAACGTCCATTATGTGATTCATTACAATATGCCCAAGGATATGGAAAGCTATTACCAGGAGGCTGGGCGCGCCGGACGGGATGGGCAGCCTGCAGACTGTATTTTGCTGTATCATGGCCAGGATGTGGTGACCAACCAGTTTCTCATCGAACACGCCCAGGAAAACGAGCGGCTAGACGAGGAAACCCAGCGGCAGGTGCAGCAAAAAGACCGGGAGAGGCTGCGAAAAATGACCTTTTATTGCCACACCCAGGACTGCCTGCGAAAATACATTCTGGCTTATTTTGGGGAACGCCACGCTGGATTTTGCGGCAATTGCTACAATTGTGGGGATCATTTTGAGCGCGTAAACATCACCGTGGATGCGCAGATGATTTTAAGCTGCGTGAAGCGGACGGGGGAACGGTTTGGCTTGAGCACCATTGTGGATGTGCTGCGAGGCGCGAAAAACGAGAAGATCTTCCGGCTGGGTTTGGACAAACAGTCTACCTATGGCCTGTTGCGGCAGGTGCCTGAACCGCGTCTGCGGGCCAGCGTGCGCTGTTTGATCGAAAAGCAGTATTTGCATGTCAGCGACGGGGATTATCCCGTGTTATCTTTGGGCAAAAATTCCAAGCAGGCGCTGTTGGGCAACGAGCCGGTTTGGCTGCGGATGGAAAAGGAAACCAAAAAAGAGCCGGCCGCAAAGCCAAGGGAAATGGTCGCAGTAAACCCGGGGCTGTTTCAAAAGCTGCGGGCGCTGCGCGGCGAACTGGCCCGGAAACAAAGCGTGCCGGCTTATGTGGTGTTCACCGACGCTTCGCTGCAGGAAATGTGCCGGAGCCTGCCCAAAACCGAAGGGGAATTTTTGAGAATTCCCGGTGTGGGGCAAAAAAAGTGGGAGAAGTATGGCGCATTCTTTTTGCAGGCAATCCAGGAGTACCAGCCGGACGGCTGAACGGGATTTTGATTCCTTTTTAAAGAAGAAAAACGAACTGTTTCCTAACCGAAGGTTTGTGATCCTAGCGTTACAGGGAACAACAAAACTGTTGCGAACCTGAAAAATACCTTTAGGAGGAAATGATCATGACAAACAACAAAAGAAAATGGAAAGCAATGGGAGCCAGCCTGTGCGCAATGGCGCTAGCGATTTCCACGGGGAGCATAGCGGTATCGGCCGCCAGTCCTTCTGGCAATGATGCGGTTGCCGTGACACAAAACGTATAGCTTCAAAAGCGCTCAGTTCGTCAAAATGAAACCGCAGGCAAGCTGGAAATGAGCTGGGATAACGGCAAGACTTGAGAAGAGGAAAAAGAGACGGAGATTCAGTTTTCCAGCGAAGCGTCCCATGTTCCAATCCGTCAGACAAAAGATGGTTTGGTTTGAAATTATTGTTGGTGGAAGATGAAGAAGCGTTGTCGCGGGTGCCAGTCAAAGAACTGCGAAAATGCGGGTATGCGGTGGATGCTGCCTACGGTGGAGAAGAAGCACGGATGCAACTTGCTTCGTCTAGACGGCTTGGACATTCTGCGGGAAATCCGAAAAACCAACCGCGCGATCAAAATCCTGATTTTGTCTGCTCAAACGAAAATGGAGGATCGGGTGTTGGGGCTGGACTAGGGCTTTCCCTGGTCAAGGAGATTTTGCAAAAGCATCATTGGAATATCCAGATAGAAAGCACACTGGGAACGGGTATTACCTTTTGCATCACCATTCCAGCGAGGATGGACGAATACAAGCAGTTTCAACTTTCTTTTCTCAAAAATTTGTAGTATAATAATCCTAATAGAGAGGAAGCAATGCGTGCAGCTCGACCAGCGAGTTGGCATTTCGCTGGTGCGAGTCGCTCGTCCCCGCCCTGATGGGTAAAAATTTGAAAGGTTGGACCCCTGCTTGGCAGGGATGTTCTTCTGGCCCAACCTGGGGAAATCAGCGGCCGGAGAAAATAGGATGGAAATAAAAAGCTACGACTGAACTTTGGGAAAGAAGGAAAGAATCATGTTAGTGATGTTATTGGTGTGCGCTTTGGGAGCCATTGGGATCACCTTGCTGATACGCTGGCTGCGGAACCGGCATTCTTCCAACGATGCAGAACGGATTGACCGGGAAAGCTTGGAAGAACGCCTGGAAGAAATGTGGGAAGAGAAAGACCAGGGCTATTACCCTTGGATTAAGACCCTAGAGATTGAAGGCATGGTTGGGGAGCGGTGCGTGTTTGTGGTGCGCAATGCATTAAACAGCGTGAAAGGCGCCCACGCTGCGGTCAGCCTGTCCAAACAGCAGGCTGTGGTGTATTTGCAGCGGCGGGTGGAGGATTCGGAGTTGCGGGAAGCCGTTGCAAAAGAAGGATATTCAGTCCGCTCCATCACGACTTCCAACCTGGAAACGGAAAACTAGCGGATAGATCTCCAGAGCGATCTGCTTCCTTCTTTCCAGATTGGATGAAAAACAAACAAAGCGTATGGAAAGCCAGCTAGTTCGGTGCGCTTTTTGTTTTGGGACGCTGCAAAAGCAGGGCTTTTTTGGCAAGGAAGGCGGGCGGACCATCCAAATGAAACCACGATTTCGGAAAGGAAAAAATCCCAGGATTGAAAAATCCGAGGATTTCTGGTACAATAATAAGAAATCGAACAGGCCAGGAAATGCATTTCCTGAGGAAAAAGAAAACCAAAACAAGGACCAGCCAGGCAAGGGACGTGCGGCGCGCGTGGTTTTGCTTGGCTGGTTTGGTTCTGAGGAGGTTGCGTTGCGATGTATGATGTGGTGGTGATCGGGGCCGGCGCGGTAGGATGTTGCGTGGCGCGGGAGCTGTCCCAGTACCAATTGCATATTGGTGTGTTGGAAAAGGAAGAGGATGTTTGTTCCGGGACATCCAAAGCCAATAGTGGGATTGTCCACGCCGGGTTTGACGCCAAGCCAGGCAGTAAAAAAGCCCTGCTCAATGTCCTGGGCAATCAGCGGATGGCCGAGCTTGCTCAGGAACTGGATTTTTCCTTCCGCCAAAACGGTTCCCTGGTCCTTTGTTTTCAGGAGGAGGAAATTCCCAAGCTGGAAGCCTTGCTGGAAAACGGCCGCCAAAACGGGGTATCTGGACTGCAGATCCTGAGCGGCGGCGAGGTTCGCCAAATGGAGCCCAATCTTTCCCCTCATGTGGCGGCTGCGCTGTATGCGCCCACCGGGGGGATTGTGTGTCCCTTTGAGCTGACCATTGCGATGGCGGAAAATGCCTGCGTCAACGGGGTGGAATTCCGGTTCCATACCCAAGTACAGGCGGTGGAAAAGCAGGAAAAAGGGTTTTTGCTCCACACCAATCAGGGGGACTTTGCCGCCCGTTTGGTGATCAATGCGGCTGGCTTATTCAGCGATACGCTGCATAACATGGTAAGCAAGCGGAAGCGGACCATCATTCCCCGGAAAGGGGAATATTGCCTGATGGACAAGCAGGCAGGCGGCTTCGTGGACAAAACCATTTTTCAGCTTCCTACCCAATGGGGAAAGGGAGTGCTCATTACGCCAACGGTCCACGGAAATCTTTTGATCGGCCCAACCGCCTTGGATATTCTGGACCCGGAGGATACGGCCACCACCGCCCAAGGCTTGGCGGAGGTGGTGGAGAAAGCGAAGCGGAGCGCGGAAGGAATCCCGCTGCGCCAGGTGATCACCTCCTTTGCCGGCCTGCGCGCCCATGAGGAGGATGGGGATTTTGTCATTGGGGAAGCGGAGGACGTCCCCGGATTTTACGACCTTTTGGGCATAGAATCCCCCGGTTTGACCAGCGCCCCAGCCATTGGAGAACTGGTAGCCCAGTGGGTAGCGGAAACGTTGCGCCCGGCCCGCAATTCCCATTTTGTAGGAACCAGAGAGAAGATTCGGCGGGTACGGGAAGCCTACCCGGAAACGGTCAATCAGTGGATTGCCGAAAATCCTGCTTATGGCAAGATGGTCTGCCGCTGCTGCCAGGTGACCGAAGGGGAAATCGTGGATGCAATTCGGAGACCATTAGGAGCCCGCTCTATGGATGGGATCAAACGCCGGACGAGAGCAGGGATGGGACAGTGTCAAGCAGGATTTTGCACGCCGAAAGCTCTGGAACTTTTGGCCCGGGAATTGGGTGCTGACCCACGGGAAATCACCAAGGCCGGGGAAGGCTCCCGGATTTTGGAACAGGAGGGATGTCCATGAAGGCAGATTTAGTCATTGTGGGAGGAGGGCCGGCCGGGCTGGCGGCGGCAATTTCCGCCCGGGATCACGGGGTGGAGCGCATCCTTCTTTTGGAACGGGAGCAGGAATTGGGGGGGATTTTGAATCAGTGCATCCACAACGGCTTTGGCCTTCACATTTTCCAGGAGGAACTGACCGGGCCGGAATATGCCGCCCGGTTTGTGGAACAACTGGAAGCCCGGAACATTTCCTATGAACTGGACACTACGGTTTTGGAGGTCAGTCCAGAAAAGGAAGTGACCGCGATCAATCCGGTTCACGGCCTGTTTTCCATCCAGGCAGGCGCGGTAATTTTGGCGATGGGTTGCCGGGAACGCCCCCGGGGCGCGCTGAATATTCCCGGTTACCGGCCGGCCGGCATTTATTCCGCAGGAGCCGCCCAGAAACTGGTGAACATCCACGGGTATTTGCCGGGCAAAGAAGTGGTGATTTTAGGGTCGGGGGATATCGGCCTGATCATGGCCCGCCGTATGACTTTGGAAGGGGCGAAGGTCAAGGTGGTGGCGGAGCTGATGCCGTATTCCGGCGGTCTGAAACGGAATCTTGTCCAGTGCTTGGAGGATTTTGATATCCCCTTGAAGCTGAGCCATACGGTGGTGGAAATTCACGGGAAACAGCGGGTGACTGGCGTGACCCTGGCCCAGGTGGACGAAAACCAAAAGCCGGTTCCTGGAACCGAGGAATTCCTTTCCTGCGATACTCTGCTTTTGTCCGTGGGATTAATCCCGGAAAACGAGCTGTCCCAACAATGTGGGATTCAACTCCAGCCAGTAACCCAGGGCCCGGTGGTTAGCCAACGGTTTGAAACCAGCGTGGAAGGAATTTTTGCTTGCGGGAACGTTCTGCACGTTCATGACCTAGTGGACTATGTAACCCAGGAAGCCCAGGCGGCCGGAAAATATGCGGCCCATTACCTGCAAGGCGGCAGACGGCAAGGGGCGCCGATCCCCGTGTTGGGGACCGGTGGCGTGCGGTACGCCGTGCCGGAGCTGGTGTATCCGAAAAGCCTGGACGATTCTATTTTGATCCGCTTCCGGGTGGGACAGGTATACGAGAATCACGGGATCAGCGTGTATTTGGATGATGAGCGGGTTTTGCACCGGAAAAAACGGGTGATGACGCCCGGAGAAATGGAGCAGGTGTCGCTGGACCGGGAACTTCTGGCCGCTCGCCCGCATTTGCAGTCGATCACCGTAACGCTTGAGGAGGAGAAGCCGTGAATCAGAGGGATTTGATTTGTATTTGCTGTCCGTTAGGGTGCCCCATGACGGTCACTTTGGAAAACGGTCAGGTGGCGCATGTGCAGGGGAATTCCTGTAAACGGGGCGAGCTCTATGGCCAAAAGGAATGTACTCACCCAACCCGGATGGTAACTTCCAGCGTACGGGTGACAGGCGGCGTTTTGCCATTGGTGTCGGTGAAAACCGCTCAGGATATTCCCAAGGAGAAGATATGGGCCTGCATGGAGGAACTAAAAACCATCCGTGTGCCCGCGCCTGTCAAGCTGGGGGATATAGTATGCAAAAATATTGCCGGTACCAATGTTGATCTGATCGCTACCAAATCCATTCCCAGCCAATGAAGCCAGCGAGCTGGCATTTCACTCGTCCCTCGCTCTGCTGAGCGAAAACTTGAGACCTAAGTGCCGCGCTCAATCTTGTCGAAACTCCCCAAGCTCCCAAAGAGCGAACGAAAACATTTTACTCCATGTATCCCCAAACGAAGGAGGCGGACAGATGGAAGCTTATGAAGCTTATTATGATTATGAAACCCCCATCGGGACAATTTGGATTGGGGAAACGGAAGGGGCGATTACCCATCTTACCTGTGGGGAAGCGCCTTTCCCTTCCGGCGGCAATCGGCAGGAAACCCCAGGGATTCGAGAAGCGGTCAGACAGTTGACCGAATATTTGGAAGGCCGGAGAACCACGTTTACCCTGCCGCTGGCTCCTGAAGGGACCGAATTCCAGAAAAAGGTGTGGCGTGCTTTACAGGAGATCCCCTATGGGGAAACCCGAAGCTACCAGCAGATTGCCCAGGCCGTTGGGCGTCCCAAGGCATGCCGGGCGGTGGGGATGGCCAATCATCGGAACCCGATCCTGCTTGTGATCCCATGCCATCGGGTGATTGGAGCTAACGGAAGTTTGGTCGGCTATGGCTGCGGGCTTCCGCTGAAAGAAAAACTGCTGCGCTTGGAAGCGGAACATTCGGCTCTGAAATAAACGGTTGGATTCCAAAAGAAAAAACGCACCGAGCGAGCAGGCTCCATGCGTTTTTCTGTTTTCACAATGATGTTTTGGTAGAAGGAGGGAACCGTGTCTGTGAGCTTGCGCGCATGGTTCCGAAATGGAATCAAATGGGATTTGGAGTTTTGCCAATTTCTGCATTTGTTTTTGTCTTAATATGCTGGAAGCAAACAGCGCGCGGAATGATTCCCTCCCGGCAATAAAGCGGATTTAAGCAGTGGCTAGGGTTTTGCCCAAAGCCACGCAGGCAGCCAGGCCATGGTCATCGGGGGTGTTGTTGATGATCAGCCCGTCGGCCACCATGGAAGCGCCGGCGTTTTCGGTTTGTTCCTGCCAAGTGCGCATCCACTCGCCGTCGCCCCAATCGTACGAGCCGAACAGGGCGATTTTTTTGCCGCCCAGTTTGCTTTCCATGGCAGAGAACATTGGCTCAAATTCCGATTCTTCTAGCTGTTCCGCGCCCATGGACGGGCAGCCAAACGCTAACTTCGCATAGCTGTCCATGTCGCTTTCGGAAAAATCGCCAGGCGTAAACAATTCTGCTTGCGCGCCTGCTTCCTTGATGCCGTCTGCAATGGCGTTTGCCATTTGCTCGGTGTTTCCGGTGCCGCTCCAATATACAACTGCAATTTTTTCCATGATTATGTGCACAACCTTTCCGAATAAATCGTATGAATTGAATATAAATTAAGCAGCAATGGTAAGCTGCGTAATTGACCTTCCGCTGTGGAACAGCCGGGTGTAGACCTGCTTGCATTTGCGGAATTTGGCAAACAGCTTTTCCGCCGCGCATTTATCGCAGTACACCTTCCAACAGCCCGCACAGCGGTAATTTTGCCCGCCGTTTTCGATGAATCCAATCACATCCGCAAGCGGATAGCTGAGAAAAAGCCCGATTTCGTGGGGGAAGGAATGGGTTTGTGCGATCCGTTCCCGCAGCCGCTTTAGGCAGGCCTCCACATTGGAGCAATCGTACTGCAAGGGGGAGAGAAATTCCGCCGTGCCTTCCTGCTGCAAGTCGGCTTGCAGCCTGGATTTCCGGTAAACATAGATCAGAGCCCGGTCCGCGTGGCGATCCAGAATCGTGAGGAAAACGCCTCGATGGTTGAGCTGCTGGTTCCATTCCTGGATTTGGGCATCCAGGTCGCAGGGGCGCTCCATGGTATAGTTAAATAAGTTTGCTGTTTTTAGGCCAGCCAGGGTCGGGGAACAATGTTCAATAAAAAAACGCTCTAACATCGTGGCGGGGCCTCCATTCGTATCAGATCTTGGCTTTTAGTTTATGCAATTTCTTGCAAAATATTTTTCAAAGCGGCCATGCTGCTGCTGCGGCAGCGGACAATTTTGGCTTTGGTCCGCTTGGCTTCGCTGACCGCACAGGAAATCATGTTATGGGAAACGGTGCTGGTAAACAGAATCATAACGTCAGGGGAGCCGATTTTCTTTTTTAGGGTTCCAGGCATTTGGGTGAATACTTTCGCGTCGCAGTCATACTGCTTGCACAGATCCTTGTATTGACAAACCATCCGGTCGTTTCCTCCCACGATCACAACACTCATTTTGACACAACCTTTCGTAAAGATATAGGAGTTAGCCTAGACTAACTCCTAGGGAAAGAAAAAAGAAATCAGCGGATTCCTAGCCCCTTTTCCCTACTGGTTTCCTGTTCGGTGATGGTTTTCCATTCACCTGCCGGTTAGCTTAAGCTAACTTTTTCTGTATTGTATCACGAAGAAACATGGAAGTCAACTGTTTTTTTAAAAAAGAAACCGGGAGAGAGCAAAAACATCCACACAACAAACAAAAAATAAGGGAAATCGGTCGATTTTTCAGATCGCTGTGAAAAAAATTAATGAAAACCAAATAAGAAATCAGCAGTAAGTTTATCAGAGATGACAAAACGCATAAAAATCTCTGGAAGCAATTGAGAAAACAAAAGATATGTGCTAGAATACACCTTGTGTAAGGCAGTTATTTTTTAGGCAAATAAAAACCGGGAATGAAAGTTCATGGAAATGGTTGCTCCAGGAAAACTGCGTTTCGGTTTGGTTTGATGAAGGTGATAACGAAGATGCTTCTGAAAAAAAAGTTGACGCCCGGGCGGCTGATTGCTTTGGGATTCGCGGGCGTCATATTGTTGGGCACTGGCTTGCTTTTGCTCCCTATTTCTATCAATGAGGGGCAAACCGTCACATTTTTGGACGCTTTGTTTACGTCTACCAGTGCGGTCTGCGTCACAGGTCTGCTGACGGTGGACCTTGGGGATAGCTTTACCATCTTTGGACGGGTGATTGTGGCGCTGCTGATCCAGACCGGAGGCCTTGGCGTTTCCTCCGTAGGGGTGGGGATCATGCTTCTGGCTGGAAAACGGGTCGGACTCAAGGAGCGAAGCCTGGTGAAAGAAGCCATGAACCATACCTCCAGTAAGGGGGTTGTCCGGCTAGTCAAGACGGTTCTATTGATGACACTAATCTTTGAAGGCGTGGGCATGATTTTAAATTTTATTGTATTTATTCAGCGCTACGGCTTCTGGGAAGCTTTGGGGTATAGCGCGTTCCACACGGTGTCAGCCTTTAATAACGCTGGAATGGATATTTTCGGCGGCGGGCAGAATTTGATCCCGTTTCAAGATGATATCCTCCTGAATCTGACCACCTGTGGCCTGATTATTTTTGGCGGCCTGGGCTTTTTTGTCATTCGGGACGTTATTGAAAAACGCTCTTTCCGAAAGCTGGCTCTGCACAGCAAGGTGGTTCTGCTGATGACTGGAATTTTGCTGGTCAGCGGAACCTTGTTGATCAAGCTGTCTGAGCGGGAAAACATTACGTGGCTGGGGGCGTTTTTCAGCAGCACCTCCGCGCGGACCGCTGGTTTTAGTACCTTTTCTTTTAGCGCGTTCAGCACTGCGGGCCTGTTTGTCATGATTATGCTGATGTTTATTGGCGCGTCTCCTGGTTCCACCGGCGGCGGTATCAAAACCACCACGATGTTCACGCTGTGCAAATCCGCTTACAGCGCCGCAACCAATCGGTATTGCGGGGCGTTTAAGCGGAAGCTGCCCCAAGACGTGATTTCCAAAGCGTTTATTATTGCCATCTTGGCGTGTACGCTGGTTGCCCTGGATACCTTGTTGATCTGTTTGTTTGACCCCCAGTTTGGGTTTGTACAGGTTTTGTTCGAGGTAGTTTCCGGGTTCGCTACCGTGGGGCTGTCCACTGGAATTACAGCGGATTTGAGCGCAGTCAGCCAATCAATTTTAATTATTACCATGTATATCGGGCGGTTGGGACCTTTGACCATCGCCACCATGTGGGTATTCCGAAAAGCCCAGTCCAATGTTCGGTATGCGGAAGAATCCATTACCATTGGTTAGGAGGGGAAGCGTTGTGTTTAAAACAAGAAAAAAGACCGAAATGGAAAATGTATTTGGTGTGATTGGATTGGGCCGGTTTGGTTCCGCATTGGCAAAAACCTTGGCGGAAGAGGGCAAGGATGTGCTGGCCCTGGACCGGGACGAAAACAAAATCCGCCAGGCTCTGGACTATGCTTCCGAAGCTATGGTGGTGCACAGCCTGGATAAAAACACGTTAGAGGAATGCGGGGTACAAAACTGCGATACCGTTATTGTATGCATCGGTTCTGAAATTGACACCAGCATTCTCACAACCCTGAACGTGATCAGTTTGGGCATCCGGCGAGTCATCTCCAAGGCGGTCAGCTATGAGCAGGGTTGTGTGCTGGAGAAAATCGGCGCGGAGGTCGTTTATCCAGAGCATGATATGGCGGTGCGTTTGGCTCATCGTTTGGTGTCGCCTCGTGTGATGGAATACATTTCCCTGAGCAATGATATTGATATTTCGGAATTAAAAATGACCCACCGCTTGAGTGGGCAAACCGTATTGGAATCCAACTTGCGGAAAAAGTTTGGCGTGAACATCATCGCCTTGGAACACAACCAGGAGACGACCACGGAAATAGGCCCCAATACGGTATTTCATGAAGGGGATTCGATTGTGGTTATCGGCAACCGGGAAAATATCCACAATTTAGAGGTGTTCCTGGGCGGCTGACAACCGGAAGGGAACTGGCCCTCAGAGAATCGGAGCGTAGGCTCCCCAAAAAGAAAGCGCACGGAAACAAGCATTCCTTCCGTGCGCTTTTTGTATGTGTGACATTTGATTTCACACATTTCTTTCTCTTTTTTCAGGCTAGGGGGGCTCTGCGGAAAACGAGCTGGGGCTTTGCACCAACGCCCCACAATTTTTTGAAAAAATTGAGTGAAACATTCCATTCGCTTTCAGGGAGCGGCAGGAGTATCTATGTCTAGGTTTCTAATTTTCCCTCATCCGAGCGAACAGACGTGGAAGGATAGTCAGAACGGTAGCGTCCGTTCAGATAATCCTTGCCCCAGTCGCACATGGAGGTTAACAAAGGAACCAAGCTTTTCCCTAAGTACGACATGGTATATTCCACCCGGGGCGGCACCACGGGATAGACGGTTCGAATAATAATTCCATCCCGCTCCAGATCCCGCAGCTGCTGGGTCAGCATTTTGGGAGTCGCTTGGGGGATACGTTTTTGCAGCTCATGAAAGCGCAGGGTATGATCCATCAAATGCCACAAAATCAATGCCTTCCACTTTCCTCCAATCAAGTCCAGGGTGGCCTCCACGGGGCATTGATAGCCTCTACATTCCATAAAATCCCGCCTTTCCAAACGATCTTCCTATCTTTTTGGAAAGTATTTCACAAAAAAGTGCATACTTGCGAAATACTCCCAATGTGATACAATAATATCACAGATTGCAGCAATCTTCAAGATTTTATCAATATAGGAGGAGAATTCAGATGGATTTTTTCACTTTGGCAAAACAGCGTGGTTCTGTGCGTTCTTATCAAAATAAGCCGATTGAGGCGGAAAAACTCACGGCGGTTTTGGAAGCTGGACGGGTAGCCCCAACCGGGAAAAATGCCCAGCCCCAGCGCATTTTGGTTCTGCAAACGCCAGAAAATTTGGAGAAGCTGAGTAAGGCCGCCAATATTTACGGCGCGCCTTGCGCGATTGTGGTATGTGGGGAAAAGGATAAATGTTGGGTACGGCCCTATGACGGCAAAAATATTATGGATATCGACGTCAGCATTGTCACCGACCACATGATGCTGGAAGCCGCGGATCAGGGGCTGGCAAGCGTGTGGATTTGCTATTTTAAGCCGGATGTGCTAAGAGAAGAATTTGATTTGCCGCCGGAGTGGGAACCGGTCAATATTTTAGCTTTGGGCTATCCAGAGGGGAAAGTTCCATCGCCGGATCGCCATCAGACTGCCCGGCTGCCTTTGGAGCAAACCGTTTTTTACGAGCGGGTCGAAAAGTGAGATTATGTTTTGTTACAGGTATTCCTTTCCTGGATGGAAGGTTTTAAAAATAGTTTTATAGGCAATATAGAATTTGTGCTAAACTTGTCTATAAATATTGAGCCATAAAACGGAGGTATTATTTATGAGCATATTAGGAGTAAATGGTGCTTTAGTTGGTGCATACCAGTATGCCAGTAAGACGCAGAAAACAGGCACGGGCACAACAAGTTTTACGGAACAGTTACAGAAAACGGGAGAGGCGGCGAACACATCAAAGGTTGACGCTTATACGGAATATCTCAGTTCAAAGTATGGCAATGTGAGAATACAGAATGTTGGAAAAGACCAGCAGAGCCTTGACAGAGCCGGAAAGAGCATGAGTGGCAGTGACGTGGTGATCGCACCGAATATTCTGGAGCAGATGGCGAATGACCCGGAAAAGGCGGCTTATTATGAGGGGAAAATAGATGATTTCTTTAACGCCACACCGAGGTTAAAGGCATCATTTGCGGCACAGGGGCTGGATTACCAGCCGTGCGGTGTAGTAGTCCATGAGGATGGGAGCGTCACCTATATCGGTGGCTGCGGGGATTCCCCGGAACGTGTGGCAGAAGTAAATGCAATCAATAAGGCAAAACGGGAGAAAGAAGCGGCACAGCGGAAGGCAGGCATGGAACGTAGCCAGGAAGCGGCAGAGGCACGAAAAGAACAGATGGAGATTGCTTATAAGCAAAGGAGTATGGCAGAATTCCTTGCCAACCGCACATCGGATACAAACAGGGTTACATATACAAGCTCACCAGAGGTTAGGGATTCTGCAATCGCAGCTTATGAGCAGAACATTATGGAAACATTAGCTATTTCTACTAAAGTTTATCTAAAATTGACCAATGACAAACTTAATTTTTTATGATATTATTTTATTTATTGAGATAAAGAAAGGATTCCAATGTTTTTCTTAGAAATCTATGTAAAGTTTACAGGGGCTTCTACTCAGAATATAGGTTTTGGTCAGCAGTTTATGCAGGTTGAAGGTTCTATTAGCTAATTTTAAAAGGTCGCTCGTATGGTAGCGGCCTTTTGTAATTTTTAGATTAAAAGAGATGATAAAATGATTTTAATATTGGAAACTTTACTGGTATCGGTTCCAAAGGTTTTCGTACTGATTTTTGTGTTAACAATTTTTCAAATTATACAAATCATAATTTCAAAAAAAGTGTTTAAAACTTCGAATATCTCTTCACCAAGTAGGGGTTATTATATTTTCAATATGGATCATTTGGATATTAACGATTACCGGGGTACCTACAATAAAAAAAATTGTTGTTTATCCAGATATTAATTTAATACCCTTCTTAGATTTTTTTTCTAACTTTCTTCCATACATACAAAATCTTCTTCTTTTTATGCCTTTCGGATTTTTATATTCTTTGCTTTGGAAGAAAAATGAAAAGATTTTAAAAGTAATTTTATTTGGTTGTATTTTTTCTTTTTGTATAGAGGCGCTTCAAATATTTTCTTTTCGAATTACGGATATCAATGATCTTCTGATGAATTCGATTGGTTTTCTTCTCGGATATATAATTTTTATAGTAGTAAATAAGTTTAGCCCTAAATTTGTTTCTTATAACAGAATCATATCCAAAACGGAGTGCTTGTTCTTCAAAATAGAAGATTTGATCTATGTTTTTTTATCTGCAATCATATATTTTTTGGTATAATTAATAAAGTATATAAAATTTTACAATCTGATCTTGGCATCATAAAATATTTCGATATACTCATACTAAGAGTATAAAGTGAATCAAATGGGAAGGATGTTAAGATTGGCAAACAAGATTTATGGATATGTACGGGTCTCTGCGCGGGATCAAAATGAAGACCGCCAGCTTTTGGCGATGCAGAGTTATCCGGTCCCCGATGCGAATATTTATTTAGACAAGATGAGCGGAAAAGATTTTAACCGTCCTGCTTATCAAAAGCTGGTCCGCCGGATGAAGCCGGGGGATTTGCTGGTCATTAAAAGCATTGACCGGCTGGGGCGCAATTATCGGGAGATTATTGAGCAGTGGGGGATTCTCACCAAGGACAAAGGTTTGGATATTCAGGTTCTGGATATGCCGCTTCTGGATACCCGCCAGTGTAAGGATTTGCTGGGCACCTTTATTTCGGATTTAGTCCTTCAGCTTCTGAGCTTTGTGGCGGAAAATGAAAGGAGCATGATCAAACAGAGACAGGCGGAGGGGATCGCCGCCGCCAAACAGAGAGGGGTACGATTTGGCCGTCCGCCCAAGGAAATCCCCGCACGTTTCCACGAGCTGGAAGATTTATGGAAGCGAGGCAGGGTTTCCAGCAGGGAGGCGGCCACGGAACTAAAGGTTTCGTACCAAACTTTTTTGCGCTGGATTCGCATGAAGCAAGAAAACGGCCTTTTGGCGTCTGGGGAATAGATTTGGAAAAGATTGGCGCGAATTTGACACACTTTGCATAAAAGTTATCAAACATTGTTACTTTTATATTTATGATTGACTATTCCAATAAATATGGTATACTAAAAACAGTTCCCAGTAAATCACTATGAATTAGACAATAAAATGGTGCTTTTCGGAACAATAAAAAATAAAAAATAGCTGAAAAGATTGGCTTTTTGTCCCATTCGATTCGGCGCTAGAAAGGGGAAGTCCAATGAAATACAATTTGCAAGAACGCTATCAGCTTTATATTGATGGAAAGTGGGTCGATTCTTCCGACAGCCAGTTCTATCCTTCTTACTGCCCAGCCAATGGAGACCAATTAGCCATGTGCGCGGAGGCAACCAAAGAGGATGTGGACGCTGCGGTGGATGCCGCTTGGAGAGCGTTTGAAACATGGAAACTCACCTCACCAACCGAGCGTGCGGATATCCTGCTGAAGATTGCGGATGTCATTGAGGAGAACGCCGAGCACTTGGCCATGGTGGAGACCTTGGACAACGGCAAGCCCATCCGCGAGACCATGGCGATTGACATTCCTTACGCCGCGGATCATTTCCGGTATTTCGCCGCTGCCATCCGTACCGACGAGGGCAGCGCTACTATGCTGGATAACAATACCCTGAGCTTGATTCTCAGAGAGCCAATCGGCGTTGTTGGACAGATTGTTCCGTGGAACTTCCCATTTTTGATGGCCGCTTGGAAACTGGCTCCAGTGCTGGCTTCCGGCTGCTGTACTGTCTTTAAGCCTTCCAGCAACACCTCCTTGAGCGTGCTGGAATTCGCTAGACTGATCGACGGCATCCTGCCTCCAGGCGTCTTCAACATTATCACCGGCAAAGGCTCCAAGTCCGGCCAATATATTCTGGAGCATCCGGGCTTCCGCAAGCTGGCTTTCACCGGCTCCACCGAAGTTGGCTGCAGCGTAGCCAAAGCGGCGGCTGACCGTCTGATTCCTGCGACTCTGGAACTGGGCGGCAAATCCGCGAACATCTTCTTCCCGGATTGCCAGTGGGATATGGCGATGGACGGCGTACAGCTTGGCATTTTGTTCAACCAAGGCCAAGTATGCTGCGCAGGCTCCCGGATCTTTGTCCACGAGGATATTTATGACCGTTTCGTCGAAGAAGCTGTGAAGAAATTCAAAGCCATCAAGGTTGGTCTGCCGTGGGAAAAGGATACCATGATGGGCTCCCAGATTTATGAATCTCACCTGAATCAAATCCTCGCTCATATTGAGCAGGCTAAGAAGGATGGCGCAACGGTGGCATGCGGTGGCGTGCGTTTGACCGAAAACGGCTTGGATAAAGGCTGCTTCATGGCTCCAACTCTGCTTTTGGGCTTGGACAACTGCAAGAAAGCCGCACAGGAAGAGATCTTTGGGCCAGTTGCCGTGGTCATTAAGTTTAAGACCGAAGAAGAGGTCATCGAAATGGCCAATGCCAGCGATTATGGCCTGGGTGGTGGTGTTTGGACCCGGGATATCAATCGGGCTATGCGGGTGTGCCGCGGCATTGAAACCGGTCGTATGTGGGTAAATACCTACAATGCAATCCCGTCTGGAGCACCATTCGGCGGATGCAAGCAGTCGGGTATTGGCCGTGAAACCCATAAGGTTATGTTGGAGCACTACACCTACATGAAGAACATTATGATCAACCTTTCCGAATCTCCTTCTGGTTTCTATTAATCGGCCAGCCAGGGGCAGTGAGCCGCCCGCGGCCAGCGAGCTGGCATTTCGTTCGCGCGGAAACTAGTTCCTCGCTTTGTTAGATGGGAAGTTGAATCCTATCATCTTTCTCCTCGAATCCCGTTGCTCCCAGAGAGCAAGTGGGGTGTTGGGGGGAAATCCCTCCGCTTGTTCTCCACAGAGAACCAAACCTCTCAGCCTGAGAAAACGATCAGGAGGGGGAGGCCAAAGATTCCAGTGAGCTTCTAAAAGAAAAGCGTATGGAGAAATCATTTCTTCATACGCTTTTTTGTATGATCGTTTTGTTTGGGATTCTATAAAATCGGTAAATCATAAATCCAAACGCCATATTCGTTGTGTTTTTCTATCCTTTGTGTTACACTGAAAAAACGGGAAAGGATGATAAATATGCAAAAGACAATGACAGTTCAAGGAACTGGCGCTGTACAAATACGCCCGAATTGGGTGGTGGTTTGCATGAATATAGAAAATCGAGGAAAAGAATATAATGCTGTCATGAAACAGGCCAATGGAGATTTGGAAGCCTTACGGGTTGCTGTGGTAAGCGCAGGCTTTGGAAAAACCAGTTGCAAAACCACTGGATTTTATGTGGATACCCAGTACCACAACCGTTCCGATGGCATACCTGAGTTGGAATGCTATGTGGCCCGCCATGGCCTGCGCATGGAGTTTCCCTTTCAAAAACGGCGGTTGGGCATATTGCTGTCGGCTTTGGCGGCTTGCACAGTAACCCCAGAAATTTCGGTGCATTTTACCGTGAAGGAGAAAGAGCAGGTTGCCGAACAGCTTTTAGAAAACGCGGTGGCGGATGCGCGAAAACGGGCGAAGGTTTTGGCTCGTGCCGCTGGAGTCAAGCTGGGAGAGCTGAAACAGGTGAAATATCAAGGAAAAGATTGGAATTTGGAATCCGCTACCCATTATGGCGTGCCGCCCCAACTGCTGCGGGCTCGCGCAGAAATGATTCGGATGGAGCCAGAGAAAATTGTGGTGCGAGATACGGTAACGATTATTTGGAAACTGGAAAAATAAAAAGGAGGAATTGCGGTGAAGACGGAAACCACAAAAATTATTTCTAAGGTGGACCAGCTTGCTTTGGGAGTTTTGGTCGGCCGGCCGGAAGGGGAACCGGTGGGGATCGTACAGATTTCCCACGGCATGTGTGAACGCAAGGAGCGGTATTTGCCTTTTTTGGAATTCTTGTGTGGACGAGGCTACGTGTGCGTGATTCACGATCATCGGGGACATGGGGAAAGTGTGCGTGCGCCAGAGGATTTGGGGTATTTCTATGAAAATGGCCACCGAGCGATTGTGGAAGATATCCACCAAATTAATCAGTGGATGCAGGAGCAATATCCACAACTTTCTTTCTTTTTATTTGGTCACAGTATGGGCTCCTTGGTTGTGCGGAATTACATCAAGAAATACGACGATACCATTGATGGATTGATGGTTTGTGGAAGCCCCAGCGCAACGCCGGCCAGTAAATTGGGACTTCTTCTCAGCGCTGGGATCAAAAAGCGCCGCACCGACCGCTATGTGGCCAACCGGTTTAACCGGATTGCGTTCGGAAATTTTAATCGAAAATTTTTGCCGGTAGATTCGGAAAACGCCTGGCTTTGCAGTGACCCAAAGGTCGTTGCTGAGTACGACCAGGATCCCTTGTGTGGGTTTGTGTTCACCATCAATGGATTTGAAAGCCTGTTTCATTTGATGGAAGAAACCTATGATCCCAAAGGCTGGGCGATGAAGAATCCAAGCCTTCCCATTTGGTTTTTGGCAAGGGAAGAAGATCCTTGTTTGCTCAGCCGGGTGAAGTTTTTGGAGGCCGTGGATTTTATTCACAAGGTTGGCTATGAAACCGTGTCCGCAAAACTGTACGCAGGAATGCGCCACGAAATTCTCAACGAAATCGGCAAGGAAACAGTTTTCCATGATATAGCGCAGCGTTTGGACGCTTGGAGAGCAAAGAAAGAGGAGGCCAAACGATTGGCGGAGCAGGAGAAGAATCCACAATAAAGGAACTGTGGGTATAACAGAACGGTTCCTTGCACGGTGATTGGTTTCATTGGGGAAACAGGGATCGGAAATTGTCCCTCATCTCGCCTCACGGCATGGTTGGTTTGGAAAATAGAAGAAATTTTTGAGAAAAAAACTAGCTTTTGTTGAAATTTATGAGAGATATGATATAATAAAAAAAGCAGGAACCGTTTTTACACAGGAGGGAGACTCGTCACCAAAGGCTCCGATTTCTGGCATACATTCTTTTTTGATTTCGATGGCTGATGGGAAGATAGAGTCAAAATGTTAACAAAAAAGGAGAATGGTATTTTATGCTGAGCAAAGAAGTGGCAAAGCTGATCAATGAGCAAGTGAACCAGGAATTTTATTCGTCCTACCTTTATCTGAACTATTCCAACTATTATAAGGAAGAAGGTTTGGAGGGGTTTGGACAGTGGTTTTATGTCCAAGCTAAGGAGGAATGGGATCACGCCATACAGTTCATTGAGTATCTGCATGACAATGGCGAATCCGTAATCTTAAATACCATCCAAGCGCCAGACAATAAGCCGGAAAATTTCCTGGATCCGTTGAAGGGTACCGTAAACCACGAGCGTTTGGTGACTAGCTTGGTTCATAAGATCTATGAGACTGCTCACTTGACCCGTGATTTCCGTACCATGCAATTCCTCGACTGGTTCGTAAAAGAGCAGGGGGAGGAGGAGAAAACGGCGGAAGATCTGTTTAAGAAATTTGAGCTGTTTGGTTCCGACCCTAAGAGCCTGTACCTATTGGACAATGAATTAGGTGCACGGGTGTATACGCCTCTCAATAATAACCGGTAAACGCAAGAAGGGAAAAATTTTCCCATTTTTGGCGGCGGCACCGCAATGACACTGGCAAGCGGTGGGATTCACTAAATGTTACCCAAACAAAAAAGCACACGGAGAATCGTCTCTGTGTGCTTTTTTATTGGAAATGGAAGGGCGGATGAAGTTGGTTGGAGATAAATCCAAATAGAAATTCCGCCTTATGCAGCAAAAAGATGGCTTGCTGCCTGAACGCACGCGCCAATCCAAGGACGCTTTCCACCTAAATTAGGCATGGGGAATGTTGGTGTGGCTGGAGATTTCGGAGCTGATGGTACACAGGTCGTTGACGCTTAGGGAATGGACGTCGTCGTGTCCTGAAATCCGGGCGAACATTGCCAATTCTTCCTTGATTACATGGAGGAAATTGGCCAGCCGTTTCGCGCCGTGTTCGATTTGCAGCCGTTTGCGCAACTCGGGATTTTGGGTAGCAACCCCCACCGGACACATGCCGGTTTGACAAATTCGGTACTGCTGGCAGGCAACCGACATCATGGCGGCGGAAGCAATGGCAATCGCGTCTGCACCCATGGCCAGCGCCTTGGCAAAATCACTGGATACCCGCAGGCCGCCGGTAATGATCAGGTCCAGGTCCAGATTGTGCTCGGTGATGTATTTTTTTGCACGGTACAGGGCGTAAATGGTGGGCACGGAACTGGCGTCCCGAAGCATTTTCGGGCTGGCTCCCGTGGCGCCGCCGCGACCGTCCAGGGTTACAAAATCTGGTTCCGCGTAGGCGATCCACTCTAAATCCTGCTCAATCCGTCCGGCGGCAATCTTCACCCCGATGGGCCGCCCGCCAGATGCAGTGCGCAGTTGGAAAACCAAATCCTTTAGATCCTCTTTTGTTTTGAGAAACGGGAATTTGGAGGGACTGATCACGTCTTGTCCCACCGGTTTGTTCCGAACCTTGGCGATTTCAGGGGTCACCTTATTGCCGGGCAGATGGCCGCCCATTCCTGGTTTGGTGCCCTGTCCGATTTTAATTTCAATGGCGTCAGCGGTTTGTAGGTTTTCTGGGGTCACACTGTACAGGTTGGGAACATATTCAAAGATATATTTGTAGGCGGCTTCCTTTTCTTCTGGGAGAATCCCGCCCTCTCCGCTGCACATAGCGGTTTTCGCCATGGCGGTGCCCTTCGACAAGGCGATTTTCATTTCCTTGGAGAGCGCTCCAAAAGACATGTGGGAAACAAATACCGGGTTTTCCAGTACCATTGGTTTGGCTGCTTTTTTGCCGATGATCGTGGTGGTGTTCACCGGTTCGCCGTCGTTGAGAGGGGCAGGGTTGAGTTGAGCGCCCAGGATCAAAATATCATCCCAGGAAGGAAGGGCAATCTTTGTGCCCATCGGCTCAATGATGGCTGCTCCCGTTTGGGACATCGTGTGAATATCGGCCATATGCGGCTCGAGAGGGCAGTCTGCCCGGGCGAACTCTTTGGGATAAGCCAGAGGATTTGCGGACGCTGGTTCCAGCTGTTGTGACTTGGGTTGTCCCTTAGCAGGGCGGAATTTTTCTTTTGGGGCGCGGCACAAGGGACAGGACCAATCCTGAGCTAAATCCTCAAAAAGAACCCCCTCGGTTTCTTCATCGTATACGTATCCGCATAGTTCACATTGATACATTGCCATGTTGTTTCCTCCTCGTGATGTTGTGATGACAGGCATTTTCTTTGGTGCAACCGGATAAAATTTTGGCGAAATATTTTTTGAATTTTATCTCGATTTTTAATAAAATAAGAATTATTCTTATTTTATTAAAGCGTAACATTTTTTTCCAAGTTTGTCAACAAAATAGTGGAAATTTTTTGTAGAATGTTCGGAATGTTTCCGCAGGGCATTTCTTTTACATAATTTTCTCTTCCCAGCATACACTGATACTATATACTTTGAGAAAAAGGAGCCGATTCATGAATCAACATTATCCGTTTTGTTTGCCGCCACTGCCGTATGGGTATGCTGGGTTGGAACCCTTTTTGGATCAAAGCACCTTGCATTTTCACCATGATTGCCACTGGAAAACATATGTGGAACGGCTCAATGAAGCCTTAAAGCCTTATCCGCAATATCACGCCATGACCTTGCCGCAACTGCTGATCCAGGCGCCATCTATGCCAGAGCCGCTTCAGACTGCTGTGCGCAACAATGGCGGGGGGGCGTATAACCATGAGATTTATTTTTCGCTGATGAATCGGCCCAACCAGGGAGGCCAGCCAACCGGCCAGCTCCGGCAAGAGATCGACCGATGGTTTGGGTCGTTTGACCAGTGGAAACAGCAGATGAAAGACGCGGGGATTTCTCAATTTGGCTCAGGATACGCTTGGTTGGTATGGGAGCGGGACCGTTTAGAGATTGTGAAAACCTCCAACCAAGATACCCCGGATTTACGCACCCAATTCCCAGTGATGAATGTGGATGTATGGGAGCATGCGTATTATTTATGTTACCAAAACCGACGGCCAGGATATGTGGAAAATTGGTTCTGTCTGATTGATTGGAAGCGAGTATCCCAGCGGTTTGAGGAAAGAATGGAAAACCGTGGAGCAGATTTTCTTTAGGGAATATTTTTCACAAAAGAGAGGAGGATTTCAATGGATCAATATGAGCGTTTTACCGTAGGGGTGGATCGCCTGGGCGATTTGTTCGCTGGGTATCGGCAGGTATTGATGCAGCTTCAAGAAGAAGCTTTGGGAGAGGCCGGGCTGAACCGGAAGCTGTATGAAATGCGCACCATCATAGAAAACTGCAAACCGCTGCAGGGTGATTTTAGCCTAGTACCGAAAGAAATTACAGAGGATGTCCAGCGGGCTGGGGAACTCCACGAACTCATCGGGAAGATTACAGAATGCGTATTGGGAGCCAGCTTTTATTTGCAGAAAAATTTGTCCGAGGCCTTGCGGGAGTCTGGGTTTATCCATATTGAGGAAGCGATGGGAAAAGAATTGGAAGACCAGGAGGACTGCGGAGGCCAGTTGGATACTCTGCGCAAATATACCCAGATGCTGCCGTCATAAAACAAGGGGAAGAGGAACCGGATGTTCTGGTTCTTTTTTCTTTTTTTGATATTTTTCAACCGTTACTGAAAGGATTGCCAGCGCCGCTTTTCTTCCCTTTTCTTGCGCTTTGTGATATAATAACCTGGAAATGCCAGTTTACTGGTTACTTTTTTACAATGGGCTTGTATCCGGGATTTCCAGAACAAGACTCGCAAATAGGATATCATTTCTTTCCACAAAAAAGGAGGAATTGATATGAAGGTTGGTTTTATTGGCGCAGGGAAAGTTGGATGTTCCCTGGGCAAATATCTGGTGACCCACGGCGTCGACGTAGTGGGATACCTCAGCAAACATCATTCATCTGCAGAACAAGCAGCTCACTTCACGGGTACCCGTGCATTTGACTCTTTGGAGCAAGTCGTACAAGCCAGTGATATCCTGTTTATCACCACGCCGGATCATGCGATCCCGCTGGTGTGGGAGGAGCTTCGGAAACTGCCCCTTGCAAAAAAGTGTATCTGCCATTGCAGCGGCTCACTGTCGTCGGCTGTGTTCCACAGCCGGCGTCAATGCGGAGCTTATGGCTACTCGATCCATCCGCTTTTCGCCATCTGGGACAAGGAACATTCCTATGAAGCGTTGGCCCATGCTGTTTTTACCGTAGAAGGAGACCCGGAACATTTGACCGATCTTCAAGCATGGCTAGAACGCTTGGGAAATTCCGTTCCGGTTATTTCTGCCAGCAAAAAAAGTTTGTATCACTGCGCCGCTGTTACCGTGAGCAACCACGTGTTGGCGTTGGTGCAGACGGCAATGGAAATGCTTCAGGAATGTGGATTCGATGCTCAAGACGCGCAGCAAGCATTGTTCCCTCTGCTTGAGAATAATGTGAAAACTATTCTCGAACATGGTGTGGAGAAAGCCTTGACTGGGCCGGTGGAACGGGGGGATGCGGACACGGTCCGTTCTCATCTGGAAAGCCTGTCTGGGAAGGATGCCGCCCTGTATCAGAACCTATGCGCCCGGCTGCTGCCGATTGCGCAAAAAAAGCACCCGCAGCGCAATTACACCAAACTGCAAACCATGATGGAGGAATGGAAATGAAACAAACCGTTGTAACCTTTCAAGAAGCGAAACAAAAACAGGAAAAAATTACCATGCTCACCGCTTACGATTATTCCACCGCCCGGTTGATGGAGGAAGCGGGGATTCACTCCCTACTGGTCGGAGATTCTTTGGGCATGGTGATGTTAGGATATGAGGACACGCTTTCTGTGACCATGGAGGACATGCTTCACCACTGCAAGGCGGTAGCGAGAGGGGCGAAAGAAGCCTTGGTGGTTTGCGATATGCCGTTTTTGTCTTATCAGACCTCCGTCTACGACGCTGTGGTCAATGCAGGAAGATTGGTGAAGGAGGGTCATGCAGGTGCGGTGAAGCTGGAAGGCGGACAAGAGGTTTGCCCACAGATCAAGGCCATTGTGCAGGCTTCCATTCCGGTCATGGGACATTTAGGGTTGACCCCGCAGTCGGTTCATGCTTTGGGAGGCTTTAAAGTGCAGGGAAAGACGGAGGAGGCAGCAAAAAAGCTGTTGGAAGATGCAAAATGTGTGGAAGAGGCAGGCGCGTTCGCCATGGTATTGGAATGTGTGCCAGCAAAATTGGCAGAACTGGTTTCCAAGTCTATTTCGATTCCCACCATTGGAATCGGCGCGGGCAATGGCTGCGACGGCCAAGTGTTGGTATATCAGGATATGCTGGGAATGTACCGTGATTTTGTTCCAAAGTTTGTGAAAAAATTCGGCAATGTGGGAGACGAAATGAAAGCCGCGTTCCACGAGTATATCGCGCAGGTGCAAAGCGGGCAGTTCCCAGCCCCGGAGCATACCTTCGCCATCGGGGATGACGTGTTGAAAAAGCTGTATTGAGGAGGCCGGAACATGGAGCTGGTAAAAACGATTCAAGAGGTACGCGTTGCCGTAAAAGCGTGGAAAAAACAGGGGTTGACCGTTGGGTTTGTGCCCACCATGGGATACTTGCATGAAGGGCATCGGAGTTTGATGGACGCAGCGGCGGCTCAAAATGATAAAGTGGTGGTTAGTATTTTTGTCAATCCCATGCAGTTTGGCCCAACCGAGGATTTGGAACAATATCCCCGGGATTTGGAGCAGGATAGGAATCTTTGCGAAGCAGCGGGAGCGGCTTTGATTTTTCATCCAGAACCCGAAGAAATGTATGGGAAAAACTTCTGCTCCTTTGTCGATATGACTGGTTTGACGGAAGGATTGTGTGGAAAAAGCCGCCCGGTTCATTTTCGGGGCGTGTGTACAGTCGTCACCAAGCTGTTGCATATTGTACAGCCTGACCGCGCCTATTTTGGGCAGAAAGACGCCCAGCAGTTGGCGGTGGTCCGCCGTATGGTGGAGGATCTCAACATGGATGTGACCATCGTCGGATGCCCCATTATCCGGGAAGCTGACGGCTTGGCGAAAAGCTCCCGGAACACCTATTTAAGTTCAGAAGAACGCCAGGCCGCCTTAGTGCTCAGCCGCGCTTTAAAAGCGGGAAAAGAGAAGCTGGAACAAGGCGTACGGGAAGCAGAGCCGATTCTAGCTGTCATACGGGAAACCATCCGCCAGGAGCCGATGGCTAAAATCGACTATGTAGAATTGGTAGATGCGGAAACGCTTCAGCCAATTGACCGGGTAGAGCGGGATGCGTTGGCTGCCTTAGCGGTATTCATTGGGAAAACCCGTTTGATTGACAATTTCATTTTTACCATATAGGAGAATACAGAATGCTTTTGAATATGCTGAAAGGAAAAATTCACCGGGCAACGGTGGTACAGGCGGAATTGGATTATGTAGGCAGCATTACGGTGGACGCGGATTTGCTGGATGCCGCCGGCATACTGGAATATGAGCAGGTACAAGTAGTGGACATTAACAACGGCAACCGGTTTGAAACCTACACCATTGCCGGAGAGCGAGGGTCGGGCTTGATTTGCCTTAACGGCGCAGCCGCCCGCTGTGTGAGCGTAGGGGATAAAATCATCATTATGAGCTATTGCCAGTTGGACGCCCAGGAAGCTGCGGAATACAAACCAAATGTGGTTTTTGTAGACGACCAAAATCAGATTTCAATGGTTACCCACTACGAAAAACACGGCAAATTAGCTAACGGGTAGGCATTTTGCTCGTGCCTCGCTCTAATGAGCGAAAGCTTGAAACATTAGCGGCGCGCTCGATCTTGCAGGCGCTCCCGCTGCTCCCAGAGAGCAAACAGGAAAGTTTTATCGTGTTGGGACAAAAGCCCCGGCTCGTTTTCTGCCGGGAACAAAATCCCTAGCCTAAGAAAAACGATCAGGCGGGGGGGGGGGAAGCCCAATATTCCCACACAAGCAAATCAAAGCAAAACAAGCGCATGGAGAAATGATTTCTCTGTGCGCTTGTTGTTTGTTGGTATGTTGTTGGAAGGGGAGAAGTGGGGGGGTGTCATAAAAATTTTTGCACGGTTTTTTCAATTTTAGGAAGTTTTGGAAGAAAAGGGTTGACACGATGTGACTACTATGATAGTATAAAGGCGTGATAAATGACTATTGCAATAGTAAATCACAAAGGAGTGCAACCGTTCATGAACAGGAAACTATTCGATTCTGAGTTGAAAGTCTTGGATGTACTGTGGAAGGAGGGGGATCTGCCTGCGGGCCAAATCGCCAAAATTCTCAAAGAAGAAATTGGCTGGAACCGCAATACTACTTATACTGTGATTAAGAAATGTATTGAAAAAGGAGCCATCCAACGTTTAGAACCCAATTTTATGTGTCGGACGCTGGTGACCCGTGAGCAGGTGCAGCATCAGGAAACCAACGAGCTGATTGATAAAATGTTTGACGGCTCAACGGAAAAATTTTTCGCCGCTTTTTTGGGAAACAACGATTTGTCGGCGAAGCAGGTCGAACATCTGAGAAAGCTCATTGACGATTTAAAGTGAGGTGTTGGATGTGAACCTTCTTTCTGCCAGCATTTCCGCAGGGATCTTGATCCTTGTGATTCTATTGATTCGGTGGACCGCGCTGAAGCACATCCCGAAACGGACCTTTGTCATCCTATGGGGCGTGGTGTTGCTGCGGCTGCTCATCCCGGTCTCCATTCCGTCCCCGGTGAATTTGTATGCGGGGTTTCAACAAAGGGAAGTAGTGACAGAACACGTAGTATCGCCGGAGTATTGGGAAGAGTCCACGAGCGATGTCCCAGATTCTTCCGCAGTGCCGACAAATCCTGCGGAACCGATGCAACCGGCTCCATCTCCAAAAACTGGAAAGGCGGAGATTTCGGAGGCTGGTCTCCCGGTTCGCCCTACCTATGGGAAACACAACCAAGTGGAAAAGCCGCTTGTTAGCCCGTTTTGGGTGCTGTGGGGAATCGGCGTTTTGGTATGCGCCATTTATTTCACGATTTCGTTTTGGAAAACCCGGAAGGCTTTGTCGATGGCGCTGCCGCTTCCGGGGGAGCCTGCCATCCAACGGTGGATGGCTCGTCAGAAGATCTGGGGGAAAATTTATGTGATGGTTTCCGACCGGATTACAACGCCGATTGCCTACGGGGTGATCCGCCGCCGGATTATCCTGCCAAAAAATATGGATCGAACCAAGGAAGAAGTTTTGGGTTATGTGTTGACCCATGAGTTGGTCCACATCAAACGGTTTGACTTGGTGTGGAAATGGCTCTCGATTCTCGCTGTGTGTATGTATTGGTTCCATCCATTAGTCTGGGTGATGTATCTTCTGCTCAATCGGGATATTGAGCTTTCCTGCGACGAAAAGGTTGTTTCGTTGTATGGGATGGACCAGAGGTCTACTTATGCCATGTCGCTGCTGTATCTGACGGAGCAGCGTCTGCAGTTTATGCCAGTGGTCGGGTTTGGGAAAAGTGCGATGAAAGAAAGGATTGTCGTAATTATGAAAATGAAAAAGAATACGGTGCTGCGGACGGTTGTGTCCTGCTTCCTGATTGCTGGGATGCTGGCGTCTTTTGCGGCCACCACCGGTTGTGATACTACTTCATTATCCCGCTTCTCTGGAGTGAAAGGTTGGGAGGAGAAAAATGGATATGATTATTATCAGGGTCAGCCAGTTAAGATGCGGCTAGACTCCTCTCCTGGCCATAGCAACTTAATGGATATCAGCCAAAAGGTGAACGGAGGGGTTTCTCTCTATGTTATCCGGGATGACAAGGATAAGATTCTGGAAGTCCGGGACGTGAGTAATTTAGTGGATAGCGAGGAGTTTCAAGCCTATTATGAGAAGGCGTCCCTACAGCAAAAAATCGTAGACAAACGGATTCAGGAATATCCTGAGGCGACGGCAATTCCCGATCAACAAGACTGGTATCTAGGGCTGTTTCAAAAAATCTTTGATGGGGAAGTGAAGTTGTCCACGAGCCAGGATGGGACAAATATGGGGAATGTGATGAACTTGGATGGAACGCCCTATGTCCCAGAAGGAAAGGTGGCTATCGTCAAGCCGGAGGATCAGTTGGATTTTACCAGCTATGAATGGCATATGATTTTGCAGATGATTGATGTTGGTATGCTGCAATGGGATGGTCCGGATTTTCCAAGCTACAAGGAACTCCCAGCGAATATTGAACAGAAAAGTACCAGCTATCATTATAAGAGTTTGGGAAAGGACGATCCTCTGGCCGCGTATGACGGGCAATTAGTTACTTATCTTCAATATCTACGTACGGATGGAATGGGGCTTAACTACACGCAATCACAGCAAACGGACAATGGAGCAAAGGCGGATTATAGTTCGCAGGTTCACGAAGGATTGGGGCTGTATATTATAGAAGACGCTTATGGGAATTTACATACCACCGATGTGACCGATGTTGTTCAGTCGCAAGGATTTGCCAGGTGGCAAGCGCAAAATGACGTTTACTACACATTGCTGAGACTTATGCTAACAAAAGGCCTGCAGGAGTATATGACTTTGAATCTTAGTCAGCCTACCGATCATACGGAAAGCGTGATCCAACCTGATGATTTGGAAGAGCGGATTTTGCGAGGGGAAGCCACGGTTGCGGACAGTGGCGTGGTTTCCATGAAAAACGGCGCGCGGGTTTACCGGAAGTATCTCCCCGCCGCCTCGCCGGCCTTTGCGCCCTATTTCACCGAATCCAATGATGGAATTGGATGGAATACCTTGCAGACTATGGTAAAAAATGGGGACGTCCAGTGGGAGCCCAGCGTATCGATTTCACCGCCGCTGGTAGATGCGGTTGGTTCCTCGTCCAAAAATCTGTATACCCCGGAACAGTGGGATTTTATCGTAGAACATATGCGCAAGGGGGAAATCCGTTGGATTGACGAGCAAAATAATTTTGAGGAGACCCAGAGAATGTGCAAACAGGCGGAAGTCTTCGCCGAGGCTTATCTCAAAGGAGACGAGGCTGGAATGAAAGCGAATTTGATAGAGGGGGTTTCCGCGGTGGCTTATTTGTCGGAGAAAGAAGGAGAGATTTTAGAATCGGATTTGTGGGAATCTTTTCTCATTAACGATGGGTATGCCGTTGCGAAATTCAAGTTGTCTTATTCCCAGGATATCCGGGATATCAAATATTTGAACCTGCTTTTGAAGCAAGTGGACGGTCTTTGGAAAGTGGAATCTTACGAAGTCAGTAAAAGTGCATATTAGCGGGTATGAAAACGTGTACCTTTTCGAGAGAAGGAGTATCCCAATTGGGGTACTCCTTTTTTCGATTTGAGAGAGAAAAAAGAGTAGGGAAATCGTTAGAATTTGATTGGAGGAAGAAGGATTTCTTGCATTCAATCAATAATCGTGCAAAATATATCAGGAATAGACAAATTGGCTTGACGAATAATTGGGGATATCGTATAATAGATAAAACATGACATTTATTTTCGTTTTAATTTACAAAATAAATGATAAATTTCTATTAGTTTTGTAAGACAAGTTGATAAAATGTCTCAATAAAAAGCAAATGGCAAATAGGTGATCCTTTGGCAACCCAGGGAGAGTGGGGGCCTGAATGTTTGCATACAAAGTTAATAGAATTTATTTAGTGGTGACTTAAATCTTTTCTTAAGTTGCTATTTTTGATTCATAGAACAATTGTTTTGAAAATTCCTATGGGTTTTCATAAATAATTTGTCAAAAATGGTAGACTTTTTGTGACAATTCTCTTTTTGAAAACACTTCCTTTTTCTTTATAAATATTATATAGTTTCTTAAAATTCAAAGCCGTTATAGTCGTTAAAATATCCATAAACATAAAAGTTGGAATTTTGTGAGGAAAAGTCTACTTTTATAAAAAAAGTTATGAAACATCCAGAAAGCTTTGAACCTTCATTATTTTACAAGAGAAAAGGATTGTTTTAAGGAGAGCGGATATGGTTAAAGAATTGATCGAAGAAAAATTAAAACAAATTGAATTGGTCATTGATGATTCAGAAAAATACCAGCAGGTCCTTACGATTATTTATGAGATAGAAGCATTGCTAAAGAGCCACAAAGCCAAGCGGCAAGCGGATGGAATCGCTGCTGCAAAGGAACGGGGGGTGAAATTTGGTCGGCCTCAAAAGCCTTTGCCGCGGAAATTTAAAAAAATTTATGAATGCTATCAATTAGGCTTGATCACAGCGGCGGAAGCAGCCACCTGCCTAGAAACCAATCGGGTCAGTTTCAAACGAATGGTGGAACGTTATGAACAAGAGAACAGAATTGCTTTGGAAGAGACTAAGCAAGAAGCATAAAAAAACAAAAGACAGCCTTGGGAATGTTTCCTAAGCTGTCTTTTTTGGATTTTATGATGGGTTACGCAGAAAGAGGAGGCGCCTCCAGTTCCATCCTTTTGATTTTCCGTAAGGCTGGGATCACCACAGCAACCGTAATGGCTGCGGCGATAAAGTCTGCGATTGGACCTGCGAACATTACGCCGTTGATGCCCATTGCCATTGGCAGAAAAATAATTAGGGGAAGCAAAAAGATGATTTGCCGGGTAAGAGACAGAAAGGTTCCTATGCCCGCCCGTCCAATGGCGGTGAAGAAATTAGACGAAATCGGCTGCAAGGCATTGAGGAAGGTGCAGAATAGATAGATTCGGCAGTATTGCTGGGAGAATTGGAAATAGGCGTCTGAACCAGAGCCAAAAATTGAAACGATTTGTCTGGGAAAGATCAAAAAGGCTAAGGTAGCCAAAATCGAAATGGCCGAGCCTACCAGAATCGCAAGCTGATAGGCTTCCCGCACTCGTTTATACTGCTTTGCACCATAGTTGAAGCTAATAATCGGCTGCAATCCTTGGGAAATACCGATAATAATGGAAAGAACAATCATGCTGACCTTGGAGATAATACCAGCGCAGGCCAGCGGGATCTCGCTGCCATAAACGGATTGTCCCCCATAAAAGGTCAGGATGTTATTGGTGACTACCTGCACTACCATCATAGCGATTTGGTTGAGACAGTTGGAGGCGCCAAAGGCGCAGAGCCGCAGGCCGACACGCGCAGAAGGGATTACATGTTTCCAATGAATTCGGATCGTTTTAAAGCGGCGGATATACCAGGCGGCGACCAAAGCGGATGCGATTTGTCCGGCCACCGTTGCCCAAGCGGCGCCAGCAATGCCCATGTTGAAACCAAAAATAAAGAGCGGATCTAAAATTGTGTTGAGAATGGCTCCCACCAACATGCAGGCCATGGAATATTTCGGGCTGCCGTCAGAGCGGATCATAGCTGCAAATCCTGTAGAAAAGACTAGGAAGGGAAAACCGACTGCGGAAATTCTGGTATACGTGACGGCATAAGGGAGAACCTCATCGGTTGCGCCGCACAAATGCACGAGCGGGTTCACAAGAAAGAAAACGCAAATCCCCAGAAGAATGCCAAAGGTTCCCAAATAAACCACAGCGTTGCCCGCATATTTTTGCGCAGCTTCCTTGTTTCCGGAACCCAAGGAAAGGTTGAAATTGGTGGCTCCGCCAATTCCAAATAAGAGAGCGATGGCAATACAAATCGTACTTAAAGGGAAAGCGACGTTGGTTGCGGCATTGCCCAGCATACCAACACTGTTGCCGACAAAAATTTGGTCAACAATGTTATATAAGGCGCTGACCAGCATGGCGATGATGCTGGGAACTGCAAATTTGATCAATAATCGGCTGATTTTTTCCCGGCCGAGCGGGTTTTCTTGTTGCATTTCCATATTTGAAATACCTCCACAAAACACCATAAAATTTTCAAGTTCACAGCGGATTGATTTCCTGATTTTTGAGGATTGCCTTTTGTGTCATTTGCTCACATTGGGCGAGGAGCTTTTCCGAGTCCTCTGCTGGAAAATCTTGTGTGAGGGTTGTCCACCAATCCTGCAAAGACGCTTGTAGAATCGGAATGATGGCCCGTCCTTGTTCCGTCAGATGCAGGGCATAGCAGCGCAGATCATTGCGGTCTTTCTGCCGCGTAATGAAGCCTTGCTCCTCCAGCTTTTTCATGGCGCGAGTGGCGATGGCCTCGTCTACCAGCATCCTTTCACAAAGCTGCTTTTGGCTGGCCCCTTCATTAGCGGCGAGACACAGCAAAAAGTTGTAGCTGGAAGGCCCCAGGCCATATTGCTGGACAACCTGATTCATATGACGCTGCTCCTGACGGTATAAAATTGAAATGTATTTTCCCATTAAGCGAATCAAGGCACAGATTCTCCTTTCATTCCTTGCCATGTCAAGGATTAATACCTTGCATCAGTATAGCGGAAAAACCTTGCTATGTCAAGGGTTTTAGGAAGAATTTGTCTGTTTTGCTAGAAAAAGAAACCAGGTTTCTTTTGTTCCAGCACAATAATATACGGAAAGGGGAGGAAGTTTTCTTCCATTCTTGCTGTCCTATTTTTCTAGACAAGCAAAATAAATTCCGTTCTCGCATAGTAATGACAGAACACAGATGTAATTGCGGATGAGGAGGAATTGGTTTGTTTCGTTTTTTAGGCAGTTTATTTTCCGATTTGATTTTTTTTATTTTACACGTCACTGGCTCGGGCTCCTTTCCCAACCCTTTGGGAGCCAAAGAAGAGCGGGAATGTTTGGAGAATATGAAAAGCTCGAATCCGGCAGTCAGGAAAGAAGCCCGTAACCGGCTTATTGAACACAATTTGCGTTTGGTTGCCCACATTATCAAGAAATATTATGCCAGTGTCAATGACCAGGACGATTTGATTTCCATTGGAACCATTGGTTTGATCAAAGCGGTGGATTCCTTTGATAACAGCAAAGGAATCCGACTGTCCAGCTATGCAGCCCGTTGTATTGAAAATGCAATGCTTCTCTAACGGCTCTCTTTTGGTTCGGAAGATTGTACCGCTCCATTTTCTTTGGAAAGTATGGAACAGGGAAGAGATCCCGGAATGGTCTTATGCCGTTGCGTTGGCGCCCCATGGCCTCTGGTTCCGTTCTGCTGGAGATCGGTTCTTTTTCTCAATGTGATTCCGATCTGCCAAAAGAATCGGCATAAGGAAAGGGGCTGAGGCCTGGAATGATTTTCCATGGTTCCATCGCGCCCCTGGCCCAGCTCAAAGCAACAAAGACTACGGGAATCTACATCAGAATGTGTCTTTCGCATCGTATACCCCAGCGCATCCGATGGATATGGGATTTGTGTTTCGCATATACCTTATCATGATCCGAAAAGAATACAGGGAGTGTGAAGCGGAACATGGATATCATCATACATAGCCCAAAGTCGGAAAGGAGTCGGTCCGCCCTGCCAAACAAGGTATCGGAAATTCACGTGGCAGCCATTTCTCATTATCTTCAGAAACTAAACTGCTCCAAGGAACAAAAAATTGCGTTCCTGAAAATGATACAGAAGGAAAAAATACGATAACTTTTTATGGATGGAAACGCTGTTCTGATGTTTCCATCCATTTTTGTTAACAATTTCTGATTTTCCTTCCTTTTTTCTTTCTTAATTACAAAAAGTATGTACTTGTGTGAAAATTAAATGTAAGATATAATAGAATGGAAAACTCGAATGAAAAGGAATCTTGTAGAAAATATTTCGGATTCCAGCCACCTTTGTTTCCTTGCCGTAGAGTTTTTGGATTTCTTCAAAGGGGACATGCCCGGTGGTTTTCCGAAAAATCCTGCCTTTCCTTCCTCGACATTCTTTTCAGAAAGGGGGTAAGCTATGTTCCAAGACATGATTGAGCTGATTCAAACTCGGTGGGATTTCTTTTTGAAGCTGCTTGGCGAGCATCTGCGCATTTCGATGATCGCCATTTTTTGCGCCATGGTGATTGGCCTGTTCATTGGGATTCTCATTAGCGAATATCAAAAAAGCTCCAAAATCGTGATTGGGCTGGTGAACTTTATCTATACCATTCCTTCCATTTCTCTGCTGGGCTTTTTGATCCCCTTATCCGGGATCGGCGATACCACAGCGATCATCGCATTAACCGTATACGCCCTATTGCCCATGGTGCGAAATACCCACACCGGACTGATCAACGTGAGCCCTCTGCTCATTGAGGCAGCTACCGGAATGGGCAGCACGAAAATGCAGGTGTTGTGGAAAATCAAGCTTCCTCTCGCCCTTCCGGTCATTCTCGCAGGCGTGCGAAACATGACCGTTATGACCATCGCCTTGTCCGGCGTGGCTTCCTTTATCGGGGCTGGCGGGCTGGGTGTGGCGATTTACCGCGGCATCACCACCAATAACAAAGCCATGACCCTGATTGGCAGCTTGCTCATCGCCCTGCTGGCCATCACCGTGGACCTGTTGATTGGAACGGTGGAAAAAATCATTCGGAAACGCAGAAGACAAGGAGTGTAAAACATTATGAAAAAGAAGTGGAAACTGTCCGCTGTCCTGCTGATGGTCGTCCTGGTGGGCGTTCTGTTCACGGGCTGCGGAAACGACAGCGCCACCGTACAGATGGCAACCAAACCAATGACCGAACAGTACATCTTAGGCTCCATGATGAAAACCCTGATTGAGCAGGATACCGACCTGACTGTAGAGCTCACTGAGGGCGTTGGAGGAGGGACCTCCAACATTCAGCCTGCTATGGAAAAGGGAGATTTTGATTTTTACCCTGAATATACCGGAACTGGATGGAACAATGTTCTGAAAAACGATACTTTCTACACAGAGAATCTATTTGGCGACCTGCAATCCGGCTATGCCGATCTTGGCATGACCTGGACTGGCATGCTGGGTTTTAAAAATACCTATCGTCTGGCCGTCACCAAGGAAGCCGCGGACAAATATAATTTAAAGACATTCTCCGACCTGGCCGCTGTATCCGATCAGTTAATCTTTGGCGCTAACTACGATTTCTACGAGCGGAAAGATGGATATCCGTTGCTGCAAAGCGCCTATGGCATGAATTTTAAGGACACCATGGATATGGATATCGGCCTGAAATACGATGCAATCCAGCAAAAGAGAATTGACGTCACCCCAGTGTTCACCACCGACGGCCAGCTTTCCGCATCCGACATTGTGGTGCTGGAAGACGATCAAGGGATTTACCCTTCATACCTGTGTGGATTTGTTGTTCGGAAGGACGCTTTGGAAACTCACCCAGAACTGCAGGCCGTATTCGACAAAGTGCAAAACCTGATTTCCGACCAGGATATGTCCAAGATGAACTATCAAGTGGAAACCGAAGGAAAATCACCCGAAGAGGTGGCTGCTGCTTTCCTGAAGGAAAAAGGCCTTCTAAACAACTGATGCCGCAAATGGAGAAACCAGTATGTACGCAATTGAATACCAGAAAATCTGTATGAAGTATGGCGAGAAAGAAGTGGTCCGCAGTTTTAATCTGGCCATTGAAGAAGGGGAATTTGTCACCATCATCGGCTCCTCTGGCTGCGGCAAAACCACCGTGCTGAAAATGGTCAACGGCTTGATTACTCCAACCGAAGGAAACATTTTCGTCCACGGCCAAAACACAAAGGAAGTCAACATCACCAAACTGCGTCGGAAAATTGGCTATGCCATTCAAGGAAGCGTACTTTTCCCCCATATGACGGTGGAAAAAAACATCGCCTACGTGCCAAACCTGAGTAAAACGGACAAAAAAGAAACAGAGGAAGCGGTGCGGAAATGGATGCGTATTGTTGGTCTGGAAGAATCCATGCGGAAACGTTATCCTGACCAGCTTTCCGGTGGCCAGCAGCAACGGGTGGGGATCGCCCGCGCATTGGCGGCATCCCCCGATATCCTCCTCATGGACGAACCATTCGGCGCTGTAGATGAAATCACCCGCGCCTCTTTACAGGACGAAATCGCCCGGATCTATCAGGAAACCAAGATTACCGTTTTGTTTGTCACCCATGATATTAACGAGGCTCTCAGACTGGGAACTAAAGTTTTGGTCATGAACCAAGGGGAAATTCAACAGTTCGCTCCGCCGGAAACCATCCGGGCCAAACCTGCAAACGACTTTGTAAAAACCTTAACGCAGCATGCCTTAAAGAATTAAAATAAAAAAAGACTGGGCTTATGAAGTTCCAGTCTTTTTGTTTGGTCATTTTTCTGTTTTTCAGAACCCGAAAACAGAACAAGCTATGGGAATATCCAAATCCCCATAGCTTGTTTGATTCTGGGAAGCCTTTAGCGCTGTGGATAATAGGCAGCCTGTCGATTGAGTTTCGATAGGAAGATTCCCAAAATGATGTAGAACCCGCTGCCGGACAAAGATGAAATCAAAAGCAACACCGCGGCGGCGACGCTGCCGGCTAGGTATCCTCCGCCCATTTCATCGTTGGCAATCGTCACCATGACTAAGACGAAAATGGAACCAATCACAAGGCAAATTCCAATGATAAAGCTAAATATGACAAAATATTTGGAGAGCGGCTTCACAGGTTGGCCAGTTTCCAGCGCAATCCGAATATCCGTGATGACCTTCAAGCCTTTTACATGATAGAGGATTTTGAAAACCTCAAAGACGGTTAGGAAAATAAGAGAAAGAGCCAAAACCGCCATTACTGCGCTTCCACCTACCATATAACGGGCATATCTTCCAAGTTCCGCCATGTAGATAATCAAGATAATATCAATGGTCAGCGTATAAATGCTATCTAAAACAATCGAGGCAATGTTGCTGATTTTAAATAATGGGAAGTTGGATAAAGAGATCGGTTTTCCACGAGTACGATATTCCGATACGCTAGAAACCAGCATCCACAGCCCAACGATCCCTAAGACCGTCGGAACCAAGCCAAAAATCACCGGCCACTGGCCTAGGCACAGCGACACAAACGTAAACAGCACACTGCCGCTAAGCAGAATCGTAAGAATCAGAAGTACTGGCGAATTTAACATCTCTACCAGGGAGGTACGGTTCATGGACGCCACCGGTCTAGGAGGTATCGCTCCCGGATAATAGCCAGGATATCCCTGCCCATGAGGCGGGGTATTGAGATATGGAGGAACCCCTTGTTGCGGCGGGACATTCGGTTCAGGCGGAGCCGTCTGCTGCGGCGGGACATTCGTCTCAGGGGGAGCCGTCTGTTGCGGCGGGATATTCGGTTCAGGCGGAGCCGTCTGTTGCGGCGGAACATTCGGTTCAGGCGGAGCTGCCTGTTGCGGCGGGATATTCGGTTCAGGCGGAGCTGCCTGTTGCGGCGGGATATTCGGTTCAGGCGGAGCCGTCTGTTGCGGCGGGACATTCGATTCAGGTGGAGCCGTCTGTTGCGGCGGGACATTCGGTTCAGGTGGAGCTGCCTGTTGCGGTGAGACGACTGGAGACGGAGCGCCTTCGTTTAACTTGTGACCGCAAGAGGTGCAAAACATAGCTTCATCTTTACAAGAAGCGCCGCATTGACTGCAATACTTCATAGAAAAACCTCCTCTAAATATTTCATAACTCGATTTTGTTTATTTATATTGTACTATATTCTCATCTGTTTGACAAGAAAAATGAAGTTGTTTCTATTTTTTTGTCTATTTAATCCATATCCTCTTGTTGCGCTTTCCCAATATCCGGTTCCCATTGGTGAAGAAAAAGCCTCTCTTTTCAGCCTTTGATACAGGGAAGCTGAAGCGAAAGACCTGTTCTATTCAGGACAGGAGTATGGTGCGTCCATGCCAATTAACAGCGTACGGCAAACGATTTAAATAACTCCATCCCATTTCATCATAACAGATTTTACTGCCTGTATCCAATACCATACCAAGGATGGCCGGATAGCCTGTTAAAAAGCTCCTCGCTGCTGCATGGGGATTTCTACCACAAAACGAAATATGAAAAGATAATCTAAAAATTTGTTTAAGGTTTATGAGAAATTTCCATGGTATTTCTTGTCGAAATATGATATGATGATATTAAAAACTTGAAATCAAAGTGAAAACTTATTTTGGGTAATACAGAGAATCGACAAGGAGGAACTAAGTTTGAATATTAAGAAACTGGTCGCAGGTATCTTACTCAGTATTGCGGCATGCACGCTTTTAGGCTCAGCAGGCATCTTTCTATCCCTTGCTCAAAATAGTAATGATGCCCAACGGGTTAATGACAGCGGTAAGATTCGGGGAGGTGTCCAGAGAGCCGTGAAGCTGCACCTTCTGGACGAGCCAAAGGATGAGGTGATCGCCAATATCGACGATCTTATCAATTTGCTTCTCCATGGCGATGACAAGCAAGGAATTCGTGTAAGCAGCAACAAAAACTTTTTAGAAAAAATACAACAAATCCAGGGTTGCTGGGAGGATTCTCTGAAACCACTGATCACAGGCAATGTGGACGATCCCAAGGCTTTGATGAAGTACAGTGAAGAAATCTTTCGATTAGCCAATGAAGCAACGCAGATGGCTGAGGAAAACAGCAACCGTGAAATATGGGCGGTTAAGATCATTCTATATGTTTTTACCGGCGTGATGATTTTGTTTCTCGCTGCCATTGCCTTGGTTATCCGGCGTAAAATTTTGGTTCCGATCCAACTGCTGGAAAATAACATGGCCAATGTGGCTCAGGGAGACTTGTCTGCAGAAATTTCCCATTTCTCTAAGGATGAATTTGGAATGTTGGCGGAGAGTATCCGTGAAACCGTCCACAGCTTATCCAGCTACATCAGCGCCATTCAAGCACAGCTTCACGAACTGGCCAAAGGAAACTTGAATATTGAGATCGAGGCAGGCTTCCGGGGGGACTTTGTGGAGCTGGAAAAATCCCTTTGCTTGATTGCTACGGATTTAAGCCGGATCATGGAGGAGATTGACCGAAGCGCAGACCGAGTGGCCAGCAATTCGGATTTGCTGCACGACAATGTTCAAAGCTTATCCGCCAGCTCGATGGAAACCGCGCAGTTTATGGAAGAGCTTTCGCAGTCTACCCAGGATATCCGGGATAAGGTAAACAACACTGCGGACAACGCTCTGCAGGCTGGCGGCAAGGTGCAGGAGGTGCGGGAGGAAATCGATCATTGCGGCGTTCAGATGAAAGAGCTGCAAAAGGCCATGCAGGAGATTTCCCAATATTCTCAAGAGATCAGCAAGATCACTAAGACCATCGAAGACATTTCGTTCCAAACAAATATCCTTGCTTTGAACGCATCGGTAGAAGCAGCGCGGGCCGGAGCGGCAGGGAAAGGGTTCGCTGTGGTTGCGGAAGAAGTCCGGAATCTTGCGAACCTCAGCAATGAAGCGGTACAAAATACGGCAGGTTTGATTGAGGAAACGGTTAACGCCGTAAAAAATGGCACCAAGATTGCCGACCAAACCGCCGGGCTTTTGGCAGGGGTGATCGAGGCTTCCCATGAAGTAACCAATACCATGAATCTGATCACTGACGCCGCAGTGGAGCAATCAAAGACCATTGATGAGCTGACGGATGGCATCCACCAGGTTGCGGATTCGGTGCAGTCCAACAGCAGCATCACCCAGCAATGCGCTTCGGAGTCAGAGGAATTGTCGGAAGAGGCCAAGGTACTGAAGAAATTGGTTAACGGCTTTACCTTACGAGAGGAAGAGCGCAAATGCTACCACGATCAATGTGAAATTAATCCGATTCCTTACCAATAAACAACTAAGACGGGAAATACAAATCGCTTGTATTCCCGTCTTTTCTTTTTTCCATTGGATACCAAACCAAGGCGTATCCGGGTTCTTCTCTTAAAAATCCAGCACAAAATTCCGGCATATATGCCTGCTGCAAGCTCGTATAATGAAAGGAATGGAGAAATCATAAGGAGAGGATTCGATGGAGGGAAAAGTTCCAGAAAGAATCGCGATCTATTCCCGGAAATCAAAGTTTACCGGCAAAGGGGAGAGTGTTGGGAACCAAATTGAAATGTGTAAGCAGTACATCCGCCTGCACTATCCCCATATCAAAGAAGAAGCGATTGACACCTATGAGGATGAAGGGTATTCGGGAAAGAATACGGAGCGGCCCCAATTTCAGGCTATGCTTCAAGATGGGAAACGGCGCCAGTTTGATGCAATCGTTTGTTATCGTTTTGATCGGGTCAGCCGCAATATCAAGGATTTTGCGGATTTCATCCAGGAACTGGAGCGTTTGCAGATTTCTTTTGTTTCCATCAAGGAAAATTTTGATACCACGTCCCCAATGGGACGAGCCATGATGTATATTTCCTCGGTTTTTTCCCAATTGGAACGGGAAACCATTGCGGAGCGGATCCGGGATAATATGAGGGAGTTGGCCAAAAGCGGGCGGTGGCTGGGAGGAATCCCTCCCACGGGTTATCGAAGCAGGGAGATGATAAGCCGTGTGACGGTAGACGGCAAAGAAAGAAAAGCGTTTCAGTTGGAACTGATCCCAAAGGAAGCGGCATTGGTGCGGCTGATTTTCGATACCTTTACGAAAACCAATTCCCTGACCCAGACGGAGACCTATTTGCGGCAAAACCGGATTCTCACCAAGAATGGGAGAGACTTCACCCGGTTTGCGATCCGAAATATTTTACAGAATCCGGTTTACTTGATTGCGGACGAGGAAGCATGGCAGTATTTTGTGCAGCTGGAAGGAGAGATTTATTCTCCCAAAGCCGCTTTTGATGGAGTGCACGGAATGATGGCGTACAGCAAGACCGTGCAAACTGGGGGAAAAACCAACCGGCTCAAGGCGGTGCGGGAGTGGATTCTTGCAGTGGGAAAGCACCAGGGAATCGTTTCCGGGAAGCAGTGGGGAAAGGTGCAGAAGATGCTGGCACAGAACAAATCTAAGGCCTATCGAAAGCCGAAAAGCCATGTGGCGCTGCTGTCTGGATTGTTATTCTGCGGGAATTGCGGGGCTTATCTGCGTCCGAAATTAAGCAGCCGTTTTCACGCCAACGGGGAACGGGTTTATGATTATCTGTGTGAAACCAAAGAAAAAACCCGCAGCCAGCATTGTCAAATGAAGCGTCCGAATGGAAACAAGTTGGATTGGTTGGTATGTGAGCAGGTGAAACGGTTCCCGGAGAACTGCCAGCATTTCTATAAAGAGCTGGAACAATTGGGAAAATCTTTAGAAAGCTTAGGGGAAGAGGATGGAGCCAAGGGGAAAGACCTCCAAAACGAGCGGAAAGAAAATCAACGGAAGATTCAGTCCTTGGTGAACGCATTAGGAAGTGCTGAGAATACAGCCGCTTCCCACTACATTACGGAGCAAATCAATGGGCTGCATAGCCGCAACGAAACGCTTGAAAAACAAATTGCGGAGTTGGAAGCGACAACCCACGGGCAACTACCCTCAGATATTGCATTTGATTTTTTTCAAGAGATGCTGCAAAGCTTTGCGAAAGCCTTTGATACGATGGAGGTAGAGCAGAAGCGGGAAGCCCTCCGCAGATTAATCCAGCGTGTAGTGTGGGATGGAAAGGATGCCCATGTGTTTCTCGTTGGAGACGATGACCAAAAGACGGACGGTTCTCTACTTTCGGATAAGAAGGGAGAGCCATTGTGTGAGAAAACGAAATGAAATCCTAATGTTTTTCCGAAGCATGAAGAAATCCGCTCAGGACGTTTCCATGAATGAACCCATTGACAGCGACAAGGATGGCAACGCTTTGACGCTGATGGATACCATGGCAGTGGAAGACGACATTGTGGATGATCTGGACAGCAAGATGAAAATTGAACAGATGAAGCAATATCTGGTGGAGGAATTGACGCCGCGGGAACAGGCTATTATTCGGCTGCGCTATGGATTGAATCCAGGGACCAAGCCGTTGGCACAGCGGGAGGTGGCCGCAAAAATGGGGATTTCCCGCTCTTATGTGTCCCGCATTGAGAAAAAAGCCCTGGCCAGCCTTCAGAAACGATTTCGGCAATAAAGGCCAGAAAGGTAAGGTTTTTTAAAAAGTCATGATGAAAGAAAGAAAAACCGTTGTCTTTTTCGGTTATTTCGAAAAAGGAAACAATTCTCCCATTTCTTTTTGAGTTTACAGAAATACCGACGGTTTTTTCTTGACTTTTTTGTAATTTCTGGATAAGATAAAAGGACAAAAATTTTTGTTTGTAGAATTTTTTAGAATGAAGTGGGGCAAGAAATGGAGGGAAGAAGGATGGAAGAACAAAATAAAAAAGAATTTTCCCGCACCCGTATGCTGCTGGGTGGGGAAGGGATGCGTCGGTTGAAACATGCCCGAGTCGCGGTGTTTGGCGTTGGGGGAGTCGGCTCCTATGCGGTGGAGGCTTTGGCCCGCAGCGGTGTGGGCAGTTTGGTGCTGGTGGATGCGGATGTGGTCAGTGAGAGCAACATCAACCGTCAGCTTGTAGCCAGCCACAAAACAGTAGGACGTTCCAAGGTTGCAGTGGCTCGGGAACGGGTGCTGGATGTGAATCCCCATGCGGATGTGGAAATTCACGAGGTGTTTTTTACGAAGGAGACAGCGGATCAATTTGACTTTTCCTCTTTTTCCTATGTCATCGACGCCATTGACACTGTGTCCTCCAAGCTGCTTTTGATTGAAAAAGCGAAGAAGGCTGGCGTGCCGGTGATCAGCAGTATGGGAGCTGGCAATAAGCTGGACCCGACCCGGTTTCAGGTGGCGGATATTTCCGAGACTTCCATCTGCCCTTTGGCCCGGGTGATGCGCACCGAATTGCGGAAGCGGGGGATTGACCACGTGAAGGTAGTTTACTCCAAAGAAAACGCCAGGATTCCCCAGCAGGAAGAAGGGACGGAACCGCCGCCAGGGAAACGTTCCACGCCGGGCAGCGTGGCGTTTGTGCCGTCGGTGGCTGGTTTGATCGCCGCCGGAGAAACTATCCGGGATCTCTCTGGCATCCGTTGACTCATGGATGAAGCGTCGCTAGGATCTTCTCAGTCCCATTCAATCGTTATCCGTTTGGTTCCGGGTAACTATGTAAGGGAGAACAATGAGAAACCATTACGTCAATTTTGCGAAAAAGATACGGATGAGTTTATTGATACTTTGTTTGACCTCTGGGAAGGGGAGCCTCTAGTATTTGCTGGAATTTCCTTCCTTTTTATTACGGCCAAGGCTACGCTTATGAGGCTTCGAAGGCTTACCTGAATTTTTTGTTTCACAAAATGAACGAAAGACGGATTTACGCTTATGTTGAAGATTACAATATTGCTTCCCAGAATCTTTGCAGGAAGCTGGGAATGAGACAAGAGGGGCGATTCAAGGAGTATATTTCTTTTGTCAATCATCCAGATGGAACACCCATTTATGAAAACACCATGCAGTTTGCGGTTCTTAAAAAGGAATGGAACCAATAATACCCGATCCTTTCCCATATGATCAAACCGTGGTTGCTATCATTGGAATTGGATATTATAAAATAGGAAAAGCATCCAGAAGTATGATTGTTCTGGATGCTTTTTTCTTTGTGAAAATCAAAAGGGGAAATCCTAGATAAACGTGGGCAAGACGTCCTGATTCCGCATATGATGGGGAAAAGGAGGAATTGCGATGCCATCCTGTGAAGGACAGCAATTGATCGCGGTAGGGACAGCCATTGCGTTCCAAATTGCCCAGCATGCTTCGACGGATGATATGGTTCTGTTGGGAAGCTTGTTCAATGTGATCGGGGAACAACTGGATCTGTTGGCCATTACCAAAGAACGGGAAGAACGCTGCCGACTGGCTTGTGAAAAATCCCGTTCTTCCGAACAATAAAAAAGCCTGAGGGAAATCCAATTCCTCAGGCTTTTTTGATTGGGTTTGTTTGCAAATTGGAGAACCAACTATTCTTCCAGTTCGCCGTCCCCTTCAAATTGGCTGTTGTATAGGTTGGCGTAGAAGCCGTTTTGTTCCATAAGGGCATCGTGATTGCCCTGCTCAATGATGTCGCCGTCCTTCATGACCAGGATCAAATCCGCATCCCGGATGGTGGAAAGACGATGGGCGATCACAAAACTGGTGCGACCTTTCATCAGGTTATTCATGGCGGTTTGGATCAACACTTCCGTGCGGGTGTCCACGCTGCTGGTCGCTTCATCCAGAATCAAGATCTGCGGGTCCGCTAGGATGGCACGGGCAATGGTCAGAAGCTGTTTCTGGCCTTGGGAAATGTTGCTGGCGTCCTCATTGAGGATCATGTTGTAGCCATCCGGCAGGGTGTGAACAAAATGATCCACTTGGGCGGCTTTGGCGGCTTCCCGGATTTCCTCATCGGTGGCGTCTAGCTTGCCATAACGGATGTTATCCGCAATGGAGGCGTTGTATAACCAGGTTTCCTGAAGCACCATGCCGAACAGGGAGCGTAGCTCCGTGCGGGTAAAGTCCCGGATATCGTAGCCATCCACTAGGATCGCGCCGTCGTTGACGTCATAGAACCGCATGAGCAGTTTGATCATAGTGGATTTACCAGCGCCGGTAGGGCCGACAATCGCCACTTTCTGGCCGGGTTGGATCATCGCGCAGAAGTCGTTGATGACGGTTTTATTCGGCGTATATCCAAAGTGAACATGAGCGAATTGTACGCTTCCATGAATGTGGACGTTCGTCTCGGTATCCGGTACCGAATCGTCCCGGTTGATGTGAATCGGATTTGGATTTTCCGGCACTTCTTCTTCTTGCTCCAAGAAATGGAACACCCGTTCCGAAGCAGCGGCGGTTTGCTGGAGGATGTTGGAAATGTTGGCTACTTGGGTCAACGGCTGGGTAAACTGGCGTACATACTGCATGAAGGCCTGAATATCGCCAATGGAAATCACGCCGTTGATGGCTAGATAACCGCCCAGGATACAAATGGCTACATAACCGAGGTTGCCGATAAACTGCATGATCGGCATCATCAGGCCAGAGAGGAATTGGGATTTCCAAGCGGATTTAAATAGGGTATCGTTGTATTCCTCGAAGGTTTTGGAGGAGCGTTCCTCTCCATTAAAGGCTTTCACCACAATGTGGCTGGAATACATTTCCTCGACGTGGCCGTTGACATGGCCCAGATATTCCTGCTGCGCCGCAAAGTGCTTTTGAGACTTTTTTGCGATCATGGCAATAAACAGCATGGAAACCGGGATAATCGCCAGAGCCACCAGGGTGAGCTGCCAGCTAATGGTAAACATCATGGCCAGGATCCCGATTACGGTGGTGACGGAGGTGATGATTTGGGTGATGCTTTGGTTCAGGCTTTGGCTGATCGCGTCAACGTCGTTGGTGATGTAGGAAAGCACTTCGCCGTTGGTGGTCCCGTCGTAGAAACGGAAGGGGAGGCGGTGCATTTTATCGGAAATATCCTTGCGCAGCCGGTAGGTTACTTTCATAGAAACCCCGGACATGATGTATCCCTGCAAATAGGAAAACAGCATGCTGGCTAAATACAGGCCCAGCAAGGTAAGGATAATCGTACCAATGGCGCCAAAATCAATGCCAGTGCCGGTGCCCTGCACCATGCCGGCAATGCCTTCGGTCAATTTATTGGTGGCCTGGCCCAAGATTTTGGGGCCGATAATATTGAATATGGTGGAGGCTACGGCGAAGAGGAACACGAGAATCAGGGAAATTTTATGTCTTCCCATATATTTCAAAAGCTTTCCAAAGGAGCCTTTGAAATCCTTGGCCTTTTCTCCCGGCGCCATATTGGGGCCGCCGCCCATATGACCGCGAGGAGCGGCGGATTTTTGCTGACTCATTCCAACTCCTCCTTTGATAACTGAGATGCGGCAATTTCGTAGTAGGTTGGGCAATTTTTCAGCAGCTCTTCGTGGGTGCCGATACCCATCACCTTGCCTTCATCTAAAACAATAATTTGTTCGGCATTCATAATGGTTCCCACACGCTGGGCAACAATCAACACGGTGCTGTCCGAGGTATATTCCTTCAGGGCATGGCGCAGGGCCGCGTCGGTTTTGAAGTCCAAGGCGGAGAAGCTGTCGTCGAAAATGTAGATATCTGGTTTTTTGGTCAGGGCGCGGGCGATAGAGAGGCGCTGTTTTTGGCCGCCGGATACGTTGCTGCCGCCTTCGGCAATGGGGCTCTCAAAGCCTTCCGGTTTTTTGCTGATAAAGTCTATGGCCTGGGCCACGGCAGATGCTGCCTCCAGTTCCTCCAGGGAAGCGTTTTCATCGCCATAGCGAAGATTGGAAGCGATGGTTCCCTTAAACAGTATGCCCTTTTGCGGAACGTAACCGATCACATCCCGCAGGTCATGCTGGGCGACGTCCTTAACATTGACGCCATTGACGATGACCTCTCCCTCAGTGGCGTCATAAAAACGGGGAATCAGGTTGACCAGCGTGGATTTACCAGAACCTGTGGAGCCAATGAAGGCAGTGGTTTGGCCTGGCTTTGCCGTAAAGGTAATGTGATCCAACACATTTTCATCTGCGCCATGATAGCGGAAGCAAACGTCTTTAAATTCAACCACACCGGTTTTGCTTTCGTCAAAGGGCTGAGTTTTTTCTGGATCGTTGACGGAGCTTTCGGTTGCCAGGACTTCTTGAATCCGGTTGGCGGAAACCGAAGCGCGGGGCACCAGAATGAACATCATGGAGATCATCAGGAACGCAATGATAATCTGCATGGCGTACTGCATAAAAGCCATCATATCGCCGATCTGCATCGAGGAGTTGGCAATTTGTTGCGCGCCCACCCAGACGATCAAGATGTTGGTGCAGTTCATGATAAACATCATCGCCGGCATCAAAACAACCATCAGGCGGTTGACGAAAAGCTGATTTTTCGCCAGGTTCATGTTAGCGGTTTCATACCGGTCTTTTTCAAATTTTTCCGTACCGAAAGCGCGGATGACCATGAGACCGTTGAGGTTTTCCCGGGCGACCAGATTGAGCCGGTCAATGAGGGACTGCATTTTTTTAAACCGTGGCATAGCAATGGCGAAGATTACACCGATCAAGCCGATGAGCACCACCACGGACAGAGCGATGACCCAGCTCATGGAGACGCTTTTTCCCAGTGCCATGATGACGCCGCCGCCGCCCATGATGGGGGCGTAGCACATAAGGCGCAGGCCCATGAGGAGCACCATTTGCACCTGGGTAATGTCATTGGTGGTACGAGTAATGAGAGAAGCGGTGGAAAATTTATCGAATTCGTTGTTGGAGAAATTGCTGACCTTACGGAATACATCTTTACGGAGATCCCGGGAAACGCCGGCCGCCATACGGGAAGCGATGAGAGTCACCAGAACGGTGGCAAGCCCGCCGCACAAGGCGATAGCCAGCATAATCAGGCCGTTGTTGATGATATATCTGGTCTGGATACCGTTCACATCCATGCCCAGCTCTTGATAGAAATTGCGGGTCATGGCAATGCCGCTTTGATTGAGCATCAGCTCCTGCATACCGGAAGCTTGGTCTTGGTAGGTTTTCATTACACTGCTTGGAATTTGCTCTAGGGTTGGAATCATAGCGTACAGCGCGCTGAAATCAAGGTCGCTGATGCCTTCCGCCTGTTCTGTGGTCTGGCCGTTTTGAGCGGCGGAATCCTCAGAGAATTTGAGAAAGGTCCAGGTGGCGATTCCAAAATCTTGGTTGAGCTGCGCCAAGGTTTCTTTATTTACATCGTTCCGAACGTAAATGTCCTCCTGAGCTAACAGTGGGTATTTTTTCACATATTTATCGTGTTCGTTTCCGGTGTCGGATGTGGAAAGCTTCGTGTAGCTTTCCTCCCAAAGCTGCTTTTGCTCCTCCGGAAGGAACAGACGCATTAAGGTGTAGCCATTGGCGCTGATTGCTTCTGGTGCTGCATGGTCAATACCGCCCTGCTGGATTCCGGTGCTGACGATATTGGACATGAAGTTTGGCAGGTTCAGGTCACAAATCGCTTGACAGACCAGCAAAGCAATGGCAAAAAACAGCGAAAGAAGATAGGGTTTTAAATATCTTGCAAGTTTTATCATGCTGAAAATCTTCCTTTCACAATAGGACACATGGAATTAAAGGGCGTTGGGATCGATTTCTTTCATAATGGATTCCAGGTCGAGAGACTGCATAATTTGGTTCATCTGCCTTAGAAGAGAAATCAGGGTATCTGTATTCGTATCACCCAATTCCGCGATGATTTTCCCGAGAAAATGATACATAAATTTCTGTACACTAGCGGTAATATTTTGGCCGTTAGCGGTCAGGCGAACATAAACTACCCGCCGGTCGCAGGTTCCAACTACCCGCTCAATCAGCTCTTTCTTTTCCAGGGATTTGAGAAGCTGAGAAACCGCTGATCGGGAGATATGAGAGCGAACACTGAGCAGGGATGCTTGGATTCCTGTTTCCGAATTGCCGTTTTCTTCCATCATGGTTTCAATCAACTTGAGCATATGGAATTCGCCAAGAGGAACACCATAAAAATCGGGGACATGCCGTCTGGTTTTCTGATGTTCGTTGAGCGCTGCGAGCAGGGCCTGTTCTTGAGCATGACTCAAGGATAATCCTCCTTTCTTTTATTTCCTTACATGGTTAAGGGTATAAATGATTAAGTAAATAAATTATTAATCATCTTAATTATAAGAGGGTTTTCTTTTTTTGTCAAGAAAGAAAAGGAAAAAAGTAAGGGGAATGGAACTTCTTTTTTGGAAACTTTACGGTATCATCTCCCTCATGAAACAACAAGGAGCTCAATCTGCGCCAATGGATTTGGAAAACATGGAATCAGAAAAACAGCAATATTCTTGCGGCATTGTGCAAGATACAATTTTTATGGTATAATATCCGCAGTGAACCTGCAGCGCGGGTATTTGGGTGCATCGGTTCTCGTCCAATTTGGCGACCGGAGGGAGCGTGCGCGACTTGCTCCCCGCAGGTGTTGGAAACGCCAGGGGAATCAAAGATTCCGGGAATTTCTCAAAACGATGATGGGATGCAGGCAAACAGGGCGACAGACGGGGAGGATAGTATGAAACGACAAGTGGAGATTGCCGTGGTAGGAGGCGGGGCGGCTGGACTGATGGCGGCTATTTTTGCGGCAGAAGAATTGGAGAAACAAGAAAGGCCAGGCAAGGTGATAATCTTGGAGAGGGCTCAGCGGGTAGGCAAAAAGCTGCTCGCCACCGGAAACGGCCGTTGCAACTTAACCAATCAGCAGGCTTCCTTACCATATTATCACGGAGACGCTCAGCGTATGCTCCCAGTTTTGGAACGGTTCCCTCCCAGCCAGATCATCCGTACTTTTGAGCGGTTCGGCCTTTTGTGCCGGACGGAAGAACAGGGACGGGTGTATCCTTATAACGTACAGGCTGCGGCGGTGCTGGATATTCTGCGTTTGCGGCTGGAACATTATCAGGTGGAAATTTGCTGTGAATACCTGGTCCAGGAGATCCAGGCCAAGGGAGGGGATTTTACTTTGACAAACTCCACTGGGGAAACGGTGATAGCAAACAAGGTGATTCTAACCTCTGGCGGTCAGGCGTCACCTCAACTGGGGTCGGACGGAAGCGGCTTTGCCTTGGCGGAAAAATTGGGCCATTGTATCACAGCGTTGGCGCCTGCTTTAGTAGGCGTTAAGACGGAACCCTATCGGGCGAAACCCCTCAAGGGGATGCGCAGTTATGCCGTTGTTTCGTTGTGGATCGAGAATAAGAAGGTGCGGGAAGAGCGGGGTGAGGTACAGTTTACCGAGCATGGATTGTCGGGGATTTGTGTGTTTCAGCTTTCCCGTCATATCAATACTGCTATGCAGGAGAATCCCCGGCGTCTCGTGGAAGTTTCCTTGGATTTGATGCCGGAGTATGGCGAGGAAGCGCTGGCCAAACGGATTGCCGGCTATGCCAAACAATACCCATCCCTTCCGGCATTGGAACTGCTGTCTGGAATGATTAACAAGCGGGTAGGCCAGGAAATCGTCCGCTTGACGTTTGGAAAAGCACAGACTATGCAGGCTGGACAATGCCGGTTTTCCGATTGTCAAAAGCTGGCCAGCCAAATCAAGGAATTTTCGTTTCCCATTGTGGGGCCAATGCCATGGAATACAGCCCAGGTAACGGCTGGCGGGGTGTCCTGTGAAGGGGTGAATCCCCAAACCATGGAATCTGTCCCATGCCCAGGGCTTTATTTTGCCGGGGAAATTTTAAATATCGATGGGGATTGCGGTGGATTTAATTTGCATTGGGCTTGGGCCAGCGGGATGCTGGCAGGAATGTCCGCCGCATCGGGCAATTTGCCGAATTGTCAGCCATCACGGAAGAAAACCAAGCCGAAGCAAGGAGGAAAAAAACGGTGATCCGTATCTCAGAATGCTATCTTTCACCTTATTTGAGTCAGTCGGAAGGGGTGGATTTTCTCAAAAAGCTGGCGGCCAAACGCTTACAGGTTACAACGGATGCTCTTTTATCCATCCGTCTTGCCAAACAGTCCATTGACGCCCGGAAAAAGGACAACGTCCGGCTTCTGTGTACCATAGAGGTAGAAGTGGACAATGAGGAAAAGGTTCTTTCCCGATGTCGGAACCCAAAAGTCAGCTCTGTTTCGCCTTATACCTACAATTTGCCTTCTTCCAAGCTGCTGGCTCAGCGTCCGATTGTGGTAGGATTTGGGCCGGCCGGGATGTTCGCGGCTTTGATTTTGGCTCAGGCTGGCCAGCGTCCCATTGTGGTGGAACGGGGAGCTTGCGTGGAAGAACGAACCAAGGCGGTGGAAACCTTTTGGAGCACTGGGGATCTGAACCCCGAAAATAATGTTCAATTTGGGGAAGGAGGGGCAGGCACCTTCTCCGACGGCAAGCTCAACACTGGGATCAAGGACGGACGGGCCCGTAAGGTACTGGAGGAATTGGTACAGGCGGGCGCGCCAAAGGAAATTCTCTATTTATCCCATCCCCATATCGGCACCGATCATTTGCCCAAAACTGTCAAGGGCATCCGGGAAACCATCGAGTCGCTGGGGGGAGACGTCTATTTTAACGCCAAGCTAACTGAGATTCAACAAATGGATGGCAGGGTGACAGGTGTGACCGTGACAGCACAAAACGGCCATGTTGATATTTTGGAAACCGATCATGTGGTTTTAGCCATTGGACATAGCGCGCGGGACACCTACGAGATGCTTCATGCGATGGGGCTGTTTTTGGAGCCAAAGCCATTTTCCATCGGCGCAAGAATTGAGCATCCCCAGGAGTTGATCAGCCGTGCCCAGTATGGAGACTTTGCGGGTTGTGTATCCTTGGGAGCGGCGGAATACCGGCTGGCCGCCCATTTGAAAAATGGCCGGGGGGTATATACCTTCTGTATGTGTCCAGGAGGGACCGTGGTGGCGGCCGCTTCGGAGAAAGGCATGACGGTGACCAATGGGATGAGCAATTTTGCACGAGATGGCTCCAATGCTAATGCCGCATTGCTGGTTGGAATTGGACCGAAGGATTTTGGCGGAGATCATCCTTTGGCTGGGATGCATTTGCAGCGTAAGCTGGAACAGGCGGCGTTTCAGCTGGCGGGAAGCAGCTATTTGGCTCCTGCCCAGCGAGTGGAAGATTTTTTGAAAAATCTTCCTTCGACCCGGATGGGCGATGTGAGGCCCACCTATGGGCGAGGAGTGGTTCCCAGCAATTTATCCGATTGTTTGCCAGCGTTTGCGGTAGAATCTATGCGCCAGGGCATCTTGGTTATGGATCAAAAGCTGCATGGATTTGCCTATCCCGACGCGGTTTTGACTGGGGTGGAAACCCGCAGTTCCGCGCCGGTACGGCTGTTGCGGGGAGAAAATCTTCAGTCTGTTTCCCTAGCTGGTCTGTATCCCTGCGGGGAAGGGGCGGGTTACGCCGGTGGAATTGTATCTGCCGCTGTTGATGGGATCAAATGTGCGGAACAAATTTTGCTTGCTTCTGTGGACGGTTGACTGGCTGATGATACTTACATGGAGATATTTCTGTAATAAAAGAAAATGCACCGAAGAAATCTCATTTCTTCGGTGCATTTTTTTAGGGATCGGGTGATGTTTGTGGCTTGGATGGCTCCGGCGGAACAGTTTCCTGTGACGGTTCATCGGCGGAAAGAAGCGACGTGGAATCCGGGGAAAGCTGTGCGTCTGATTTGGCTTGTTTAGCTATCAAGTCCCGGATTTCCGTGAGCAGGATTTCTTCTTTTGTTGGTGCTGGCGGGGCTTTTGGCTCTTCCTGTTTCCGGCGGAATCGGTTGATTATTTTGATAACAAAGAAAATAGAAAGAGCAATAATGAAGAAGTCCAGCACGGTTTGCAGAAAAATGCTATGAGTTAAAAAACAGAATATCCCAAAGATTATAACACTTCTGGGATATTCTGTAATTTTTATATAATTTTATTTCTACTCTAACGATCAAATATATTTAGAATTTTTGATCTATAGGAGTTACACTCCCCTCATTAGAAAATATTTTAGTTCCTCCATAAACCTTTACATTTAAAGAATAAGTCACACTAGAGACGGGCAATACTTTATTGTTTGGAACGAATATCTTTGAACAAGAAACATTAGGTCCCAATATTTCATTTGATACTCGTCCTTCCCCTAATAATACAGGTGTATAAGAATTAGTTATAGGATTCTTCATTTGATGCCATAATTTTAAAGTCCCATTAAATTCACCAGTAGCATTTCCTAAATTAAGAAATGTGCCTTAACTCTATTATCGTCTGGATTACGGGTGCACTGAACAGCTATCTTTACATTCTTGATTATAGTAGCTTTGTTTTCGGCTTCTTGTGTGTCATCTTTATAACTTTCGCCATTATATTCTTCACTATATAGTTGCGAATTCAAATTTGCCTCTTCGGCAAACACTACTGTGGAACTCATTATCCCAAAAATCAACATAAGTGAAATAAGAAGAGCAGGTAATCTTCGTATCTTTGATCTCATAATAATATCCTCCAATCATGAATTACTTTCTTGCGAAAAGAAGTCTCTATTATTTTGAATAAATTCTGTTCCGAGATAAGATAGTAGCAATTGATCTAAAACTTTTTTTCCATGAATCACTACTTCTAAAAAAAACAAATTAAAAAGTGTATATTCTAAATATTTTATGTTAGAAAGATGAGAAGATGAAATATAATTATATAAAATGCTACAAATCGCTTGTGGGTTCACACTTTCAATTATTAAAAGAGCCGCCATTCGTTCATATTCGTCCTCCTGAAAAGTATCAAATAAAGATTTTAAAATTAAGAGGGGCGATTGGAAATATAATGACAATGGATCTGGAAAGAAGAAATTTTCACAAAATTTTAATTTTTGAATAAAGGGAAGTAAAGTCTCTTTTTCTTTAAACGAACAATTACGAATTTTTTCCCAGTCTATACGGGAATGTTCGATTGTTTCATCATAAATATCTTCGGTAAATAACACTGCCGCCTTCATATTTTTTTTCATGTTATTCTCCTTCATACTTTTTTACTTCATCTATCAGCCATTGGGGAAGGAAAGATGGCTTGATAAATTCAATTCCTAGATAAGACATTAATAAAGGATATAAAGTGGTACGATCGTGATATCCTTTTTTTTCTTCCAATATAAACCGGATAAAAATAACATATTCTAAATAGATTTCGGCAGGTAATTCCGAAGAAGAAACAAAATTATACAAAAGATCAGAAATCATTTCGTATTTCCAGCCATCTCTCAGCAACGAAATCGCATATCTTTCAAAAGAATCTTCAAACTGATTCATTAAATTACTGAGTGTCAATTCACCTGCCATGATACTTCTTTCAAAATTAATTAATTTGTCAATAAAAGGTACTAAATTTTGTTTTTGTTTCCTGCTACAACTACAAATTTTTTTCCAATCAATCCGATAATGCCCTATATTCTGTATAATAAAAGGTACGTCCGTTGAATGTCGAATACATTCTACTCGTTGACTCATATTTTTTTCCTCCTTAAACATAAGTAGTTTTGTGTATGAAAAATGGAATATATACTATAATATACCATATTTTTAAGTTTAAAATTTCAAATAAGAAAATAATTAATTTTTATTCAAAATATATATGTTTATAAATATTATTTTGTAAGAAATTATAAAAATATTTCTAAACGGGTGGGATTATATCTTCCGCTGTTGATGGGATCAAATGTGCGGAACAAATTTTGCTTGCTTCTGT
>JAAWSO010000038.1 GCA_022801595.1 Clostridiales bacterium | reverse complement strand
ACGGTTTATCCCCAACCCAGCGACTTGGCTGAACCAGCGACGCTGGGAGGATGAGCCGGAGGCGGCGCTCCCAGCGAGCAATCCCCGGCGTACCTACGATTTGGAGGCCTATGAGGAATTGGATTTCCGAAACGCCAGCCCGTTTTCCGCGTAGACTACTGGGGGAATCCCCTTGGAAGCATCCCAACTTGTTTTAAATTTTTTGGGAGATTTCCTTTTTGAGGAAAAGAAAACAGGCGTTTGGAGGGAGGAATGCGCACGGACGGAGTATTGCGCTGGGAAATCCCCGGCAGCGTTCCGCGCGAACATGCAGCCGGTTTATCGGCTTGGGAAAGGAGGGAGGACATGACGGAGGAACAGACCTTGTCGGCGTACCGGGCGGCGCTCAAATGCTTACGGCCGGACGGCGACATTGCCCGGCAGATGCGGGAAAAGATGCGCAAGCTCCAACAAGCGTTGGAGCGGGGGCAAAAGCGGTCCCCATAAGCGGTGGGACAAGGGGGAGAAGATGGTAAAAGCGAATGAAATCTTAGAAGGAATCCGGCGGCAGCTTTTGGAGCAGTGGCCGGAACGGCCGGTGTATGATGGGAATCTTCCTGAAAGCATCACAGAACCTGCGTTTGGATTGACCGAGGAGTCGGTTCAAATGCTGGATGCAGGTCCCGATTGTGTGGAGATTTCCGCGAGCTATGGGATTTTGGGGCTGCTTCCCTTGGAAAATGGACGGAGTGACCGGTTGGCATTGGGAGGACTGCGCTGGGATTTGCTGGGACTGTTTGCTGAGGGACTGGTGCCGGTAGGCGGCCGGGCGCTGAATATCACCAAATGTACCAGCTCGATTTTGGAAGGGCGGGTCTCTGTGGAATTGGGGCTGACCTTCTACGATGACCGCCGGGAAGCAGAGGCATCACAAACGATGGAGCAGGTTCAGATACGAACCGAGACCGAATAAAAGGAGGGGTTAAGATGGGACAACCATCGATTCACATTCAATTTCAGACAGCGGCGAAAGAAAGCATTTCCCTGCTGTCCAAAGGAAATCTGGGCATCGTGCTGCGGGATGAAAACGGGGCGGGGGCTCACGTGATCACTGCGGGGGACGAGATTCCCAAAGAGATCAGCGCGGCAAACCAAGGATATGTGCAGCGTGCGTTGATTGGTTCGGATAACCGGCCGCAAAAGGTGTTTGCCTATGTGCTGACCGGCGAGACTCCAATGAGTAAGGCGCTGCAATATTTCTCCACTCAAAACGTGGACTATGTGTGCCCGCCGCCGGAAGGGGAGGAAGCGGACGTGACCGCCCTGGTGGACTGGGTGAAGAAACAGCGGGAGGAGCAGCGGATTTACAAAGCGGTGGTGGCAGGCCAGGCCGCCGACTGCGAGGGCGTGATTAACTTCACCACGGCAGGTATTCAGGCTGGAGAGCAGACCTACACGGCGGCGCAGTATGTTTCCCGGATTGCTGGAATCCTGGTAGGCGGCGCGGTGAAAGGCTCCTGCACCTACAAGCCTCTGCTGGAAGTGGCGGACTTTACGCGGTTGGAAAACAAGGCGGCGGAGGACGCGGCTGCGGACAACGGGGAATTGATCCTGCTCCACGACGGCCGCAAAGCCAAGCTGGGCCGAGGAGTGAACAGCCTGACTACAACCGGCGCGGACAAAGGCGAGATGCTGAAAAAGATCAAGATTGTGGAAACCAAGGATCGCATTACCTACGATTTGCGGCTTGCAGTGGAAGATCATTACATCGGCAAGTACAACAACGATTATTCGGACAAGCTAACCTTGCTTTCCTCCATTTCCGCCTATTTGCAGGAGATGGAAGAGGCGGGTTATTTGAAAACAGGCTCATCCTCCGCAGGCATTGATCTTGCGGCCCAGAAAGCCTATCTGCGCAAGCAGGGGGTTGCGGTGGACAGCATGACGGAGCAGCAGATCAAAGAGGCGGACACGGACACCTTTGTGTTTGTATTGGTAAAATGCCGGCCGCTGGATGCAATCGAGGATGTTATCATCCATGTGGATATGAGAAGGGAAGGTGCAGAAGTATGAGACCATTGACCAGTGCGAAGCGAGTGATGAACGGCTCAAAAGGAAAGCTGTATTTGGATGGAGAGTATGTAGCCGGTGTGGTTAGTTTTTCGGCAAAGGTGGCCTGGACCAAAGAAACCGTCTATCTGGACGGCACCATTATGGAGGATCAAAAGACCATTTCCGGCAAAGGAACCGGCTCGTTGGAAATGGAGAAGGTGTCCTCTTTTATGCTGCAGAAAGTAGGCGAAGCGGTGCGCAGTGGTTTGGACGTCCGGTTTACCATGCGCAGTGAGCTCAATGACCCGGACGCGTACGGTGCGGAACGGGTGGAAATTAAGAACATCAGCTTTGACGAGGTGGACATTGCCAATTGGAGCAGGGGCAAGAAGGTGACGGGAACGTATCCCTTTACTTTCTCGGATTGGACCTTGATTGACGTAGTGGAGGAGACCGAATGAATATTGTAGATTTTTTGCAAAACCATACCGCAAATGCAAAACAAACCGCCGAGTTTCGCCATGCCCGGTTTTCCCAAGAGGCAGGCGAGGATGTGGTATTCAAAATCCAATCCCTTCGTTTTGATGAGCTGGAGGAAATCAAACGGTGCCATGAAGAGGACAGCGAGGTATATTCCCTGCTGGAGGGTATGGTGGAGCCAAGCCTCAAAAATCCAGAGCTACTCAGAAAATATAAGGTATCCGGCTATGATGAGCTGGTGAAGGCGATTTTTCTGCCTGGTGAAATCACCCGGATTTCTGCCCAGATCGTGGCGTTGTCCGGTTTTCGAAAGGATACCATTGAGGAAATTAAAAAAAACTGAGCCAGTGCTCTGGGGACGGCTGGGCCCTCTGCCGGCTGCGGCGGGAGATTATCGAGGAGATCAAAGGAAGCTACCGTTCCGATCCGGAAATTGGAATGCTTTTGTATTTGTTCGCCAAGCATCCTCCGTCTCCGTTGGAGTTTTTGCGGGCGGCCCCGTCGGAGCGCTGGATGTTGCAGGGGTTGTTGGAGGCCCTGACGGAGGAGATGGGAAATGGCAATGGATTCGATAACGCTGCGGGATGACGCATCCCCAACGCTTCGAAATTTGACCCAAACCGCCAACGCCGCAAAAGCTGCCCTGGAAGAATTGGGGGCCTGTATGGCGAATATTCGGGGGGATTTCCGCAAGCTCAAAGGGGAGATGGAGTCCAGCCTGAAGGTGATGGGGAATGTGCGGAGCGCCTGGTCGGATATCGGCGGTTCCATCAAACAGATGGACTATAAATCCGTGATCGAACAGCAAAAAACGCTCCAGCAAGAAATGAAAAAGTCGCGCAATACCTTGAAACAGCAGGCGGGCGCCTATGAGGATTTGGCCATCGCCATGAGCAAGGCGGACAACAAGGTGGCGGCGGGGAGCGGGGGAGCCAAAAAAGGCTCCGGCATCGACGCGCAGGCAAAAGGCGATATTGTTCAGGCTATTGGGGATATGGTGATTCCGGCGGGGCAGGATATGCTGGATTATGTCCTCCATTCCAACTTAAGCGGCGGCGAGGCCAACCAGTGGAGCGGCGCTTTGGGAGGCGCGTTGAGCGGGGCGGCTTCTGGGGCGGCCTTGGGAACCGCCATTCTGCCTGGGATCGGAACCGCCATTGGCGCCATTGGCGGCGCGCTGCTGGGGGGCATTACCGGGTGGATTTCCGCTTGGACCAAGGAGCTGGAAAAAGAGGAGGACGCTTACCGGGAATATGTCAGCGAGCTTTCTTCCACTTTGACGGACAACTTTGCTCAAAACGCCGAAAGCGGCATTGAGATGGCGGCTGTCCGGGAGCAAATGCGGCTCAATTTGAAATCTAAGCTGAAGGACGCGGAGCAGGCCAGCCAAGTGTATGAAGGGATGGAGGAGATGGCGCGGGCTACCTCCTTTACTTTCAACCAGCTTTCCGGGTCGTCCCAAATTTTGGCCGCGGCCTTCCAGAATTCCGGGGAGATCCTAGACTGGATGGAACTGCTGGCGGATTCGGCGGCGGCGCTGGGGCTTTCGGAATCGGATATGCAGGAAATGTCCCAGTCCCTTGCCAGCATGCAGAAGCTGGGGACGGCTTCCCGGCAGGATTTGGATGTGTGGGCCAACCGGGACGTGGATGTGTATCAAGCGTTAGCCGATGATCTGGGGATCTCCCGGGAAAAAGCTGTGGAAAAGGCGGACAACGGCGAGATCACCAGCAAACAGGCTTTCGCGGCAATTCAAGGCGGACATTTGTATGAGGGGGAACGGAACAAGCCGGCGGATTCCTACGCCCAGCGGGTGGCCGACATGGAAGACGCGGTGAAAAGCCGGACAGAAGCGGCCTATGGCGAGGCCTACAATGCGGAACGGATGGACGTGCTTCAAACAAAAATAGATTGGTTCCATGGGGAAAACGGCGAGCGTCTCCAAAACGTGATGGAGAAAATCGGGACTGCGGAAGCCCAGCTCAAAAATGAGGAAGATTTGCAGATGCTTAATTCTCTGACCAATATGCTGGATCAGATGGAGCAAAAGGAGCGGGAGTTTGCGAAGCAGGACCCCTACAACATATTGACGAGGTCCGTGGACGGCCAGGGAGAGGCGGTTATGCAGATATTCCCAGGGATGGCGGGCCTGAAACAGCTTTCGGAAAGGAACCGGCAGTCCTGGGGCCTGGATGGATTGGGCTATAAGAGCATTCTTCTGGCGGCCGAGGCGGAAGGCCAGATGAATTATGAGCTCAGCGCCATTTATCAGCGCAATTGGGAAGAGCAGGCCAAGCTGCGGGACATGATAGAAAAAACCGCGGCCGGCAATCCCTTGCTTTACAAACGGATTGTGGAAGCCAACAACGCGGCGGAAGAAGGGACTGGGGCAGGAAAAAAAGGAAAAGGGATGCAGGAAACCATCGATAGCATGGGAACCGAAAGCTATACCCTGTATCCGCCGGTGACGGTAGAGCCCAGATATTCCTTGAGCCCCAACGCTTCCGCCGGCCTGACCAGCGTGATTCGTTCCAACACCTTGAACCAAGCATTGGCGTTTGGATTTTCCGCCATGCGGGCTGTGGCTGGGCATGCCTCCGGCCTCACGCGGGTGCCATACGACAACTACCCAGCCTTGTTGCACCAGGGGGAGCGGGTGCTGACGGCCCAAGAGGTACGGCAGGGGGAACGCTCGTCCGGCGGTGTGACCGTGACCATCACTGGAAACACCTTTACCGGAAGTTCCCCTGCCGACGCCCGGAGCATAGCCGAACAGGTGGCGGCGGAAGTGGCTAGAAAGCTGCTCCAGGCCAGCCGGATCGCCCAGTAAACGGCATAAAAAAATCCCCCGGAATGGGGGATACGATCAGCTTACATGAAGTTTTTCTTTTAAAGCTTCCTGCAACACTTGGGAGAAGTTGACGCCTGCTTGTTCCGCTTGTGTATTTAACCAGCTTGGAATCGAAAGCGTTTTTTTGATTGCGCGGTTATCGTACTTTCTTCGATATTCATCTGTATCTGCAACGATATAATTGGAAAATTTCGGTGCATCCACAACGGGTAAGACAGAAGGGGGCGGAATGAGTTCTGATTTAGATTCCGCATCCCATAACCACATGGAAGCAGCATCTTCCGCCATGAAAATGGCGTCTGCTAAATCCTTTCCACAGGTTCGACAGCCGGGAAGATCAGGGATTTTTACATCAAACTCTCCGTTTCCGATGGGTGTAAAAATAGCTGGATAAGCATATTTCATATTCTTTTGCCTCCTTTTATGGGTGAGAAAATGCAGGGTTTATTTCAACCCCGCGTCCTCTAAGATTCCTTTTGCTGTATATTCATTGATTTCTTTGTGCCTGGGGAGTGGAATCTTAATTCCAGGTTTTTGGGGATGGGTTGCTAGATCGTGATTTCCACCAGGTGTTATTATCCATCCGGCTTTTTTTAAAGCCTTATCAATCTCCCGTCTTTTCAATGTTTCCTCACCTCTTGATTCTATTATAATACGTAAAGTTACGTATGTCAATAATTTTTGAGAAAAGCGAGGTATCTCATGGCGAGAAAGTACATGTTTAAATACAACAACCGGGGGTATGACCAGGAGCTGGTTTTGCCGGTGACGCCGTCGAATTTTACGATTACTTGCGGGATTAAAACGGAAGTGATAAATCTGACGGAAGTAGGGGACTTGAATCTGCCGGGAACGGAGTCGGCGGAATCCATTACGCTGGACGTGCTGTTCCCCATTCAGAAATATCCTTTTGTGACGGGCCCTCACAACCCGGACCCGTATGTGTTTACGGAGGCGTTTGCCAGATGGTCCAGGGAGCATTTTCCGTCGCGGTTCATCGTCAGTGAGTCGAATGTTAACATCCGGGTGTATATTGAATCCATCCGGTACGGCACTAAGTCTGGGGACGGCACCGGGGACGTGTACGCCACCATCACCATGCGGCCTTGGCGGGAACTGGCCGCGCCCCAGGTGAGCAAGGCGCCCACCGGCGGCAACAACGCCCGGCCCGGCTCCGCCCCCAAGAATCCCCAGGCCTACAAGGTAGTTTCGGGAGATACGTTGTGGGGGATCTGCCGCAAATTTTACAGCCAGCCAACTTTGTGCTGGAAGCTGGCCAAATACAACGGGATCAAAAACGCCAATTTGATCTATCCCGGCCAGGTGCTGAAAATCCCGGACAAAAAGGAGTTGGGGTAAATGAAACTGGTATTGACCAATCAAACCGGGGGGTATGACGTGACCGAGCAGGTGCAGAAGGTGACGTTGTCGGGGGACTACCAGCAGTGTGCCCGCACCTTGGAAATCTCCATGCTGCTAAAGTCCTGCCAACGCACCGGCGGGCGGCACCATCCCCACAACCAAACCTGGGAATCCCTGGTGTTCCAAAACGGGGACCATGCGGCGCTGTATCACGAAAATCAGCTGTTGTTTTCCGGGAATATTGAAACGCGAGCCCGGGACAGCGAAAGCAGCCTGGTGACTCTGACGGCCTACGACGGCGGGCGGATTTTGAAGAAAAACACCGATGCCATCAAGGCGGCGGGGCTGACCCCGGAAGGGCTGGTGCAGACCATCGCGCAGAAATATGGCGTTCCTCTTGGGGAGATTGCCAGCACTGGTGTGAAGCTGAAAAAGAATTACATCCAGCGCAGCTTGTATGACATGATCCAGTCCGCCTACACCGATGCGGGGGAGGCGCTGGGAAAGAAATACATCGTCCGGTTTGAGGGACAGAAACTTTGTGTCCGGGAAAAGATACGCAGAGATACCACAGTTTTGGAATCCGGGGTGAACCTGTTTTCCTCCAGCGTGACGGAAAGCGTGGCGGACATGGTCAACCAAGTGGTGATCGTGGACGAGAACGACAAGGTTTTGCAGACATTGAAAAATGATGAGGATATTGCTCGGTATGGATTGGCTCAAGTGATGGTAAAGCAGACGTCGGAAGATTTAACGGCGCAAGCGAAGAAAAAACTAGAAGACGGCCGGGAGGAACAGAAGATCACGGTGCAGAATTTTGGGAATCCCGCTTACATCACGGGAAACGCTGTGGTGGTGAAAGACACAGTCACCGGGCTATCCGGCCTGTTTTGGATTGACAGCGACGTGCATAGCTGGAAAAACGGATTGTATCAGAACCGGCTGACTCTGAATTTTCGGAACATCATGGACGAAAAAGACGTGGGAGAGGAGGAGAAATAAATGGAAGGAAATCCATTCCCCCAGCTTTTGGGGGTGATGAAGGAGGCGGCCAAAGGGGTGACGCGCCCCAGTTTCCGCATGGGGGTGGTGCAGTCAGCGTCGCCGTTGTCGGTTCAGATAGCCGGGCTGACGTACCAAGGCGGGGAGCTTTTGGTCAACGACCTGCTGACGGCCCAAATCCAGGTGGGGGAACAGCGGTGGAGCCGCCCGTTGGAGGCGGGGGACCAGGTGGTCTGCCTGCCTCTGGATGGGGACGACATGCGGTATTTGGTGCTGGCTAAGGCGGTGGCGGCATGAGCCGGACGCTGTTTCCCGCCATCCAGCCGGCGGCGGTCCAGGCGGAAACGCCCTTGCCTTTATGCCGGGAAATCGCCTGGGACTTTGCGAAGAATATTCCCATTTTCCAGGACGGTAAGCCACTGGAAGTCACTGGGCTGGAGGCGGTGAAGGTGTGGATTTGGAAGGCTCTGCACACGGCTCGGTATCAATATGAGGCGTACACCTGGGACTATGGAAATGAGCTGGAAAGCCTCATTGGCAGTGATTTTTCGGACGAACTCAAACAATCCGAGGCTATCCGGTATGTAAAAGAAGCGTTGGAAATCTGCCCGTATATCGAACGGGTGGAACAAGTAAAGGTCAATTTTGAGGACAGCACATTCACAATATCCTGCAAAGTACAGACCATATATGGGGAGGTGGAGCTATAATGCAAACGGATTTATTCCCGCAAACCACGCCGGAATCCCTGACACAGGAAATGGTGGAAAGTTTATCTACAAACCTGCAAACGAACGAGGGAAGCTACACGCGGGATTTACTTGCGACCGTTGGGCTTGCGCTATTCGGCGCATACAAGACGCTAAACAAAATGCTTGCCATTTCCTTTGTGAACGAAACCAGCGGGGAATATTTGGAGGCGCGTTGCGCGGAGTACGGAATTACGCGGAAACCCGGCGCTCCGGCAAGCGTTACGCTGGAATTTACCGGAAAGAACGGTACTATCATCCCGGCAGGGACAACGGTCAGCACAGAAGGCGGCATATTATTTTCGGTGGAAGAGGCGAAACGGATTTCCAACGATGTTGTGGAAGTGCCGGCTGTTTCTCAAAATGCAGGAAGCGAATACAATGTACCGGCAAACACGTTAGTTACGCTGGTAACGCCTGTCAGCGGGGTACAGCAGGTCACAAACCCGGCGGCAGCCGAGGGTGGTGCGGACGAAGAAACTGACGAAAGTTTATTTTCCCGTCTGGACCAGTACCGGAAAAACCGGGCGACCTCCGGCAACATTGCGGACTATCTGGCATGGGCCATGGAAACGCCGGGCGTTGGCGCGGCGCGGGTATTTCCCATTTGGAACGGTCCCGGCACAGTTAAAGTGATTCTGGTTGGGGACGATAAAAAGCCGGTTGATGCCGCTATTGTACAAAGCTGTCTGGAACACATAGAAACCGTGCGCCCAATCGGCGCGCAAGTGACCGTTGAGAGCGCGGGGGCGTTTACGGTAGATGTAGCCGCGTCAGTACAATTGGCAGAAGGCGCGGTTTTGGAAACGGTCAAGACGGAATTTTTCAAAAAGCTGGAGGAATATTTCCAGGAGTTAGCTTTGCAAAAGGACATGGTTCCATATAACCGGGTGGCGTTCCTGCTGCTTAGTATTCCAGGTGTGGATAACTTTACCGCCCTGACCATCAACAAAACCAAGGACAACCTCATAATCCCGAATGGTTCCGTTCCGGTACTGGGGGAGGGGGTTATGGTATGAGCCTTTTGCAATATTTACCGGAAAGCTATCAAAACAGCCCGGAAACCATTGATTTACTGACAGTGATGGACAACCAAACAGACAGGTTATACAACCGTTATCTGGATTTTTTGGATCAGCTGCAAGTGTGTACGGCCTCTTGGGGTTTGTCATTCTGGGAACAAATCTATGCAGTCCCGGTGGACATTTCCAAACCGGAGCAGGAACGCAGGGAAATCCTGTATTCCAAAATGAGGGCAATCGGGAGCGTGACGCCGGAAATGATTCGCAGTCTTGCGGCCGCGTTTTCAGAAGGGGAACCAATTGTGACCGAATTTCCAAGTGAATATCGGTTTACGGTATCTATTGGACAAAGCCTTGACCGTACAACCTATGTGCGTGGAATGTACGCGGCGATTGAAGAAATGAAACCGGCACATTTACAGGCTGGGTATGAGGTGAAATATCAGCCTGTAAATTTAGCGGAAAAAGAAGATGTTTTCTTTCGTCATTTCAGAATCAAATCATCCTTCTGGAACGGTTTCGGGAGTGATTCAATCCTCCTGAACGGCAGCCACAGACTGGACGGAACGTGGCTTTTAGACCAGTCCGTGCAAGGAATCAGGTTTCATGAATTTGGCGTTAAAACTGCCCAGAAAAATCAAAACAACCTATCTGCTTCTTTACAGAAACATGACCTGTTTTATTTGGATGGTACTTTTCTGCTGGATGGCTCCCGAACATTAAGCGGCGGTATTACTGAGGAGGAAATATAAATGTCAGAAACAAGCGTGATTACAAAACTACGCAGAGTCAAATTGTGCCAGATCACAAGCGGCGCAATTTCAACGCTGCCAAAAATTACCCATATTGCATTGGGGATCGGCGGCGTAGATGGGAACGGTAAACCGCTGATCCCATCGGATACTCAGCAAACATTAAATCAGCCGGTAGGACAGTATGAAGTTGCTCCCGTAACCTATCCCACAGAAACCACGGCCAGATACACAATCACCGTACCAGAGCATGAATTAGTCGGGGAGA
>JAAWSO010000037.1 GCA_022801595.1 Clostridiales bacterium | reverse complement strand
GGCGGATACATCCAACGACACACCGGCGGATACATCCAACGACACACCGGCGGATACATCCAACGACACACCGGCGGATACATCCAACGACACACCGGCAGATACATCCAACGATACACCGGAGGATACCCCAGCAGCAAATGCACTAGCACTAGCAGACACAGCAGCCCAAAAAGAAGACCCACAAATTACTTGGCCGACGTCGGCAACCCTTGTGTATGGCTATCACCTAGAGGAGGCGGTGCTGCAGTTTGATGACTCCAACCTCAACGCCCATTCCTTTGACGGGATATTTGCTTTTGATGAGTCAGTCGCCGATACCACACCAGAGGTCAACGGGGGAACGGCACATACGTATACCTTGAAGTTTATCCCAAACGATCAGGAGAAGTATAACGAAATAGAAAAACAAGACTTCCCTGTGACCGTCACAAAACGCCCCATCCGTGCTGTGGTGGGCACCTATGAGATTGAGTACGGCGGTGAGGTCGGCACTTGGGAGGATGTTGTCAGCCTTGTGGGCAGAATCGCCAATGACGACGATATGAAACAAGCTTGGGAAGCAGTCTCAATGATCGTCACTGACGCAACCGGCACGAAACAGACCCTAAATGCAGCGAATGGAAACACGCTTTCACAGGTTATCTCGGACACTACGATGCCGGTTGGGACATCCAAGCCGATTGAACTGCAATTTAAGGGTGGCGATGGCGCAGCTTTCCAGCTTCCCAATTACGAGATTACCTACGAACCGGGCAGTTGGGAGATTGTCCCGCGCACGCTGGAGCTTGCATGGAGCGGTACCGAAACCCGCGCATATGACGGCAAACCTTCCAACGTCACCGCGCAAATCAAAAGTGGTTTGTTACCTGATCACAATCAGGTAACAGTCGCCGTTCAGGGCGGCACTGAAAGCAGCTTCGGCCTGCATACAGCTACTGCCGTTTTGTCGGGAAAAGACGCCGGCCTATATTCCATTCAGGAATCTGCCGATTACGTGATTGGAGATGACTCGGGCAAGCCGGGAGTGACGGTACAGGGCAGCCACGCCAGCCGCACAGGTTCCGGCCAGTACGATGCGGCCGCAACCGTAACGATTGACGCAGGCAGCCGCAGCGGATACCGCTTCAGCGGCTGGACAGTAAACAAGGGATCCGTGGTATTGGAAAACCAATCCAGCGCCACCACCACCTTTGAAATGCCATCGGAAAACGTCATCATCACCGCAAACTGGACGCGCAAAAGCAGCAGCGGTAGTCGTCCCAGCACAGGAGGCACAACACAAACTCCATCCACGCCGCCAACCACACCCACAACGCCTCCGTCCACTTCCCAAGGCCCTGCGCTGGATACCTCAACCGTAGCGATTCCATCTGGCGGGAGTTATGAATTTTTGGTAAAGGGAAACCACGATACCGGGAATATCAAAATTGAGGTCGCAAACCCACAAATTGCCGAGGTTGTGCTGGCGAACGCCAATGACCCGCGCGGCGCGAAATACCGTGTGGTGATGAAGGCTCCGGGTTCCACAGAAATCCGTGTAACGTATCAGGGGCAAACCAGCACGATGACCATAAACACAGCCCCCAATAAGGGTTCCCTGACGCTGGATACCAGCACTTATACCCTAGCGCCTGGAAACGAATATACCATTGGGACATTGGTGCGAGGGGCAGACGGCAACCCGCTTAGTACCCAGCAAATCAACGACCTTCTCGCACAAGGAAAATTAAAAGTACGCGATTCCCGCACGGGTTCGGTGGTGGACCTCAAGCCCTTGCCAAACGGGAATTTCCAAATTGTCGGAAAGTATGAAGGAGTTACCTACATCATCTATGAAATTGGCGGAATCCATGCTTCGGTACGCGTTGAGGTGAAAAACGGCGTCCAACAGCACGGCACCGCTTCCCGCACTGCTTCTTATTTCACCAAATAAGAGCCAGACCCAGAATCAGCTCCTCCTAAAAATTTTAAAATAACAAACAGATACCGGGAGACAGGACTTGAGGCCTGCGGTTTCCCGGTATCTGTTATTTTTTTCTCTTGGATTGTGTGTTGTCTCCGCGCAGCATAACATTGGCCCGGAAACGTCCTTGATCATAAGCAAACTGGCACGTGCCGCCGTTTTTCCCAGCAATCTGGCGTACCGACTGGATTCCAACCCCTGTCCCCTGCCGCTTGCCGGACTGGAATTTCCCATCGGTTTCGGTGATGGTGCCTTCATAGGGATTTTCCACCCAGAGCAAAACAATGTTGCCTTCGTGCATCTCGCTGTGAAGCGATACGTTGCGCTGTTCACAGGGAAGTTTTTCATTGGCTTCCAAAGCGTTTTCCAGAAGATTGGACAGCACAACGCACACATCCATTTCTGCCACCGGCAGCTGTTCCGGCAGTTGCAGGCGGCAGGAAAACGAAACCTCCCTTTCCTGAAAGCGCATGGCATAGTAGTTGACTACCGCGTCCACAGCAGGATTGCGGCAAAAACTCAATTCCCGCAGCGGATTCTTGCTCTGCCACGGAGCCAAATACTTTCGCAGGCCATCCAAATCCCCGCGTTCCGCCAAAGCAGACAGGGCATGGATATGATGATGTAAATCGTGGCGCGCCTGCCGTACTTCCGATATGGTTTGGCGCAAAGCGCGGTATTGAGCCGCCTGCAACTGTAAAAAGTCATTTTCCTGCTGTAAACGCATATTTTTTCCCAGCCCGCGCGCGAGCACATAAAACAGGCCGTAGCAAAACAGCATCAAGCCCAACAGAGCCAGCACGACCACCGGATAAATCATCATCATCCGGTTGGTATAAAGGGTTGCGTAGTCCATAGGATATAGGAAAAGGTTGAGCCCCACGAATGTGACTGGTAAAATCCAAAATACATACCAAGTCCCCGGCATTTCCATTTCTTGCAGGAGCCAGCGGGCAGCATGGGTAGACGGATACCATAGGAGCCCCACCAATGCCCAGCACATGAGCACATAAATCCCCGCAGCCGGAAGCGTAAGCCACGGCGAACGGTTATCCGGGGCAAGCAGGGCATCCGAGAAAATAGCCAGGTTCTTGATGCAGGACATCACCCCGCACACGGCCAAAACAATACTCCCGGATTTCCATACAGACAGTTTGGCGGTTCTGCAAACCAGCGGCGCCAAAACCAGCAGCGAGGGGAGTAACCATAGGCTACTACGCCAGCCGCACGACCAGCAGACTGCCCCACCTGCTGCCGCCCATACGAGCAATGCCGGGAGCCCCCACAAAGCCAACTTCCACCACGGGATTTTTAGATGGTCTTTCATGGGCAGGTAACACAAAACAGCAGACGGGAGTATCACTATTAACTCCAGCATAGGCCGCAGTATTTCCATACTTACCGCCTCCTTTCAAACAGGTAGCTGCTGAACGATGACCGGGCAATCTTCACAAGCGACCGGCTCACCGGGATCATGACACCATCTTTCATGCAAAACACGTGCCCATCAAAGTCCGCCACATAGGCAAGGTTTACCAGCACCCCCCGATGGCAGACCAGAAATCGGTTGTCTCCGTCCAGCAGAGCGACAAAGTTCGCAAAGGTCATGCGGACAGTCAGTATTTTCCCGTGAGCCATATGGATGTGGACCTGATGCTGGCAATTCTCCGCCCACTGGATATCCCTGAGGCAAATAGACAGTTCCTGCCGCCCCACTGGAATCCGTATGGATTTTTCCAAGCTGGGCTTGTACTGTTCCAGTTGTGAAAAAACCGCTTCTACCTGTTCTCTTCCATACGGCTTTACCAAATATTGCATCGCCCACACCCCATATCCGTCCAAAGCATGATCCGGGGAGATTGTGACAAACACAATGGTACAATCCTCATCCAATTCTCGAAGTCTCCGGGCGGTTTCCACACCGTCGAGCCCTTCCATGTAAATATCCAAAAAAACAAGGTCGAACGGTTCTGTCTGAGCGGCAGCTAAAAAGGATGCACCGTCCGCAAACTCCAGCACAACACCAGAATAATTCTGGCGATACATAACAGCGGATACCTGCCCAGATAGTTCCTCGCGTTCGGCCGGTATGTCATCCACTATGGCGATGCGCATTCTGCTTGCCTCCTTGCGTCCATTTTCTTTCATTATAGCATAGCGATCTGATTTATTTCAATGACAAAAAAATCAAAGTTCTTATTTTATGTTCATAATGGTGAACCAGAAATTGTCCCGGAAGAAGCAGAAACCATCCGAATGATTTATCAAAGTTATTTAGATGGTAGCAGTTTAGTGGAAATCAAAAATACATTAGAGAAAAAAGAGATTTTGACTCCCACAGGGAAGAAAGAATGGAAAATGTCGGTCATTATGCGGATTTTGCAAAATGAGAAATATATGGGTGATGTCCTGTTACAAAAGACATATGTGGACGATTTTCTGGAAGGGACAAAGAAGCAAAACTGTGGAGAACTGCCAAAAGACTATATAGAAAATAATCATCCGGCAATTATTTCAAGGGAGATCTTTTATTGAGTACAGGAAGAAATGGCACGCCGTAAAAGCAAAAAGCCTAGCACACAAAAAACTCCAAAACGAATCGTGGAAAATTTACGAGCGGATATGCCTTGTCGGAAAGATTGGTATGTGGAAATTGCGGATGCCATTACCGACGAGTGAGTTGGAGCATCCATGGACGCAGGGAGGTGGTGTGGCGGTGTATTAACCGTTTGGAATTTGATCGCCTCCTGTTCTTAAGCGGAGCAGAAGAAAGTGAATTTCTGGATCGGAAAATCAAAAAAATTAGTGATGATATCGCGCAGTTAAGACAGAAAAAAGAGTAGGCAGAAGAATGGATTAAACAGAATCAAAGCAGGAAATTGGAAATCGAAACCATCATGAAACAAATTTCGGGTGAACCACTTGATCTGAAAGAATATTCCGATTCTTTGACTTATCGTATTATTGAACGAGTCACTGTAATTTCCAAAGAAGAAATCGCTATTCGGTTTGTGGGGGGGGATATGAGGTCAAACAATACCTAAAATAAAAATGGATATAGAGATTTTATATCGAATGATGACGCACTTGTAGCGTGATAGAAAATATGGTATAATAAAATCAAGATAAGGTGGGTGATAGAATTGAACATCACAGAAGAAATTGATCAAAAGCATCAGGAGGATTTGGCGCGCCTGCGTGCTTTCCGATTATTTGATGACGACTTTATGGTGGCCTGTCTGCAGCGAAATCCAGCATGCACCCAGCTGGTGTTGCGGATCTTACTGGATCAGCCGGATCTGGAAGTCAGCGATGTGCGAACCCAAGTGTTTGTAGAGAATTTGTTGAATCGTTCGGTGCGGTTAGACATACTGGCAACGGATGACACAGGAAAAAAATACAATATTGAAATTCAGCGTGAAGATCGTGGAGCTGGAAGAAAACGAGCCAGATATAACAGTAGTATGATGGATGCAAATCTTTTGAAAAAAGGAGAAGATTTCGAGCAGTTGCCGGAAACGTATGTGATTTTTATTACCGAGAAAGACGTGATGGGGGAAGGTCAGGCTCTGTATGAGATTGAACGATACATAAAAGGGAGCGGGAAACCGTTCTTGGACGGAACACATATTTTATATGTGAATGGACGTTATCAAGATGAAACACCCGTGGGCAGGCTCATGCATGATTTTAATTGTACGAATGCATCGGATATGCATTATAAAGTGTTGGCAGAAGAAGTCCGATTTTTTAAAGAACAAAAGGAGGGAATCCTAATTATGTGTAAAGCGATGGAGGATATGCGCAATCAGGCTTTACAGGAAGGGTTAGAAGCCGGAAGGAAGGAAGGAATCAAGGAAGGAATCCAAAAAGGGAGAAAAGAAGGAATTCAAGAAGGAATCAAAGAGGGAATCCAAACAGGCAAGAAAGAAGGACGAAAAGAGATTGCACTTCGGATGTTAGAATTGGGGAAATATACGTTTGATGAAATTTCCTCTCTTTCCGAACTTTCTTTGGAGGAAGTAAAAACCTTACAAGCAGAAAACAATCGATAATGTCCAATATTTATGTTTGGAGTTCAATGGCAGGATGTATAAAAGCAGATATCGGGAGATAGAAAATATAATTTTTCTATTTTCCGGTATCTGTTTTTTTACTCATCATTGACTTTTTATCATATCGACGTTATACTACTAATGAAATAAAAAATGAAAACTTTTTCACCCAAAAGTTAAAAAAATAAAATTTTCTTTGTCTAAGGTCGGGGGTTCGAGGGTATCTATTTTGTAACACCCAGCCAGATAATGATAATCCGAACCCGGTTCCAATCGAGAATGGCTTCGGATTTTTAGTATATCTTGAGTGCTAAAGCAAAAACGGAGGTATCGTGAATGATACCTCCGTTTTTGTCATCTAAAAATAAGGCTGGGATTTTCTTAAAAATTTGATATAATATAAAATATAGGCAGGAGGTAATATATGAGTACTATAATTGGTGAAGTATCAATACCTGCTGACGATCCAGGATTTGTTTTAATGCAGTGTCCTTTATGTGGGGAATTTTTTAAAATAAAGCCAGAGGATTATCATGCAGAAGATGTTATTGAAATATGGTGTCCAAGTTGTGGTCTAAAAGCGGAAAATTATTTTACTGATGATGTAGATGTAATAGAACTGGCATTAAAGAAGACAAAAAATTATGCAAATGACCTAAGATACAACGAAATGAAAAAGTGGGAGAAAAAATTCAAAGGTTCACTGATTTCATTTAAGGCAGGTAAAAAGCCGAAACATGAAGAACAATATCCCGTTAATTATGGAATTGAGGCATTAGAAATTGAAAAATATCCATGTTGTAAACGAGAAGCTAAAATTAAACCAATTTATAAAATGTGCGGGAGCTATTGCCCGTTTTGTGGAGTAAGATATGAAGAACATTGACAAAAAACAGTTGAAAATAATTTCTCTGGAATTTAGAACATTTGCTAATCGTTTGATTACCTGTAATCATCAGACGGGTATGGCTTTACTAAAAAAATTTGTGGCGTATATTGATGAAAAGGAGATAATATCGGATTATATAAAAGAATATGTTAATCCAGACGATTTTGAGCCAGTTGAAAAAGGGACTTGTTTTTTGTCAATGGGTGATACAAAACAAGAAGAAATTTCTTATACATATCAGTATTTGAAATATGCTGTAGAGAATTATCACAACTTTTACTGTGATATGGCTTTTCGTTATGCAAAGGAAGTGAATGATGCTGTAAAGGAATTTTGTAATCGAATAATACTTCCTTTTGTCAACTATATTGAAGGGTATCTTACGGAAATAGGCATTCAGATGGGATATGATGAGGATAAAAAATTTATGATTAATGTAAATGGCGGCGTGGCACAAGTAAATGTAGCTAATGACAACGCAACAGTTCATGCAACTCAAAGCAATGGCATTGATGTTTCTCAATTAGAAAGCATTATCTCTGATATTATGAAACACATGCCTACTAGTCTCACACAAGAAGAACAGGAACAAATAACTGACAGTGTTGAAGTAATTCGAGCTGAAATACAAAGTGCAAGTCCTCGAAAGGGGTTTATTAAAACCGCTCTGAAAGGATTCCAAGCTATCAATGGGACTGCACAATTCGGAGCAGCTATTGCTACATTAGTTCAATTTGTTGGAACAATTTTATAATTCTTAGGTAATTAAAAACGGCGGCATTGTGGATGATGCCGCCGTTTTTGTCATACACTCCTTTTCTTCTCTGTTTCCTTTGCCCTCTGTGCTTTCCATCTGGATTTCGAAAAATACGGAAAACGGCTTCCCTCCCAGCTCAGCGGCGGCGAGCGGTAGCGGGTGGGGATTGCCCGGGCTCTCATTTTGCAGCCGGAGCTTTTGGTGATGGACGAGCCGACTTCCATGCTGGATCAGGCGGTCAAGGAGGAAATTTGCGAGATTATTCAGCAGGTTTCCAAGGCGCGCCATTCCGCGTTCCTGATGGTGACTCATGATATCACCCTGGCGGGGCAAATCTGCAAGCGGATTTGCGTGATGAGCGAAGGGGAAATCATTGAACAGGGGGAAACGACGGAAATTTTTCAGAACCCCAAGGAAAAGCTGACCCAGCATCTGATTATGATTGGCATGGATGTGCGCGCTTATTGGGAGGAACATTACGACGTTTGAACACAAAGGCAAACGGTTTCGTTTCGCATTTCGAACCAGGTTGTTGGCTGTGATTCTGCCAGCTTGGCACAGCTACTTGGACGTTGGCGGGAGTCAGTTTGCCGCTCTATTCTCAGAAGGGAGCCTGCACAGATGGGTGCAGACTCCTTTTTGCTTTTTTTATGTAAAATGGCAACCATCTTTTTCTTTCACAGAAGCTTTTGCAAAGTATTTTGTAATCCATTAAGCGCATAATATTCCTAATCGAAAGACGAAATGAAAGGCGATAGGAAAGGTGAGTTGTATTGCTGTCAAAGATCAAATTGGTTTCCAATGGAGACGGTACGTATGATATTTTTGTGGAATATACCAAGCAGGATGTGGAATTTGCGGCGGATTTCGAAGGCAAGAAAAAATCCTTCCTTCTTCCCAAACGAATTTCTAAGCTGGTGCAGTCCTATGGAAAACAAGCCAAAATTAAAAATATAAAAATTTTTGTGTCCAGCGTTCTGGTGGCTTCGGTTGCCTTTGCTTCCTTGGGCATCGCTTCCGCTGCATCGGACCGGTATAATATGGCGTATCTGTACAGCGGCACCGAGCAACAGCAGATCCAGTATGTCAACCAGACCAACGATGTGTTGGACACCGTATCTCCCAGTTATTTTAATCTCCAAACCGATGGGAGTTTGCAGCTCAATTATCCCAGTACGTCGTTTATTCGGGCTATGCATGAGAAGGGAATCCGGGTCGTTCCATTCCTGAGTAATCACTGGGATCGAAATACCGGAATCCAGGCATTGAAAAATGTGGATTCCCTTTCCACTGAAATTGCCAAACAGGTGGAAGCGTATCAATTGGACGGAGTCAATGTGGATATTGAAAATGTGACCCACGAGCAACGGGACGCTTATACCCAATTGGTCAAACTGCTGCGAGAAAAGATCCCAGCCCACAAAGAAGTTTCCGTAGCCGTGGCCGCCAACCCAAACGATTGGCAATTGGGTTGGCATGGTTCCTATGATTATTCTGCCTTGGGCAAATATGCCGATCACCTGTTTTTGATGGCGTATGACGAACACTATGAGGGAAGCGAGGCAGGGCCGGTTGCCAGCATTGATTTTGTGGAGCGTTCGATCCAGCATGTTCTGCGCAAAACAGACGCCAGTAAACTTGTTGTGGGCGTGCCTTTTTATGGGCGTGTGTGGAGCCTGGACAATACCCGGATTGTCGGCAAGGGAATCAGCATCAAAACCATCCAGGATATTCTGGAAAACTGTGAATCCAAGGTCACTTATGACGAAAAAAGCCAGTCCGTCAAAGCGCAGTTTAAAATTACAAAATCCAGTGCCCGTTATACGGTGGGCGGAGATTTTGTGCTCGAACCGGGGAATTATGAGGTTTGGTATGAAAATGACCGGGCTTACCAAGCAAAATTGGGCCTGGTTCAGAAATATAACTTGAAAGGTTCCGGTTCTTGGTCTTTGGGCCAGGAGGACCCTTCTATCTGGAAAAATTATGAATCTTGGCTCGGAGGCAGCGAGGCCAGCATCCGCTTGGACACCCAAAGCTATGCCAACAGCGCGGGAAAAGGATACCGGTTTCTGGCGAAGGTGAGCGGAGGCAGCGGGTCGGTGCCAACGGCCACATCGTCGAACTCCAGCGTGGTGACGGTGGCCTACGCAGGGAAGGACAGTCGCGGTTATCTATATGACATCCGTTTGTTAAAGCCAGGGAGCGCGACCATCACCGTGAGCGTGGACGGCAAAACGGCCACGCTGCCAGTAACCGTGACCAGCGGCGGGAATCCGGTGTTGCGGCTGGACACCCAAAGCTATGCCAACGGCGCAGGAAAAGGATACCGGTTTCTGGCCAAGGTAAGTGGAGGCAGCGGGTCCGTGCCGGCGGCCACATCGTCGAACCCCGGTGTGGTGACGGTGAGCTATGCGGGAAAGGACAGCCGCGGCTATCTGTATGACATCCGTTTGTTAAAGCCAGGGAGCGCAACCATTACCGTGAGCGTGGACGGCAAAACGGCCACGCTGCCAGTAACCGTGACCAGCGGCGGGAATCCGGTGTTGCGGCTGGATACCCAAAGCTATACCAACCGCGCAGGGAGGGGATACCGGTTCCTGGCCAAGGTGAGCGGAGGCAGCGGGTCGGCGCCGACGGCCACATCGTCGAACCCCGGTGTGGTGACGGTGGCCTACGCAGGAAAGGACAGCCGTGGCTATCTGTATGACATCCGTTTGTTAAAGCCAGGGAGCGCGACCATTACCGTCAATGTGGACGGCAAAACGGCGGCCTTTCCTGTAACCGTAACCAAGTAGGCTGGCATGGAGAAATGGCTTTTCCGCTTAGAAATATGCCCATTCGGGCGCAAACAGCCAGCATATCCCAGTTTCGGGATACGCTGGCTGTTTTTTTTGCTGTTTTTTTGCGGGCCGTTTAGAAGAACTTGGAATTTCCCTGGACGGTTTCTAGAATTTTGACAATGCC
>JAAWSO010000036.1 GCA_022801595.1 Clostridiales bacterium | reverse complement strand
GTTTGCTTTTTGGAAGCGACGGGAGTGGGGAAAAGGTCGAGCGCGACGCTAGGGTTTCAAGTTTTCGTTCATCAGAGTGAGGGACGAACGACTCGCGCGAGCGAAACGCCAGCTCGCTGGCCGCGCGAGTGAATAGGCGGCTTGCCGTCGAAAGGAGGAATCGAAGAGTGCGGGATATCAAATCTATGACTTTGGAGGAAATCCAGGCGGAATTTCAGGCGGAAAATCTGCCAGGGTTCCGGGCCAAACAGGTGTATCAATGGCTGCACCGGGGGGTGGAATCCTTTGCGGAAATGTCTGACCAGTCGAAGGATTTTCGAAAAAAGTTAGGGGAAAAATATTACATATCTGTAGCAAATATTGAAAAAAAGTTGGTTTCCCATTATGATAATACCGTAAAATACCTGTTTTCTTTCCGGGATGGGGAGTGTGTGGAGTCGGTGGTCATGGAGTATCGCCACGGCTATTCCATCTGCATTTCTACCCAGGTTGGCTGCAAAATGGGCTGTACCTTTTGCGCCACCGGAAAGAGCGGGTTTTCCCGAAATTTGACAGCCTCCGAAATGCTCGCGCAGATTCAGGCCGCTCAGAAAGACCTGGGCGTCCGCATTTCCAATGTGGTGCTCATGGGCATGGGCGAACCTTTGGATAATTATGAGAATGTCCTGCGTTTTCTGGAGCTTTTGTCTTCGGATTTGGGGCTTGGCATTGGTATGCGGCATATTTCCCTTTCCACCTGCGGCGTGGTTGACCGGATCTATGACCTGGCCGAAAAAAAGCTCCAACTGACGTTGTCTGTGTCTCTGCACGCACCAAACGACGCGATCCGCTCCCAAACTATGCCCATCAACAAAAAATGGGGGGTGGACCAGCTGCTCGCCGCGTGCCGGCATTATGGCAAAACAACCGGAAGGCGGATCTCCTTTGAGTATGCCATGATCTCCGGGGTCAATGACAGCGACGACTGCGCCAGGGAACTGGCTGCCAAATTAAAGGGGACCCTGAGCCATGTCAACCTGATTCCCGTCAACGATGTGACCGGGAATGATTACCGGAAAAGCTCGGCGCAGCGGCTGGAGCGCTTCTGCCGTATCCTTTCCCAACAAGGGTTGACCGCTACGGTACGCCGTACCTTGGGTTCCGATATTAACGCGTCCTGCGGCCAGCTGCGCCGCAGGCAGAAAGAGGAGGTGGCCAATGTTGAACGTAGCGAGTTTGAGTGACGTTGGTCTGGTGCGAAGCCATAACGAAGACGCTTGCAACCATGGCATGCTGCCCAACGGCGCATGGGCGGTGGTCTGTGACGGAATGGGCGGAGCTAGAGGAGGAGAGATCGCCAGCCAAACGGCGGTGGGTCAGATCACCCGACAACTGGAGGAAACCTACCGGGACGGCAGTTCCGATAATTCCATCAAATATTTGATGAACTCCATGATCTACAACGCCAATGCCGAAATTTATGACAAAGCGCAGCATACGGAAGGGCTGTCCGGCATGGGCACCACCGTGGTTTTGGCGGTGGTGGTGCATGGAATCGCCCATATTGCCCACGCTGGAGACAGCCGGGCCTATTTGATTACCAAGGACTCCATCGAGCAGCTGACCATGGATCATTCGATGGTGCAGGAGCTGGTGCGCATGGGAGATTTGACCCCAGAGGAAGCCAAGGTGCATCCGCAGAAAAATATCATCACCCGGGCGCTGGGTGTTCATAAGGTTTTGGACATTGATTATTGCGAATACCGTATGCCGAAAGGCAGCCGGCTGCTGCTTTGTTCCGACGGGCTGACCAATTATGTGGATGTCGGCCGAATCCATCAGCTCTCCAACGAGTTGGAAACTCCTGCCTTGCTGGAACAACTGATCCAGTTGGCGAAGGACGGCGGCGGCGGCGATAACATCACCGTTGCTGTGATTGAGAATCAACCATGAGATAGGAGTCGATGATTCATGGATAAATACACAGGGAAAAGGCTGGACGCCCGCTACGAAATACAGGACGTCATTGGCGTGGGCGGTATGGCCGTGGTGTATCGCGCTTACGACACCATCGATGACCGGACCGTAGCCATTAAGATTTTAAAGGAAGAATTTTCCGATAATGCGGAGTTCCTGCGCCGGTTTAAAAACGAATCCAAGGCGATTTCCATGCTGGATCATCCCAATATTGTCAAGGTGTACGACGTGAGCTTTGGCGACCGTTTGCAGTACATCGTCATGGAGTATATTGATGGAATTTCCCTCAAGGAATATTTGATCCAGCAAAAGGAAGTGAAGTGGAAGGAAGCCATCCATTTCACGGTGCAGATCCTCCACGCCTTGCAGCACGCCCATGAAAAAGGCATCGTCCACCGGGACATCAAGCCTCAAAATATCATGCTGCTTCAGGACGGCAGCATCAAGGTCACAGACTTCGGCATCGCCCGGTTTTCCCGCAGCGAAACCCGCACCATGACCGACAAGGCCATCGGTTCCGTGCATTACATCGCGCCGGAACAGGCCCGCGGCGATTTGACCGACGAGAAAACCGACATCTATTCCGTGGGCGTGATGCTCTACGAGATGATTACCGGCCAGCTGCCCTTTGAGGCGGACAACGCGGTTTCCGTGGCCATTATGCAGCTTCAAGCCGACCCTCGTCCCCCTCGGGAGCTGAACCCGGCCGTCCCGGAGGGCCTGGAGGAAATTACTCTCAAGGCTATGCAGAAAAACCCGCTGCAGCGTTACCAGTCGGCAGCGGAAATGCTCCAGGATATTGAAAAATTCCGGCGCAATCCCAGCATCAGCTTCCAGTACCGCTATTTTGTGGATGAGAAGCCGACCAAATATGTGGATGCGATTAACACGGTGAAGGGTACCAGTGAGTTTGACTATGTCACAGGCGCCCAGCCACGGATGACGCCCCGGCAGGATACCTATCACGATCAGTATGACGACGGCTACCAGCAGTACCAGGATCCGTATGACCAGGACCCGGGCCCTGCCAGAGGCTCGGGAAACCGGGGGGGCGGGCGGTTTTCTAAGGGCGCGATTATCGGCATTGTGGCGGCAGCTGTGGTGGCGGCCTCCGGCGTAGGCGTAGGCATTGCCGCCCTGGCTGGCAGCTTTGGCGGCGGCCAGGTGCAGCATGAGGAAGTGGATCTTCCTAACTTCGTGGGCATGACCGTGGAAGAGGTGAAAGCGGAAATTGAAAAGAACGAGAATTATCGGGGCTTTCAAATCGACTATCAATATAAGACCGATTCCACCAAAGAAGTTGGCGTAGTTTTGAGCCAGAATCCCGACGGCAAGATCAAGGTGAAATATGACGCGACCATCCTTTTGGTAGTCAACCAAGGGGAAGCCATGAAGAAGGTGCCGGAAGTCAAGGGACTGACCGAGGCCGATGCGAAAAAGAAGGTCACTGCTGAAAATCTCCAGGCCGAAATCATTGAGGTGGCCGACAACGACACCGCCAAGGGCTATGTCATCAAGGCGGAGCCGGGAGAGGGCAGCGAGGTTGCCGAGGGCAGCATCGTGAAGCTATACGTCAGCAAAGGCCCGGATGAGCAGGAAATCAGCGTGCCGCCGGTCATCGGCAAGGACATTGAGGCGGCCAAGGCGGACATTATCGCCGCCGGCCTGACCGTGGGCACTACCACGCCTCAGGATGACAGCAGCTTAGCGCAAAATAAAGTGGTGGAATGTGATCCGCTGCCTGGCGTGAAGGTGCCCAAGGGGACGGTCATTAACCTGGTGTACAGCTCCGGCAAAACCAGTGAAAAGACGATTCCCGTCAGCGTTGCCCTGCCTAAGAACGTGAGCCATGACATCACCCTGAAAGCCTATTTGGACGGCGCTTTGTACAACTCTTCCGTCACCGTTAACCCGTCCTACAACAGCAACTATCAGATAAGCTTCAAGGGTACTACTGGCAGCAAGACGCTGCTTATCACCCTGGACGATCAGAAGTATATGGAATATACCCTGGATTTTGATAACGGACGGCTGACTCAGACTGCAAGCTACAATTATGTTTCCCCAAGCCAGAGCAATCCTTCCACTTCTTCGCCCAGCAGCCCTTCCAGCAGTTCTGCCCCTAGAGACGACGAACTATATACCGGCATTACCCCGGGGGATTGATGGATGAGAATGAAACAAGGGATTTTGGTCAAAGGAATTGGCGGGTTCTATTATGTGGAAGCCGCCGGCGTTACCTATGAGTGCAAAGCCAGGGGGGCTTTTCGCAAACATGGCGTCCGTCCCATGGCCGGCGACCAGGTGCGGATTTCTATCCCAGAGAATCAGAGCTGTTCCATTGAGGAAATCCTGCCTCGGAAAAATGCTTTGATCCGTCCGCCAGTGGCCAATATGGATCAGCTTTTCATCGTGGCCTCGGTGCGCCATCCATCGCCCAACCCGCTGGTGATCGACAAGATGGTCGCTGTGGCGGAGGATAAGGGAATTGAGCCGGTTGTGGTCATGTCGAAGGCGGATTTGGGGGACTGGTCCCCGTGGCGGGAGCTTTACCAGGCCGCCGGCCTCCAGTTTGTGGCGGTATCCGCTGTGACCGGCCAGGGGGTGGAGGAAATCCAAGCGCTGCTCCAAGGGAAGCTGTCGGCGTTTACCGGCAATTCGGGCGTGGGAAAATCCACCCTCCTCAATGGCTTGGAGGAAGGCTACGCCCTGGAAACCGGCGAGATCAGCCAGAAGCTGGGCCGCGGCCGGCACACCACCCGGCAGGTGGAGCTGCTCAAACTGAGCGGCGGCGGCTATGTGGCCGATACCCCTGGGTTTTCCACCGTGGATATCGAACGGTATGACATGGTGAAAAAAGAGCATTTGCAGTACAGCTTCCGGGAATTCGCGCCCTATTTGGGACAGTGTAAATTCCCATCCTGCGCCCATGTCTGTGAAAAGGGCTGCGCGGTGCTGGAGGCGGTGGAGCGGGGGGCGATCTCACCCTCCCGCCATCAAAGCTATGTGGCCATGTACAATGAAGTGAAGGACATCAAGGAGTGGCAGAAAAAATGAAACCTTGTTTGCTAATTGGCTCCGCCCCGATGGGCGACGGCGCGCTGCTCCGGGAGATTTCCCGGGACGACTACTACATCATCTGCGCCGACGGCGGCCTGGACATTGCCCTGGCCCATGGTTTGCGGCCTCATTTGGTGGTGGGGGATTTTGATTCTGCCGCTGCAAGGCCTACCCGCGGCTTGGAAACCATTTATTTGCCGGTGGCCAAGGACGACACGGATATGATGTTCGCCATCAAGGAGGGGTTTCGCCGGGGATGCCGAGAGTTCCGTATTTTTGGCGGCCTGGGCGCGCGGCTGGATCATTCCTACGCCAATTTCTGCGCCCTGCGATACATTGCGCAGCAGGGAGGAACCGGGGTGCTGGAGGACGACGACACCTGGATTGCCCTGCTGCATTCCGGCAGAGCCACCCTGACCTTGCGGGGCCAGAAGGGGCGCACGATTTCCGTGTTCCCTTTTGGTACGCCATCCTGCACCCTTTCCTATACTGGGCTGGAATATCCACTGGAACGGGGGCTTCTGAAAGCCGACCAGCCGGTGGGGATCAGCAACGTGGTGGCCATGCCGGAAGCGGAGATTACCCTGCATGACGGCTGCGCTATTGTGATGCTGATGAAAAATATTTTTGCCTGACCGATGGAACCCAAAGAGACGCCTTTGTATATACTGGTAATGACCGAAGCAAAAGAGAAACACCGAAAGGCGATGTTTGGAATGAAAGGGTTTTGCAAAGGCAAAATGGGCTTTTGGCGCGGCTACTGCCGGTGTCAATACGCGGTTTCCTTCGGCCTTGGATTGGCGATCTCCTGCTTTTGTCCCAACAGTTTAATTTTGTTTATGGCGGCAATCATCATCGTTGCGTTGGGGATTGCCCTGGGGCGCCGGTGTCCGGCAGGAACATAGGGAGGCTTTGTTTATGAAAGTAGTTGTTTTGGATAATCCAAAGGTACTCGGTTTTTTCCTTCGTAAATACTTCAAAATTAAAAAAGTTGAGGACATTGCAGGCTAGTCAATCAGCCGGTAATAGGCGGAAGTTTCATCCCATGCCCCCAGCGGGTGAAACGTGAAACAGCGTGCAGGGACGGTTCCTTGCACGCTTTCTTTTTGTTATATGGATTCTAAAAAATGAATGATGTCATTTTGAAGGGACAGGTATTCCTGCTTTAATTCCTGGAAATGGATGACGCCTTTTGGCTCAATATGATAGTACACGGTGGTCTTGCGCTTGCCTACCAGTTCTGGATGCGGGGAGATCCAGCCATTTTGTTCCATATGATATAAGATTGGGTAGAGAGAGCCGTTTAAGATGGTCACGGCGCCGTGGGTACCTTTAGCAACTTCCTGGCACAATTGAGAGCCATACATATCTTCTTTGGTCAAGAGTCCTAACAATAGCATAATCGTGATGGACCTTTTTGATTCTTTACTCATAATTTGATACGCTCCTTTTGACCGTATTGGCTTCCGGTGTCCACTTTGTTTGATAGGCTGGAAACAGCGAATTTTTGGATGTTCCAACGGCTCCATTTCCTGAGGAGCGCTTGCCTGGCGCTAACACACGGAAGAAAATCGTGTTTTTCATTGGAATACATAATACTTATTATATGATAAAAACATATATCTGTAAAGACATCCATTTAGAGATGATTGGGAGGAATTCGTTGTGCGTTTTTCCGGAAATGTGTGTACCGTATAGAAACAAGGGCAATCCAACCAAATTTTAAATTAGGGCTTGTCAATTCATGAAAAATAGGGTATAATAAAGAAGTTAGTTTGAGGGAAAAAGCAAGGCAGAGATGCATGCAGTAGGATATACGGGCGGGCGGGCTCTGCGCGATAGAGCGCCGCGAACCATGTCAGGCGGGGAACCGAGCAGCATTAAACGGAGTTGCTCTGTGTGATGCAGGCGGCCTGTTCGTTCGTATATCCTAGTGCATGACCTGCCTTGTTTTTTTGTCACTTGTTTGAGGAAGGGGAAAGCCCAAGTGCGGGGCAGGGGCTGCAAGTTTTCGCTCATCAGAGCGAGAGAGGAATGGCTCGCTGGCCGGGAGGGAGTGAGAAATTTGTATCAGGTGTTATATCGGAAATGGCGGCCGCAGGTATTTGCCGATGTGGTGGGCCAGCCGCAAGTGACCGTTACGTTAAAAAATGAGCTGATGGCTGGGCGCGTTGCTCACGCTTATTTGTTTACTGGTTCCCGGGGCACCGGAAAAACTACCTGTGCAAAAATTCTTGCCAAGGCGGTCAACTGCTTAACCCCAGTGGACGGCGACCCCTGCGGCCATTGTGAAATTTGTCAGGGAATGGATCAGGGCTCTGTGCTGGATATTGTCGAGATCGACGCGGCTAGTAACAACGGTGTGGAGAATATCCGCTCCCTACGGGAAGAGGCGAATTTTACCCCAGCTGTGGCCAAGTACCGCGTGTATATCATCGACGAGGTTCATATGCTCTCCGTAGGCGCATTCAATGCCTTGCTGAAAACCTTGGAAGAACCGCCTGCCCATGTGGTGTTTATTTTGGCGACTACCGAGGTACATAAGCTTCCAGCGACCATTTTGTCCCGCTGTCAACGGTTTGACTTCCGGCGGATTCCACCCACGGAAATTGCCGCTCGGCTGGAATATGTGGCTTCCCAGGAAGGCACGGCCCTGGATTCTCAAGCTGGGTTGCTGCTGGCTCGGCTGGCGGACGGCGCTCTGAGGGACGCGCTTTCCCTGCTGGATCAGTGCATTGGGGTGGACAAGGCCGTTACGGTGTCCGTAGTCAACCAGGTGGTGGGAATTGCTGGACGAGAGCCGCTTTTCCAAGTAGCTGAGGCGGTTCACGAAAAAAACGCTGCCGCCGCCTTGGAAATCATTGATGACCTGCACCGCAATTCTAAGGATATGATGCGGCTGTGTGAGGAGCTGTGCTCCCATTTCCGCAGCTTAATGCTGATTAAAACCATGAAGGCTCCAGGGGAAATTCTGGCGGTTACCAAGGAAGAATTGGAGGAATTGACCCGCCAGGCATTGCCCATGGAACTGTCCTTTTTACTCCATAGTTTGGATGTTTTACAGCGTACCATGGAACAGATGGGACGGGGAAGCAACCAGCGCATTGAGTTGGAAATGGCTCTCATCCGGCTGTGTACCCCTGAGTTAGATACTGGAAATGGGGCGCTGGTTCGCCGGATTGAAGCTCTGGAACGGAAGCTGACAGGAAATTGTTCGAACCCTAACTCTGAAAAGGAAAAAGACTTTACAAAGGGAAAAAGCTTTACAGAACAAGAGTTTGTAATGGCGGATAGCTTTACAGAGAAAGAGGGGTTGGAGCCGGTAAAACGGGTTTCGATTCCCCAAGTGAAGCGCAAACCCTCAGCCAAATTGGCTTGCGAGGCGGATATTGCCCAAAGCGCGCCGCCTCCCGAAGCGTCCCCGACCGAGGAAATTCCCGATGGGGAGATCGTTGCGGAATCGGTTCCGATTCTAGGGAGCCCGGATTTTGACATGGTTCCAACGGCAAGGCAAAAGAGGTCGGAACCGGCTCCGACTTTGGAAGAGTTGTGCGCCAATGCCGTTCCATTCGCGGAATGGCCGGAGGTTTTGCAGCTTTTGAAGGAATATTCCAGGCCGGTTTCCGCGGCATTCCAAGGATCGGCAGCTTATTGCAGCGGTCATTATATGCTCATTGAAGCCAAGAATTCCATGGCTTTTGAGCTGCTGCGCAAAGAAGAACAACGTAAGAAAATGCGGGATACCATCCGCCAGGTGACTGGCCGGGACTACAAGCTGGGACCTTATAAAAAGGCAGAGGAACTGTCAGAAACCCAAGACGACCCCTTGGAGCTTCTGGCCAAACAGGCTGAGGCGGCAGGAATTTCCGTGATCAAAAAATAATTTTGTTTGGAGGATATTTATTATGAAAGCAAGAGTACCACAAGGTTTTGGCGGAGGCCCAAATAATTTGCAGCAACTGGCTCGTCAGGCGCAGCAATTGCAGGAGAAAATGGACGCAGCTAGCCAGGAATTGGAGCTGAAGGAATATTCCGCGGCGGCTGGCGGCGGCGCGGTCAATGTGGTTGTGACCGGCAAAATGGAGGTAAAATCCATTGACATCAAACCGGAGGTTGTGGACCCAGAGGACATTGAAATGCTGTCTGATCTGGTGATTGCCGCGGTGAACGAGGCTCTGCGTACCGCCGCCACCGAAAAGGCCGATACGATGGAACAGCTTTCTGGCGGCCTGAATATGCCTGGCTTGTTTTAATCCATGGCATATCAGGTAGCGCCTCTGGCCCAGCTCATTGAGCAATTTGAACGCTTGCCGGGCATTGGCCACAAAACCGCCCAGCGTTTGGCCTATTATGTACTGGACATGCCCAAAGAGCAGGCGGCGGCATTTGCTAAGGCGATTGAGGAAGCCCACGAGAAGATCCATTACTGCAAAATTTGTTGCAACTTGACGGATCAGGAGCTTTGCCCTGTGTGCCGCAATGAAGCTAGGGACAAATCCATCATTTGTGTGGTGGAAGATCCGAGAGATGTGTTCGCTTTGGAACGTACCCAGGAATTTCAGGCCACCTATCACGTACTCCATGGAGCCATTTCTCCGCTGGCTGGCATAGGTCCCGATCAGCTTTGTATTAAGGAGCTATTGGCGCGAGTCAATCAGTCCGGGGTCCAAGAAGTGATCATGGCCACCAATCCCACCGTGGAGGGAGAGGCCACCGCGATGTATCTTTCCCGTTTGCTCAAGCCATTGGGCGTCAAAGTAACCCGGCTGGCCTATGGGATTCCGGTAGGCGGCGATTTGGAATATGCCGATGAAGTCACCTTGTCGCGGGCCATTGAGGGACGCAGTGAGATGTAACAAAAAATTACAGTTTAAAATTTGACAAGATTTTTTTCCCTTTTTATGGTATAATAACCGCAGTGAACCTGCAGCGCGGGCATTTGGGTGCATGGGTTCCTGTGCAATTTGGCGACCGGAGGGAGCGTGCGCGATTTGCTCACCGCAGGTGTGGTATAATAAAAGCTGGCAAGGGGGCTCCAGCTCGTTGGCTGGGCGAACCGACGGCTTGCCACCCGGGAACGGGGAAAAGAACTTGAACGCCCCAGCAGAGAAGAAATTTTCCTTTCGCCCAGGGAGGAACAAACGCACGCGGGAATGAAACAGCCAGCTCGCTGGCCATTTGGAAAAGACAAAGGATCGAAAGGAGGCTTTTTTATGGCGGAAAAGGCGTCAACCAAAACCATTGCCCAAAATAAAAAAGCATACCACGATTACTTTGTGGAGGAAAGCCTGGAGGTTGGCATTGAGCTTTTTGGCACGGAGGTGAAATCCCTGCGCCAAGGCCGGGTCAACCTGAAGGATTCCTGGTGTTCCATTGTGGAGGGGGAGCTTTTTCTCAACGGGATGCACATCAGCCCCTATGAACAAGGGAATATTTTTAACAAAGACCCGGTGCGGGTGCGGCGGCTGCTGGCCCATAAACGGGAGATCATGCGGCTGTTTGGCCATGTGAAACAGAATGGCTATTCCTTGATCCCGCTGTCCCTGTATTTTAAAAATTCCAGGGTCAAGGTGCAGGTTGGGCTGTGCCGAGGCAAAAAGCTCTACGACAAACGCCAGGACTTGGCGGCTAAAGTTGCCCAGCGGGATATTCAGCGGGCCATCAAGGAACGGAACCGGTAGGAGCTGCGTTCCATTTTGAAATAACCATACGCCTATTTGATACAAAATAGGCTTTTTATGGGGATGTAAAGGTTTCGACGGGGATTGTAAGCCCTGGTAAGCGAGTAGCGGTGCGGACCCGCTTTAAACGCCGCATCTTTAAAATTAAACGACAACAAAGAGTATAAGCAACCTGTTGCGTTAGCTGCCTAATTTAGGCGGCCGTCCTGACCGAGAGTACCGCGGCTCGGAGCCAGGGCGTCGATGAGCGGTGAACGTGAACCAGGCTACGCCTTTTCCCTGGTCATGATCCAAAGGCTACCAATGCGCAAAGCCTGCCAATTGGCGGTGCGCAGCGGGAATCTGAAATAATTGGCTACACTCGTAGAAAGCCTTGGTAAGCGGTTTTCGGACAGGAGTTCGATTCTCCTCATCTCCACCATATATCTTACAAAACACACTATATATTGTGATTTTTACTTAAGTAAATCGCTTATATAGTGTGTTTTTTACTATTAAAATTTTGGTAGAAAAATAAAATAAATATAGATAATCATATAAGCCCAGCGTTAGGAAAGATGAAAATACAATTAATAAAAGCTCCACAGATTACAAAGTATTTAAAAGATAAACTAAGTAATTGTGGATTGAGCAATTTAACAATAAAAAACATTATTCTCTATTGATTAGTGTTTTCAATCAAGCAGTAATAGATGGAAAGATAATAAATAACCCAGCCATCAAAGTGAAACCTCCAAAAGTACAAAAAAGAAAATATTATTGTTATGATATGAAACAGCTAAATAAACTCTTTCAAATTATCGAAGGGGAACCTATTGAAATAGCAATCAAACTAGCATCTTTAATGGGATTGAGAAGAGAGGAAATAGACGGGTTAAAATGGGAAAATGTTGAGTTACTGAATAGAACATTATCTATTATAGAAGTAAAGACGGTTGCAGGAAAAGAGATTATCACTAAAGGAACTCAAAACTATACAAGTGAAAGAACGTTAGCTATTCCAGATCAAGTGTACGAATTGTTGATAAAAATAAAAAAACACCAGCATTTTTGCTGGCGTTTGAGTTGTAGTTTTTAATCTTTCTTTTCTGTTTTTTGTTTGAAAAGTTTTTGATATTCCAAGTCCGTTTCAAGAATATATTTTATCATAGTTGCCGTATCTTGTTCTTCTGTGACTGGAAATAGATATTGAGCCATGATTTTTAAAATCGTTATGAGTGATCCCATATATGTAAGACCGATGGTAAATAGAGCGACAACAGATTCAACTGATACATTTAACTTTACAATGAAAATGATGCCAGTTACCATTCCTCCTGTTAGGCCTAACAAAAGGATAATGAAGGTTAGAAATAAGACAATACTAAACCATCTGTTTCTTTTCTTCTTTTTTTGGCGTTCATCAATGTAATTGATGAAGAACTCACTTAGCTTGCTATTCCGAATCTTCCAATCATTCATGTAATATTCCAGTGTAGCATTCCACTTTTCTATATCCGTTTCATCATTCACCGGAGCAAAATTTTTATCTGATGTTTCATTTAAACTCTGTAAATCATTGAGTATATCTTCGTGCTGATCATTTGTATCGCACATCTTCGATCTCCTCGATTCTTCGCAGCATAACGGCAGTACTTACATTATATTTCTCCGCCAATGTTTCTACAATTGAATTCATAACGTATTTGTTGTATTGATTAAGGTTATGATTAGAATCCCGATATGAATCAAGATCTTTTTGAATACTTGATATGGGAATAAGAATCGCAGCGGCTAAATAATCCATCTCTTGTTCTTCTACTTTTTTTTCGTTGTTATTGTGTTCGCGAGCCGCAAACATTAATTGTTCATCAGGATTTTTTGATTTTTCTTTAATATAATGAGCCAATTCATGAGCAATTACAAAACGAACATGGTTTGGTTTATTCGAGATGTTGTATGCAATGATTTTATTACCATCGAAACCATCCACCACTTTTTTTGTTTCATCCACATAAATAATTCCGTCAATATTGTCATGGAGTATTCTTGGATAAACGACAAACCCCATTTTCTTTGCCAATTTAACAATATCAAGAGGAGTAGAAATCGAGATATTATTTTGCTGGAAATAAGTACTCAAAAGATTTTCCATATTTCCTAGTTGCTCAGGGCTAAAATTTTTATGTGACATGATAATCTTTTCTCCTTTCTACAACCTCATTTGTTCGATAAAATGAAATAACAGGATTGTTATCATCAAATAAACCTTAATATAATAACACAATCGGAGAATTTTTTCAAGGTGAAATTTATTTAATACCATTATATTATACTTTGGCTAATTTGACAACTGCTATTCTTAGAAAATTTTAGGCGATTATTAAAGTTAAAATTGCCTATCTCACACCCTTCAATTCTGTACAGGGTTATCGCTTTCTTAAATTCTGAAGTACCTTTCCAGGTAAGCGGTTCACGATGTCACGAGCCAGGATATCGGCGTTAGTC
>JAAWSO010000068.1 GCA_022801595.1 Clostridiales bacterium | reverse complement strand
TATCCACCTCTAGTATAATGACTGCTATTAAACGTATCTTGACTTATTTAGACAATTTTAATGTTTTACAACTATTTCATAATCGTATATATTCTCTTTCTAGTATAACGTCTCCAAATTATCTCGACTTTATATGCAGATATAACCCTTACCCCATTTCTGGTATTAGCTGTATAACACATATCATATTTTCGTCTTTTTTGTTATCGTATAAATATATTCTTCTGGCGTAGGGCGTTTATTTCCAAAGTATCGTTTGAAGTTTTCCTGCACCTCTGGGTCGGTACTGTTCATAGCTTCATCAATCGTTGCTTCTATATCAGCTCTAACATCAGCTAATGACACACCGCCAGCTTTTGCACCAGCTTTCAATGCTTTTTTATATCTCGTTTTTTTAGTCCTATGATAATTATATCTCAAATAAATGATTTAACTCTCATTCTGCAAATAATAGCATAGAAAACTCATTTTTAGTTATCATTCTGACTTTGCTATTTCTTACTGCTCTTAAAACCACGAACAGTCGCTATAATCGCAATAAAAAGTATATAAATGCAAATTCCAAGAGAAACAATAGTTATTTCCATTCCATAATTTGAAATTGTATTATTTTGAATAGCTGGAACCACTCTAAACTGAATATATGAAACAAGTCCAATCAATCCAAAATCAATTAAAACCATAAAAAATCCTGCTTGCTTACTTACTTTTTTTGAATCATATTTTGCTCTTTCTTCTGTACTTTTTGTATTAAAGCCAGTAACAAGCATACTACCTTTTCCTGTCATCAAAATAATTGTTGCAATAATAGCAACGACAACTATTCCCCACATAAACCAAACAAACCACATAATAGCAACTCCTTATCATTTAATCAATTTTATAGTTCTTAAGCAAATAAGTTATTTCTGTAATAATCATACATAGCCATTGAAATAGAATGAAGAAAAAGACCATTTCCACAAAATATCTGGGCACAAAAATTAGTATAAATAAGGAGAGAGGAAAAATAATAGTCAGAAAAGATCCGTTAAATAACATGATTTTTTCCAATGCAATTATTTGGTACTCATCAAATTTTTTTCTTCTTAAAGCAGATAATGTATCAATAATAATTGCTACTCCAATCATTCCAACTCCTATATATTTCATATTTTTCCTTTAAATAAACGGCTCAATATACTTTTGTATAAAATCTATACGGTCAAATATTGTTGGTTTAAAATATGATGTAACTGCTATCACTATATTTTTCGTTGGGTTTACATATATAACATTCCCACTATTTCCTATGGCTGAATATATGCTTTTGTTTTCATCTACAATCCACCAGAGATACCCATAAGACATATTTCTAAACTCTTCTCCACATTTATAATTTGGTTTTGTCATTTCTTCAATCCATTTAGATGATACAATTTGTTTTCCATTATGAATACCTTTATCTAAACAAAGTTGTCCGATTTTCGCCATATCTATCGCAGAAAAACATAAACCATATCCTGCCGTTCCTATTCCTTGTGGGTCGCAAAACCATATGTTTTTTTGTGGGTCTTTAGACATAGTAAAATGTTTATGTTCTTCGGCAGTTTCCGATAAATAATTTAGATGTTTTTCTACTCCGATAGGTTCAAATAAAAACTTATTTGCAAAGTCAACGACTTTTATACCACTCGTTTTTGATATAATGCCAGTTAGTATATGTATGCCTAAAGTTGAGTATTTGAATTGTCCAGTCAATCCTTTTCTTCCACCTAAAAAATCTAAGGCTGAAACTGTCCAATCATCACTTGAACAAATTTTAGTCCACGGTTCGTACTTATACTTATACGGTGCAGTCATAGTGAGTAAATGCTTGATTGTAACTTGTTGAATTGTTTTTTCCCTTCTTTTAATTTTATATTCGGGGAAAAAGTCTAGTACGAGTTGGTCTATGCTTTCTATTAGCCCTTTGTCAAGTGCTATTCCTACAAGCAATGCCACAATACTTTTGGTCGCAGACATAACATGGCAAGTATCTATTTTTTTATAATTATTCCATTCATCAGAATAAACTTCTTTACCGTCTTTATAACATGATATTTGACAGATATTAGGCTGTTTTTCTTTAATAAAATCGTGCAATTCTTCTCTGTTCATAGTATTATTTCATCTCCATTTCACGTTATCGTATAAGTAATATCCATTCATAAAATTTAAGTTTTTGATATACTTATTTATTTCTTTTTTACTGGATAATAAATTTCAGTTACTAGGTCATCTTCATTTGAAGTTTGTGTTGGGTCAGTAATATAGATTTCATAAAGAGGACCATTGTTTTCATAACCGTTTTGTTCTGCCCATTCACATTGTTTCGTATAAATAGATGGCAAATTAGAATATCCACCATGTAGAGTTGTTTTTAAACATAATCCCGGACAAAAATCTCTTGTTCCTGTAACAAATTGTTCTACTGGAATAGCAAATTCTGTATCTAATCCCAAAGGAGTAAACTCATCACCATGAAAAAGTACCATAGGTGGAGCTTTGACAGTTAATTTGTCATATTGAATTTTCCTTAATATCGAATTAAAGCAACAAGCGTATTGTTCTTCCATTTCAAATTTACAAACCATTTTACGAATAGAAACCAAATACATAACTGGCACTTCAACAAGTTGTACATCAATCTTATTCAAATAAGACATGATTGATTTTCCTTGTTTCAAAACTGATATATCTTTACTTAACTGTTCTGTAATTTGCGAATATATCTGTATTTGTTTTTCTAATTCTACCTTTTTCTTATAAAGTTCTATGGATAATTTTTCATTTGGTATTTCTTCTGATGTAATAATCGCTCTAATTTCTTCCAAAGAAAAATTATACTGTTTTAGACGGTTAATAAATAGCATAGTTTCTAATTGCTCAATGGAATAATATCTATAACCATTTTCTTGATTGATTTTACTGGGTTTTATAAGTCCGATTTCATCATAATAACGAAGCGTTTTTGTAGAAACTTTACATATCTTTGAAAATTCACCTATAGATAACATAAATCTCCTCCTTTCAACTTACTTCCATACTTATGTTACACCTTGACGTAAGGGAAAGTCAACGCGGTAATTTTATAGACTATCCCTTACTTACACCTAAAATAACACGATAAGAAATGAAATTCCAACTATTTTAATAGTTTCTTAAAAAGGCTTGTACGCCACTAAAAAGTAATATACAAGCCTTTTTCCAACTTATTATCCTACAATCTTCCAGTTGCTATCTTTATATAGCACAAGCTCAAACTGTGATACCTGCGTTGCCTTTGTCTGGTTGTCTATGAATTTCACGGCAACCTTGACTTTCACATTGTCCCCGTCTGCTGTAAATACGGGATTGACTAATTCTGAATAGAGATAGTCCCTGCCGATAGGCTCAAGTACATTGCCAGCGACATAGTAGGCAAGTTCTTTTTCAGTTGCTGTCGGGTACAGCTTAAAGAATGTTTCTAAAAATGTCGTAGCGTCATTCACAGTATCAGCGTCCACGCTTGCGTCAGCTTCTTGTGCCTTTGGCTCGTAGTCTGATTTCTCAATCGCTGGTGCAAGAGTCGGGTTCTGAATGATTACCATATCGCCGTCTTTATCTACATGGACTTTGACGGTGTAGGTTGCTTTGACATTCGTTGTCTGTTCTCCCTCTTTTATCTGCTGATCTACTTCATAGGTAGCGATAAAATCGTCCGTTCCCGACTGTTCTATATCCCAAATCAAGACATTTGTAACAACGGAGCTGGTCGGTATATCCGTTCTAATGGTATCCACATTCAAGTCCTGCAATTCCTTTGTCAGATAACCGCTGATTGCTTGCGTCCTTGCTTCAATCGCTTCTTTGCTATTGTTCCATGTGTAATAGGACTTCGCAAAGTTCTTCACGAAATTTTCTATCCCGTTGGTGTCATTTAGTCTTAGCTGTATTGTTTCTGTTTCATGTACCGTGTGCCTGTCAATAGCGGTAAAGTTCTTATAGACACCAAATGATACGCTGGCGATAAGCACCACCCACAATGCAATCACAGATTTCTTATGTGTGCCTACTTTGACAGTACGCACTTTTTTCTTTTACTGGTTTTTCTTTCTTTTTAAACATGGTTTCCAATCCTTTCTACTATTTTATTCTTCCAGCACAAATCAAGTGCTGTTGCCAATACGAATTATTGAGGTCGGCATATCCTATCGGGTCGCCTGCATGATACATCTGATTATTGCCTACATAGATACCGACATGGGTTACATAACTTCCTGCATTGTAGGTACTGTGGAAAAAGACCAAATCGCCAGCTTTTGCCTGCGACAGTGGGATATGCTGTGTTGCGTCATACTGCATTTGTGCCGTTCTCGGCAATGAGATACCAGCCTTGCCATAGCACCACTGGGTCAGTCCGCTACAATCAAAAGAAGTTTTCGGGTTACTGCCACCATACACATACTTCCAGCCTTGATATTTCAACGCTTCATTCATTATCTTTTGTGCCAGTTCGCCCGATACTTGATTGACGATAAGGTACTGGTTCACAAGCTCCACATAGAACATATTTCCATAACCGTAACGCCAGCCCCCATTCTTCGCCACAGCGATAGGGTTCGTATAGGTTACTTTTTGACCGCCCGACTTATCCCTTGCGAAGTTTTCCGCAAGGTTGAATGTATGCTTTTTCCCGTTTCCTGCCACATAACCAACATAGCCACCGCCATAGTTATAGGACTGTATCACAACATTTATATCACTGATACCTTGATTTTTGCAAGAAGAAAGCAGGGACGCAAAATATTTACACCCCTGCTTGATTGAGCTTTCCGTATCTAGTGAGTTGGGCGGTAATCCCAGACTTTCAGAGCTTTGCATAACGTCCTCGGCTGTACCGCCACTTTCCACTTGTATGATTGCCAGCAGAATATTGACATACTCGGAGATACCGTTTTCTTTGGCGTATTTTTCTACCATAGGCTGATGTTTCAACACCTCGGCAGATAGGTTTATTCCTGCATAATTAGAGAAATAGCTGTTGCCCCCGTCGTCGTCCTCGGCACTAATCAAAACCCCAAAGAACAGCACAATAGAAAAGAGGATAGGAAACAGACTGCCAATGATAGCGATATGTCTTAGTTTCATTTCTTCTTTTGTCCTTTCTGAAATAAGGTTTGTTTGTTCTTCTCGGTATTCTGCTGTGTCTGTTTTTGTGTGGTTGTTGTCTGCGTTTTCGTTACACGGTCAGCTTTATAATTCTGTCGTGCTTCCTGCGATACTGTTTTTTCGACATTTCTACGATTTGATTGCGGAGCTTTTACATCAGAACCGCCAGAAGATAGCGGACGTTCCTTGATAATATTTTTCTTGATAGGTTCATCATTCTTCATGGTTGAAGCTGTGGCAGGGCGTTTGATTTCCTGCTGTTTCTCTGCATTTTGTTTGGTAGCCGTAGCTGGTCTTTCATGGGGACGGGTAGCTCCACTTGTCGCTGATCCGTCCGTTTTCTTACCTGCCTGACTTGCTTCTTGTGCCTTTTGAAGCTCCATACGCTTGTCAGCGATATTTTGTCTATGTAACTGTTGCTTCTCTAAGCGTCCAGACTGGCGGTTTTCTTGTTCCTGCACCACGCCACGCTTAAAGTCGGATACACTGAACTTTGCCTTTTCTTTGGCAGAGTGAACCGCATAAGCAGTCTGTGTCGGCATATCCTTGATATTTTCTTTGACAGCGGTTGCCTTATCCTTGACCTTGTTTTTCGTGTCAAGGACAGTCCCAACGGCTGAACCAGCTTTACCGCCAAGAGAAGAAGTGCTGTTGCTTCGGGTAGGCTGTTTGGGTGTATTGTTCCTTGCTGATAAACCGCCAGACGATACCATAGAGCCAGCTATTGCACCAGCTCCAGCACCTACCATGCTTCCTTTTCCCACAGCTCTCGCAAGCCTATGTTCCATACGTCTAGCCCTATGTCGCATGAACAGATACGGTCTGCGGAATATTCGCCGTCCCATGCTTTGACTGTCGCCAGCGTTCAAGCTAAACATACTCATTAAATCGCCCAGCTTCATATAGATACCTGCAAAACAAACTATCCCATAAAGAACGGATAGTCCGTGGAAATGTTGTAGAACATACTGGAAATACTAAAAGCTACCGTGACAATCAGCGTAATGCCAGCCCTTGTCATAATGGTATTGAATACACGGACTATGGCTTGTTTCGCCATGCTCTCATAGCTAGGTATCATGGAAAGCAAAAAGCTGATAGGTAAAAACATTGCATAGATAATAAAAAGTATCTGGCTAAACAACATCATGCCCGTAAGCAAGAATACAAATATCGTGATACCCAAGTTGAAGAACAAGAGGAAGAACACCATACCAAGACGATTGACAACCTGTGGTATCGTCAGATTGTTGTTGTCGTTGTCCTCAATTTCTGTCTTTACCACATTTTCCCTTGTTTCGCCGTCCTCGTCCTCTGGGCTTGCCGATACCAGAGCTTCCACACGGTCAGAGCCGATTTCTTCTATATGGCTGTTGCCAAACTGTAAGAGTAGCCACGGCTGTTGTACCTGAATGGAAAATAGGCTGTCCCGTATCAAGTCCACGCTGTCCTTTCCTTTGCTGTCGCTGTCGGGGAGCATGATTTTTGTTCCCAAGTCCAGTGAAGCGGTACTGATGTCTGATGAAAAGTCATTTACTTTCTTGATGTAGTCGGGAGCATAGGCAATAAAGGAAGCCGATACCAGAAATACCACAACAAAGTTAATAACGGCGTGTAGTGCCTTGCTGGTTTCCCGTTTTATCAGTCCCGTATAGGCAACGTAGATACCAACCACTAAGATAATCAGCAGTAAGAAGCCCACATAAAAGCCAGATGTGGAAAAGCCATTTTCGGTTACGCCTGTAAGGGTCTGTATGATTCTTCCGATACTGTCTGCCATATCGTTGATGAAGTCCAGCTTGTAGGCTTCCTGCACTACATAGCCCGTAGCATTGCTTAAATATAGGCTTATCGTCCAGACAAAGTTGGTAATACAGTACAGTCCGTATTGTACCGATTTTCCGATACCGTCCAGCCAGTTCCACGGAAGCCACGACCAGCTATTATCCACATAGAAGTCAAGCTGATAATTGCTTAACGGATATTTTGAATAAAGGTTCTCGGTGTTGATAGTGTCGTCCACAAGCCCCGTTGCGTGTGCCACCGTTCCAAAGAGTGAAAGCAGGATAAGGGACAGTGCCACGACAAACAGAGCCATTTTGAGAAAGTGGAATATCTTTTTTCTTGTGAACGCACCTTTTATCCTTTCTTTCATCACTCCACCTCTTTTCTCTGTATCGGCGGTCTGGTATCAAAGGCGTGCAGTAATTCTTCAAAGACTGGGTGTATCTGCACTACGCCCACACGTCCGTATAAATCTTGTAACAAGCATTGCCCGTTTTCCAAATCACGCAATCGCTTCTGGTTGTTCTCGTCCTCTTTGTCAATGCTGAAAAATTCAAGGGTCTGCTTAATCTCGTTAATGTCAGTAGAACGGAAAGCAAATTTCAAACCGATATTGTTTTTCAGACTTTCCTTTGACACGTCCCCCGAAGACTGCGTAACGAAGTACACGCCTGCCTGCATAGCACGTCCAGCACGCACCAGCTTGTTAGAGAGCAGTTTCGCCTTGTGCCACATTTAAGAACGCCCACGCTTCGTCCAAGTCCACGATTTTAAAGATTGACCTATCGCTGTGAATAAAATCTAAGGCAAAGGTACTAATCACAATCAGCATGGAAACAGACAGTAATTCAATGGTCGTGTATTCCTCAAATGTCGTGTCCTTATCGGGTAGCACTAGGTCGGCTACTTGAATGATATTGAGCTGGTTGTCTAAGCTGATTGCATTTTGTACTGTACCATCAGAGAACAGCAGATGTGCAAAGTCATAGTCCGTGAAGCTGTCGATATGGTCGGCGATATTGCGTGAGATAGGCGTATCTTCTTTTCTTAATTCCTCAATCACATGGAGCAACCCTCGCTGGTCGCTCTGGGTAACGGCACGCACTGCCTTTCTAAGTACGGGGAACTTCTCGCCGTCCCTCGATGAGATCCCCGTAAGGAAAGTCAGTATGTCGATTGCCAGACTTTCAGCGTCTTTCACATTCTGCATAATCACGAACGGGTCAAGAAGCCCTGCATTTTCTCTGTCGCTGGTAAGGTTCACGATATTGATTTCATGTGCGATTTCTGGCAGGGTTTCTTTCCAGTTGCCACGCTCGGATTTCGGGTCTAAGATTACCGCTTGACCGCCAAACAAAACGGAATAATAGACAAGCAGGTTGTTACAGAATGATTTTCCACCGCCAAGACTTCCTACAAAGGCAGAAGCAAGGGCATTTGTAACCGTACCTTTTACGCCTTGACTGGCAAGGGACGGTTGCAGATACACATTGCGTCCCGTATCAACGGAATAGCCGATATAGATACCCGTGTTTTCGCCCAACTGCTGTGTTGCTCCAAAACCAAGACCAGCCAAGAAGTCTGATTTTACATACTGCACATAGTCATTGATGTAACGCTTGCTGGCTGGCAGAAATTCAGAGTGAAGCCCCAGCATATCGCCAGCAGGACGTACCAGCTTCACGTTCAAATCATCATAGAAGTCCTTGACTTCATCACAGCGTCGTTTCAGCTCGTCAAGGTCGGGAGCAGATACACGGATAACATAGGACAGCTTATACATACTTTCTTTTGACTGGTCTAAATCCGTTTCCAGCTCGTCCACACTGTCTAATGCGTCCACCACATTTGAGCTGGTTTCACTGCCAGACTGGTAGGCGTGATTGTCTAAATCTTTCAGCTCTTTTTTCTTGTTGCGGACAGTAGATAACGCCTTTCGGTTTTCCACGATTTCTACGTTCATAGAGGTATCAACGGGAAAGGTAAACTGCTGTTGCTGAAAGTAGAAGATTTCACTGGACGGAAAATCCAGCTCTCCGACAATCGCATTGACGGTAAAGTAGGAAACGTAGCTTTCGCTGTCCTCATGCTCTAAGCGTAAATATCGCTGGCTTTCTTCACTTGTTCATCGGCTCTGCGTCTAAAGCGTCTGGCTCTGTGATGACGGTTATCTGTGATTTTTTTGCTTCAATCAAAGTTTTCTGCTTACACTTTGGACAATAGAGAGGATAGTTTTTCAAAACCGTATCTTCTCTAATTCGGTCACGGGTTTTGCTGCCACAAACAGGGCAGCGTATCCATTCGGTCACGATTATTGCACCTTCTTTTTGCCGCAATACACAACAATAGCCTGCTTGACAAAGTCAGCCGTTCCATCTCCACCTGCTTTGTCAATGTTGTTCTTGAAGCGTTCATCACATACATACATTTCACCCAATCCACTAAGAATTTCATTTGTACATACATAGTAATTATCAGTTATAAATTTCTGCAATTCTGAGATTTTCTTTTGTACTTCATCTGAATTAGGCGTTAAATATTTTAATCCTCCCAATTCAGAAAACATTGTCTGCAGTTCATTTGCAATCTTGCTATAACTACCTCCATTTCGGGCAATGTCCTTTTGTTTATACTCTTGATATGCTTTGGTATTGCCCCATTTTGCTTTGACCTCTGCCTCATACTTTTCAATTTCGCTCTTGTCGAAAACATCAAAACTCATTGCTGCCACTCCTTTTTTTTGAATTTCACGGGTAAAGGTAATCAGTTCCCCTATATGTTTATATTGCAGTTCTAATAGCTTAATTTGCTGGGCAATTATTTCTGATTGGTCAAAATCAGGGCTGTCAAGAATTGATTTGATTTCTTTTAAAGGAAACTCTAATTCACGAAACAACAAAACACTTTGCAAGCGGCTTAGTGCTGTGTCGTCATACATACGATAGCCTGCATCGGTTACTTTCGTAGGTTTCAAAAGCCCAATTTCATCATAATAATGAAGTGTACGGGCAGTGATACCAGTTAATTCAGCAACTTCATGGACAGACATCAATTTTTTAGTCATTCCAAAAGTCCTCCGTAGCATCTAAAATGTCTTTTGCAGGTAAAAGTGTCGCTTCAATCACGCTTTTACCCGTTTTCTTCAAATAATGCTTTACTAAATGATAGCCGCAGGCATATCCTGCACAATAAGGTAAACCTACTTGCGGAAAATTCTGTAATTTCGCCAGTTCATCACCATAAAGATAAGCATTGAGATTTTCAAATCCCTGAACATTTAATCCATCTTGAATAATTGGTTTGATATATTCGTTCAAAGTTGTCATATCTGTTTTTGTCACCCAAGGGCCTGCCTTGTCTTCGCCATAAAGATAAGTGGCAAAGTTTTCTGCTAATCCTTCGCTAACCATCATCTCTCCAAGTGTGATGTCATTCCTCCATTTAATAAACTGAAAGCGGATATTGTGGTTGGTTTCGTGTGCCAAAGCTACTGGAAGACGCTCCAGTGTATATTCGTTTGGGATTAGCCATGAAAAAATATATCCCGGTATACCACCGTCACCACAATAACCTTCATTCAGTATGATGTAGGGGCTTTCCGCATTTGCAAGCAATATCGTAAACATGTACTCCCTAATCGGTAAATCAATTCCATGCTGGGTAAAGCAGTTTAAAGATTTCCTGATTGCCATCTCACATTTTTCCCAGAGTGCATCGTCTGAAATTAGATGAATATTTTGTTTTTGTGTTTCGTCTACTTTAGTTGGTTCAATGTGTCCAAACAGTCTGCTTGCCATAATAACATCATAACCATTAGGCGTTTTCGCTTTTATGGGAACATTATAACAAGCCCATTTTCTTTCAAATGGCATCATCAATTCATACCGATAAATGTCATTCTTTTTGTCCAGAGGTGCTTTCATAATTTTTGAATAAATACCATCTGAACGAATAACCTTTACATTCATATTGTGTCATCCTTCCTCTCTATTTTTTATAAATTATAAACTATTACGTAACGTTAAAGTCAAGGGTTTTCACAAAAAAGTTACTTTATAATTTTATTGCGGATATTAAACTTCCTATTATGTGTGATTTCACATCGCCCAAACGAAACGCCCCGAAAAGAAAAGCGGCAGAGTTTTTCCCTCTGTCGCCGTGTCGCCTATGCGAAAATGATTTCTTCATTTACAATTTCCCTCGCACAAGCCCTTATGCTATTTAGGTGTTGTACCCATTCTAAAGCGTTTTCTTCCTTTAGCCGCTCGTTATGCCTTGTGCCTGTTTCATGCCCTCTATGAGCCGCTCAAAGCGTTCCTGCGCCTGCCTGTCAATGTCGGCAAGATAAGCGTTGAGTTTGCCGCTTGTAAGAAAATTGGTGTATGTAACTTTGCGGTGTTGCTTCAGATAGTCTAAATGCCGCTGTCCCCATATGCCTATCAACTGTTCTTCTTCGGCGGGTACGGTTATGCACGGTATTAAGTAATCGCCTTGCCTATTGATTGCATACAAGACTTTTTCTACGTTCCAGATACCCGTGTAGCTTTTAATCTTTTTCATGTTTTCGTTTCAACTCCTTTCTTCATTCCTGCCGTGTATTTCACGGCATAGTGGTATCTCTTTTAATGCCTGCAATTCATCTATGAAGTAATAAGCAACATCGGTCATGGTTTCACAATCGGAATAGCAATACACGTCGTCCTTATGGTCGTACACTTCTTCCAGACTGCCGTAATGAGAGATAAACTCGTCCAGCTCGTCTGTGATGTAGTCGGGAAGCTCACATATCATCTCATACATTTCATTGAGTTCTTCAATCGAGATATATTCGCCAATCTCAATAGGAAAGTTTTCCGTATCATGTACGGCGTATTCTTCGTACCGTTCATTCAAGCCGATACGCTCGGCAGCATCTTCTTCATCAATCGGAAAAGAGAACCAGTCGCCGACCAGATAGCCCTCATTGTATTTTCCAAGATTAGCGATATATACACGCATATCCTCTACCATAGCAACACCCCACTTCTACGGCAGTTCATAGATACCATGGTCTGTTTCTATGAATTTTCCGTTATCATCAAGATACTGTCCGTAGGCTTCGTAGTCAAAGTAACGGGTCAGGCGTTCCTCAATGGCAGAAAAAGCAGGGTCATTATCTAACAAATGCCTTGCCACATCAGCCATGTTTTTACACCACGAATAATGTATCACGTCATGGCGGTGCTGGTGCAGTTCGTCAAGGCTGGTAAAGTAACACATCAGCTCCCCGTAGTCCTCTTGTAAATCAAGTGGCAGGCTTTCAAAGGTATGGTAAAGGTCATTCAGTTTTTCAATGGTCATATCTTCGCCGACTTCATCAGCAAAGGGCAGTTCCATTTCTGTGATACGGTAATCTTCACTGTCGATAGGAACACCTATTCGTTCTTCCAGTTCTTCCGCGTCAATGGGAAGCGTAAACCATGCGGAACGGATTTCTTCAGAAGTGGGTAGTCGGCTTTCGATACAGACACGCATTTCTTTCATAGGTTTTCACGTCCTTTCTTTCATGCTTCAGCTATGCTGGTGTAAGGGACACCAAAGACATAGCCTGCAAAATCTTCTAATTGTTTCAGCGGATAATTGGCAAGGTTCAGTCGTTTCATTTCCTGCCACACCATACGCTTATGATGAGGCAAATCTGAAATGTAGGTACAGCCGATACTTGCCTACATATCCAAAAATATATCTTTCAATCAATCACTCCAATCTTAAATTTAGGTATGAAAAAAGCAGTCAATCCTAAGACTAACTGCTTTGAGTATGTGAATATGAAGTTGTTAAACTGAAATTTGACAACCTAATTATTTTATATTTCAATACTCTCTCCGCAATATAGATATAATAAATTATGTAGTTTTTTTGATAAGTATTGAAATGCTTTTAATCCAGTACAATGACAAGTATAGAATTTGGTTTGCGCATAAACTTCTAATTCCTTTGAAATCTCATCTAATAATTTCTTTGAAACACTTTTTTTTGTGATAGGATTATAAAGATGAAAGCCACCCACACAAACTTTAGGATTATACTTACCTGCCTTATCCATAATATTTACTATTCCAGAATGTCCACACCCCATAATCAATGCAACATTCTTTTCAAAAACTATTAAATGCTGTTCATGTAAAAATTTATCTGCTCCATGTTCTTCGTATAAAACATTATTTACCGGAGAATAACATTTATCTTTTTTTTGCACCGTAATTAGCAATAATTCATCGTCAATTACATAATCACTATCTAATAAAATAACTTGCGTATTACTTTCTATTTTTTTATCTATTCCTACTGGTATTTTAAAGAAAAATGTCTTAGAATAATGAGGTTCAAATGCTTTCCTTTGTATATAAATTTTTGCAGTTGAATTAACCTCTAAAAATTTTTGCAATGCTCCTCCGTGGTCTACATGACCATGAGAAATAATTACAATATCTACTTTTGAAAGGTCTATGTTTCTCTTTTGTGCATTTTCAAATAGAGTTTTATCGGGACCCACGTCAAATAAAATTTTATGTTTGACTGTTTCAATATATAGTGATAAACCATGTTTGGCTTTCAGTTCACTTTGCGTATTGTTATCCACTAAAGATATAATTTTCATTATGTTTTCATTCCTCTACAACTTCTAATTTTTCTATTTCTTCATATCACATTATATCAGTTCTATTTGAGCCAATCAATAAAATTCATCATGCTGTTATTTTTATCTATGTACCATTCCGTTACCCCCTTTCATTCCCCCTTAGCCCACTCTCAAAGGAGAAAGGTATGTTTGCGTGTCCGCAAACCATAATGAGAGAGTACGGCTATGCCCCGATAATCTTATTGAACAGTTCTAAGAGTACGTCTTGACACCGCCTGCATTGAATACCAGTCCAACGGCTACTAAGGCAACCACCAAGAAGCCGATAAGTTTTGAAAACTCACGCTTGAACCC
>JAAWSO010000063.1 GCA_022801595.1 Clostridiales bacterium | reverse complement strand
ATAGAAAAAGTGTTCAAATTTGCATCGTTTGGCAGGGGCAGAAGGATTTGAACCCTCGGTAGGTGGTTTTGGAGATCGAATATTTGTCATATAACAACCCACATCAAACCTAAGATTTTAAGATGAATTATTATGGGTGTATTACAATTACATTCTAAAATTTCCTTAGTGTTACTTTATTATTTTGTTAAGCGAATTGTTTTTATTATTCCGGTATCCATTTCATGAACGGTATCACATAGATGACATATATCTTCAGAATTATGACTTGCTAATAAAATAGTTTTACCTTCTTGTTTTAACTCTAACAATAATTGACGCATTTCTTCAACTCCTTTGTTATCCAATCCATTCATAGGTTCATCAAGAATAAGAATTTCTGGTTTTTCCATGATGGCTTGTGCAATACCAAGTCTCTGTTTCATGCCAAGAGAATATTTACCAACCCACTTTTTGCTTTCTGGTTCTAATCCTACTCTACGAATACTTTGTTTTATTTCTTCTGATCTTATTTTTTTTTGAATAGAAGCTAATAATTTTAAATTTTTATAGCCACTATAAGTTGAAATAAATCCAGGAGCCTCTATAATAATCCCAATATCTTTTGGAATATCTATTTGTTTTCCGATTACTTTTCCACTAACAGAAATGCTCCCACTAGTTAAAGGCATAAATCCACAGATACATTTAAAAAGAACTGTTTTCCCAGATCCATTTCTACCTATTATACCATGTATTTTACCTTTTTCAAAGCTAACAGTTACATTATTTAAAACAGTACTTTTTTTAAATATTTTCGTAGCTGACTCTACGATAATAATATTTTCTACCATATTTATTCTCCTATATTTGTGATGATACTTCTATTGGTTTTCTTTTTATTCCTAAAAATGAAATAATAGATAATATAGCTATTAAGGCTAAAATAACAATACTAGCATAAGTAACAGAGGGAAGAAGCTGTTTCCCGGTAGGATCTAATTTGATTAAAGATACCCAGGAAACCGGAATATAATAAACTAAAAAGAATTCATTAAAGAAAATAGTATTAGTTAGCAATGTTGGTATTGCAGCAATAATACATCCTAAAATGCGATTAAATCTTAGATTAATAACAAAAATTAATAATCCTATGAATGTTCCAACAAGTATATTCATTAAAAAGCTAATTCCTAATGCTTGGATAGGATTATATAATAAAATAATTTTCTGATGGAATGTTATGGGGATATGAAATTCAGACTGCGCTGTAGTAGTAGCTAAAGTATTTAAAACTCTTCCCCAATCAGTTTGCCAACGGGTAACAGGTAGCAATAGTAAAGTTGAAATTATTAATATAAATAAAAAATATATAATTGATGCAAAAAATATATATAATAATTGTCCTGCAATCCATTTTTTTCTCCCAGAACGAATAATATTATATGGTTGAGATTGATCAATAAATGGGGCATCACAAAATAGTAGAATTAATCCGCTAAATAAAATAGGAATAACCCATTGATCGCTAGTTAAAAATGGAAAATACCATGGAGAAATTGAAACTTGTACAGTTTGACAAAATTTACTAATTGGTATTGTAGTATTAAAAATATATAAAATTAGGAGGATTCCAATCATATATATTCTAGGATTTGACATCCATTTTCTAAAATTTTGAAAGCTAAAGTTAAATATCATTCGAATATTATCCATTTTTAATCCTCCTTCTTGAATTCCATAAAAAGATCCAACCTATTATTATAAACCCTACTATAAAATAGGAAGTAGTAATCAAAAAGGTATTTAAAGTTCCACCTAAATTGCAGAATATAGCAGCCTGTCCTAAAAGAATGGGATTCCATTGTGAAGGAATTTCTAGAAGAGTAAAAAATTCTAGTATAAAATAATAAATTGCGATAGGACTTCCCAAAACAACAAAAATATTAGTGAATAAAACAGATATATTTAAAGCTATTAATCCAACAAAAGCACAAAATAATGCGAATGTAAAAACAACAAGAAAAGAAGATAAGAATATGCTTTTAATTTCATTTGGTACTGGTGATTGATATAAATTTAAAATACTTGTTCCAATTCCATGTTGTTGAAAAAGTGTAATTTGTTCGCTAATAGGTAAATCTTCTATGGTTAAGGGAGTAATAACAAAAAGAACGATTAAAAATATAATACGACTTGTAAAACAAATAATTAAAGAAGTCAATATTAAAGCTATTATTTTTGAGATACTGTATTTAAAAAATGACGTTCTAGGAATTAAATTTCTAAAATATTGAGTATTCCAATCTTCTAAAAATAAAATTGCACAAGGAAATATACAGATGGGAATTAATATAGGCATAGTATCCTCAAATAAACTTGTTCCGTTCAAGTAACACCATAAAGTAGGCATTCCTCCTTGAATGCTTTCCATAGAGTTAAGAAAAAATATTAATATTGATAAACTAATTGCCAAACAAAAACTAACAGACAAACAGGAGCGTTTTAAATCTATAATTAAGGATCGTAAAAAAATTAGCATATTTATTACCTCCTTATTTATTGAATTAAATGTCCGCTTATAGCATCTACAATTCGTTCTTGAGCAGAATTATCTTTTTCTGGTGGGATAGAGGATTCTGATTGGTTTTGCACCCAGATTCTCCAAGCTGGAATCATTAAAAATTCAGTACGACTAGTACTATATAAAGTAGGAATATATTCCAAATTTATTTGTTGAATAATTAATGGTGTTATAGAAATTAATTTGTTATATGATTCAGCTAATTTTTCTAATGCTTCTTCAGCAATGATAATTTTTTCTCCTTCTATTTCAGTTTTTCTTTTTTCGTAAACATTATTAATAGATAGTTCTATAACTCCACTTTGATTATAGATGACTCTAATTTTATTATTATAAATTAAATTTCCTCCTTGAGCATCTCCGTATCCACGTTTAGACACAGGAATTCCATCAATAGAATTTTGAAAAAAGAAAGCATAACTATCATATTTTTGGTTCCAATTTTCTACGGGAGAATATTCCTGAACTAATGATTCATTTCCACTATTCATAAGATCCTGTTCTTCTTTTTGTAAGGAAAGATGATCTAAAGTATAGCATTCATACTGTTCTTTAAATGATATATTAAGTGATCTTAGTATATTTTTAATATTTTGAGCCGCTTCTTCTCTACTACAAAATTCTAATTCTTTTGTGGTACTAAATTTATCTAAATTATATCCAATACCACTACCGTCCCAACATAAATATCCTACATTATATAGTGGATCAGAAGAAGAAAGACGAAAATGTAATTCTTTCCCCAATCCATTATAAAGCTGTTTTCCCGATGATGTAGTATAGTCAAATAGTTTTACTTTTTCCCCTAAATAATCTCCATCTGATTCTATTCTTTTTTCAATGGTATCATTAGAAATTAATAGTTCTACAGCTTTGTTAGCATCAAATGATTGCAAATGGACATAAACTTTATTAGCTTTTCCAGAAGACAATTCCTGTATAATTTTTGGTTTCCCATTAACAAAAAGAAAACTATTTAATTGTTTATTTATTAATGGTTGATCTTCAAAATTACTTATTATAGTAGGAGTAAAAGAAGTTCTAGAATTTTCATCATCATCTCCAGGCATATTAGAACAACCTGCTAATAAGGATATAATTAGAAACGACATAATAATAAGTATTTTACAGTTTTTATTCATAACGCTATTCTCCTTTAATTAAAAAATAAAAAAGTGATACCTTTATGATTTTCAGATATCACTTTTTTAAACTTAAAAAATATCAAAAATAGCTTTTAGGGGGTAAAATATCCACTAGTTTGAATATTTGCATCTTTATGAGCGCCTAATTTATATTCTCCACGCAAACGATAATTAGAATTTATTTTTCCTTCTCCTGAATTATAATATACATTATAAGAACCAGTATGACTGGCAACAGTACGACCACTTACTGTAGTATATTTTTCGTTTTGAGTCATAAATTCTAAATATCCAGTTCCAGAATTGGTTTGTGTCCAATTTTGAACTTGAACATTAGCAGCACCATTTCGTTCTTTTACTACTATTCCCGTATTATTGGCTGGAAGGCTAGTGCTCATATTAAATTGGTAGCTAATGGTTTTAGCCGATGCTGAAAATGAGAAAAGGGAAGTAAGAATAGCAGCAGTAGTTATAACCAATAAAATTTTTGTTTTCTTATTTTTTAACATTTTATTTGACCTCCAAATATATTTATAGAACCAAAGATTTCTAAATTTTATTTATCATTTAAGGCGTGAAATCTCCTTTTGCTTCTATTTCTCCAACCCCACTAGCATAAAAATCTCCTCGTAAACGATAATTAGTTCCTACCTTACCTTTATCTTTCCAGTATATAGATTTTGCTGTTCCAATACTTCCACAATACGTTGAGTCACTAACTTGGGTATATGTTTCATCTTGAACAGAATAATATAAAAATCCGCTTGTTCCTGTTGTTTGGAAAAAATTTGTTTGAATAACGGCAGCACCGCTGTTTTCCTTTAAAACTAAACTTGTATTATTCGCTGGTCGATTGGTACTCATATTAAATCGATAATAAAGAGTTTTTGCAGAGGCAGAAAGTACGCACATTGATGATAGCACACAGACTACACAAGTAACAGCTATAATTTTTTTTGTTCGTTTTTTTAACATTTTTTACAACTCCATTTCATAATAATTGATAATTGTTAGGATTGAATAATAAATTTCTAAGTCATATTAATTTCCTCCTTTATTTAATACTATTTATAGAAATATATTTTGAATACAATTTATTTTTTACATTATATCATTTTAATAAAAATATATAGTTCTAAAAAGTAAAATAAATTTATTTTTTGCAATAATATATAACAAATTGAGTGCCATATTTTTGTCATAAAACATAAAAATAGGGTAATAGATCAGAAAAATCTGATCTATTACCCTATATCGTCTTTATTCTCTGTTTTCCTTATGTTTTCACCTGCCACTCCATGAATTCGTCATAGATGGTCTTGACGTAGCTATTGCCGCCCATGCTGGTGTACGTTTCAAATAACTGCACCATGTCCTTGCGGGCATAGAATGGCACCTGCTTTTCTTCTAAGTACTTAAAATACAACCGGGTAATGTCGTCCCGCAAAATGGAAAGCTGACTTTCCTGGAACTTAGCAAACAACGCCTGTTTGCTTTCTTCCGTGGCCATGATCTGCTGCATCCCTGCCCGGATTTCATCAATGGCAAGCTGGTTGCGTGCAATCGCCTCCCGGTATTCCTCTACCTGGCTGACCTGCCGAATCCAACCGGAAATCTTTTTCCGCAGAGGCTTGCAAAACAAGGTGATCAGGGTCATGCTGGAAATTACCAGTCCAACAATGGCTCCAATGTTCTTGATGATCTCCATGGATTATCCCTCTTTTGGCTTCTGGTACGTCAGAGCCTGCTTGCTGTCCCCAAGGCCTTTTGTGGTCGGGTCGGTGATGAGATTCCAGACGGATACAATGACTGACACAATCACTACTGGGTTGGAGATGGCCTTGACAAAGATTTCCCTAAAATCCCCCCAGGTAGTCATATCCGACCAGGACAGGCCCAGGTATGCCAGAATAGGCCCTACAATAGCAACCGCAACCTGCGCCCAGAATACCGGGTTCTTGATTCTTACTTTCCAATTAATTTTCATGCTTCTACCTCCACTTCCAACATATCTTTCTGTCCCCCCAAGCTGGCCGTAATTGTGGCCTGTCCTGGCTTTTTTGCTTTCAAGGTGAATAAATGCCCACGCTTGTCTTGGCCGCTGTATACCACCTCAAGCACATTTACATTGCCAGGATCAATGTCCGGCTTCTTGATGCTTTTGGAAAGAAATTGGTAGGTCTGCCCTACCTTACAGCGGTAAAAGCTGGTATCCAGCTCACATCCTAAGCTTGCAAGGGAACTAAAATTCCTTGGGGTGGGCTGATCGAAATTAATATATCCATAACAAGTTGAGTTTGACGTTGGGGAAATAGTTTCTGATTTACTTTCTGTTTTTTCGAAATAAGTTGTATTATTACAGGTAGTCGCTAATTTCGTATAATTATTATTAATATAAGGACTATTTTGCAATGCTGTTCTTGAACCATTGTTTTTTAATAAACGATTAATCACAAGAGCGTATCCACAAATAAGAGCCATATAAGTTGAAGAACTAGCGGCAGTACTGCAAAAAGTTGAAAGGCTTGCAATTTTGTCCATAGTATTCACAGAGTTTAAAATCACGCCATAAGCAACTGAATTGGATAAAATATTTCCTGCTTTTGTTGTAGTATTTGCAACATATATCGCATTTGGGCTGGCGGCAAGTTTTGTGATAGCAGCAGAAGTGGGATAAATTTTATTCCATACTGTTGTGTTTCCAGTAGCTGCATTGATAGCGGCAGTGTTAGTACACACATTGTCAAATGTTGCAAGTCCAGCCAGTGTAGCATTATTGATATTTCCGTAAGTATTAAGCCCTTTACCTACATAGTAAGAACCATTAAAAAACGCAGTAGCGCTTGCAGAATACGCCATGATTCTACCCATTGCTGTAGTACTGCCCGAAAGGATGTTCATAGATGTAGAACTTGCAATCAGCGTAGAAGTCATATTAGTATTTTGGAAAGCGATATTTAGACCAGTGGTATTACTACTAAGCGCAGTTACCGCCGTGGTGCTTGCTGCAAATTTAGTTCTGGCATTGGCATTTCCAACAACAATATTCATTGCCGTAGTGTTGCCAACGACTGCTTTCATCATATTGGTGCTTGCCACAATCTTACCCATAGCTGTGGAACTTGCCGCCACAATAGCCGTGGTCGCAGTGGAAGCGCACATTTTTGTCATTGCCACAGTGCTTGCCGCTACCGCAGTCATAGCTGTGGCGTTGTTTACCAGGGCACGGGTTACTTTATCGATAACTGCAATGGTGTTGAGGATTGAATTGAGCACATTGAGTGCAGTGGTAATCTGGTTTGAGGTGGCGGTCATCACATCCCGTGCGCTGTCGCCCTTGATGATCTTGGGTAGATTGCTGTTGATGGCGCTGACGTTGCTTTTGATGGTGGTCATGGCATTGGAGCCATTTGCCACGTCCTCAATTGCTTTGATAATCACCGCCATGGCGTTGGCATTGGCGGCAATGGTGTCCATAGCAACGGTACTGTTGATGATTTTATTCATGGCGATTTCACTGCGGATAATGGCGTACATTGCGGTATTACTATTTCCAAGAGCGGTCATAACAGCAGTATCCGCTACCACTTTATCCATCAATGCAGCGTTTTGAAACATAGCGTTAACCGCTACATCGGATAGCACGACCTCGGTCATCCGATTGGTCACGAATTGAAATGCTTCCTCGCTAGTGGCGACAGCATTCATGGCAGTTACAGAATGAGTAACTGCAACGGTAGCGGATTCACTTTCCATAATGGCGTCATCGCTTCTTCATTAATCACAATTTCATCAATGGTTTGCAGGCTGGAAAGCGTTGTGCTGCCCAACCCAAAGGTTTCATTTAACCATGCGCCCACACCGGTTTCCTGAGAAAGAAATCCCTCGACAAAACGATTATATCCCTTCTGAAATTTCTCTTTTAGAGTGTTATATGCTATTTGAGTGATATTCTGAATCACAGCTATACCGTTCCCGGTGTTACAACCATCAAAATCGTGAAAGGCGTTGAGTTGTTTACCACAGATCCCAGAATTCTGAAATAAGGCATCAATATCCACTTCACTCAAATGGTTATATACATAATTTCGAATTCCAGTATGTCCATATAGATACATGGAGCTTAAGCTAAGATTTTTCCAAATCTTAGCATTCATAGGAGCCATTACGTAGCTTTTTTCACCAAATACGGCAATATCATAAATATAATTGGTGAAATTTAAAGGTTCGTCCAAATCATTATTAATTTTCATTACTTCTGGCCAACTCATGTAATCACCTCTTCAATACTTCCGTTGGAATGGAAAATAGTCGTTTTTGTAGAGAGAACAGTTCCACCGCTATCCTTGGTTACTTCTTTAATTTTATCCCTTGAAAGGTAGTTTTTGTGGTACGCCCATCCTGATAGTAAACCTCAATACTTCCGTCCGGTTGAAACGCCGTGGTATTAGCAGGTTCGGTAATTTCTGCAGCAGATAGGATTGAAACCCAATCCAAAGGATTATCAGCGGGGATACGCCCTATGTTATCCCGTAAGCTTTGCCAAAGAGTGTTACTATAGGAGACACAGTCATCTTTTTTATAGTTCACAATTTTACTCCAAGAACCCCGTGGCACTAAACCAACCCCACTTTCGCCTTGCTGTCCTCGCATGGTTAGGACGATAAAATAGGTAGTATCAGTGGGGAGCGTTCCGATAGGAATATTTTTCTCGATTCCCATATAAGTCTCCGTACTATTGTGGTGAATATAATTCACCACATCGTATTTAGTATATTTTGTAGTGTCAAACCAAGATCCCCGATATTTAACGATATTTTGTAAATACGTTTGTACGTCATTCATGTAGTACCGTTGCTGTGCAATATTCATATCGTAAAGTTTTTGAATCATTTCCGCGCTAATCAAACATCGTTTCAGTTCTGGATGTTCTGATTTCAGTTTTTCAATCGATTCAAAATCATTGGACGCTAAATAGGCGTAGTATTGATCGACCAAGGGTTTGATTTTTATCGTAATATCCATCAGTTGCATATTATCATCAATAGATTCCGGGAAATTACAAGTTAAATCTGGATAGATTTGATTCAATATTACATTCCTCCAATCAAAAAGCGCGCAGTAAACTTTGTTCGTTTACACATACGGTTTACATTTTATTTTGAAAATGGGTAAAGGGGTTGAAATTTCACCAAGCTCACACTCATAGTGCCATCTGTAAGAGATAAACTGATATTTTTGGTTAAATATTCTTCTGTTTGATTAGTAATGTTGGATGTATAACGAATTTTTTGGTTTACATCTAACCAAGGAATCGCAATCATTTCTAATTCCACAGTATCAAGCAAATCAGTAGTTTTCCAATTTTCATATTCTGCTCGTTGGGTAGCCAATTCATCGGAATAGATTTCCTCATATTCTCCACCAGAATATACTTGCAGCCGAGAACCAATAGAATCTACACCAAATGGGGTGCTCGGATTGATTACGTAGGAAATATGATCACAGTTAAATCGTTTTTGGTTAGCATTTTTTTCACTATCAGACGGCTGTTTACAGTATAGCATAGCAACTCCATGTACTTGCCATTGCCCAAGATAGTAGAACTTAGAATTCTGGTATTTAAAACAATACGACTGCTCAGCTTGAAAGGTTCCAGCGGAAATCGCTTTTTCATCGGTATCCACAATGGGGTAGGGGGTAAGGGTATTTATTTTGATAGTAGGATTCGCTCCATTGGTTTGATTGATTTTAATACCAAATACAGTATAGTTTTCCAGTGCCGTTAAATCGTCAAAGGAAACAGTATACTGAGAACCGGAAATGGAGCAGTTTTCAGAATAACGATCTACTTCCAAACATTTTCCCCAAACCTCTGTGACATTTTTTACGCTAGAAAATGTATTGCTGTGGGATTCTGAAATTATTAAATCATAGTTATCCAAAATAGATTCATCCAGAACAACAGAATTTTCGATACCTGTAGGAACACGTTGGCAGACAAAAACCCCATCTATATCAAAATAAGTTTCCCATCCAGGATATAGATCTCGTAAAGTAGACACAATTTCATATATATGTAGTTCCTGTAGAGAAATCCAAATCATAGGGAACTTGGTTATAATTTTGATTACTGCTAATATTGGAGTTTATACCATATTCTACACCAATTTCATCAATCAAATATTTGTCTACCCATCCTAATTGCTGGATAGTAGAAATCATACTAGATCGAATGTTGCTGCCAGCAGGAATTGTGGTGGTCAATGCGCCAAGCTGTCCGTTTAGTGTTCCCGTCAAGGTTTCCATTAAGTCAACCATATTGACCGATAAAGTACGTGTGGATGAATTGTATTGATAGCTATTTTCATGAAATAAAAACTTGCCGAAGGAATACCACGAGTATTGTTGGGTGCGAAGATTCTTTACGCCAAACATCACCCGGACAAATTTATCAAACCAAATTTTACTGGTCTCTCTAACTAGATAAGTTTCGTCGCGAACAGCAAAGGTAGCGTTTGCCACCCGACGAGAAGCGGATTCTGAGTCAATCGACACATCTCCACCAAGCAATGCGCCTTGCATCTGATAGATAGTTTGTCCCTTTTGGTTTAGCAATTCTAGCTTGATATAAATTTGTTTGGAACGCTGCCCAAGTAGATCGCGATCTTGCTGAGTTACATCATAAGCCATATGATCACCAATTTTCCGAATTGACATTAGTCAATCCATTGTCATATAAATCCTGAGAAGAATCTACTTTACCCACTTCCACCCACTGAAAGGTGGTGAGAATCAAGTCGGGATGGTCACTTTCCGATTCGGTGATTCCATCTACAACGGATACAATCCAAGCCACGTCCATCGTATAGTTTTAAGAATTTCGGTTGATTATTAGCAAGAAAATCATTAAGCTGATTCCGGTAAGTAAAGCTCTGATCAAAATCCCAGTTGCAGCTCTCCACATTCCGCAAAGCGAACAATTCCGTAGCGGAACCGGAGTCATAATTTTGCTCACTGTTGTAAATCACAAATGGATATTTCCCACCTAACGGGTTGGCCACAGAAGATGGATGATTACGCTGAGTTTCTACGCTAATCTCTAAATCTGTTTCAAACCCTTGGTTTGCTTCCATAATAAACATACCGTCAAAATCTGATTTCACCGAGTTTATATTCATGTTTCCCTCCGTATTGCCTGGTAGAGGAGTAAGTGTATATACATAAGTGGATCGTGCTTGTGCATACCGATCAAACCGTTCAAAATCTAAATCTTCCACCTTACGAATGGGGATGTCTACTAGAATTGTCCAGAGATAAGTACTTTTTTCTTCGTTTAATACGGATTCCACATACTTGAGAAATAGTATAAGAGACATTTCCAGCATGAAAATCCCCATTGAATTTCGCCCATAAGATCGTACAATTTGATTTGCCGTTAGATTCGTAATTTGCAATGTGGGGATAGCGTAACAATAAAAGAGAGTAGGTTGCGATAAGTTGGATTCCACTCCATTTTTATCAAATACAGACACTTGCGCCCGATATAAAATACCATTCTTTAAGGTGGCCGCTGGAATCGTGTGCTCCATTTGAAAAGATTCTACTTTTTTATCATACACCACTGCGTTAGTAGCGTTATTGTAAACTCGAAACCGATGAGAAAAAACCTGATTGCCAATATAAGTAAAAGAAAAAAGACGCTCCAAAGAAGCGTCAAAAGCTGGTGTGGATTTTAAAATGGGCTGTTCCATTAAGGAATCACCTTCCCGGAAATAAATTTATCCTTACTGTGGTTTTGCGGAATCGTCACCCAGACTCGGTCGCCAACGGCAAGAGGAATATTAACTCCGCAAGTGACAATGAACTCTACCCTTTCCATAGAAATATGATAGTGATTGTTATTCACAATCCTTGTAACTCGTCCTTGTTCGGTGCGGTCAAAATTGGCTGATTGGATAAGCTCCTCAGCCAAACGATACATTTGCTGGATTAAAATTTCAATAGGGTCTTTAGGTGGTTCACAAATTACCTCCTTTCAATAAAAAAAGAAAAACGCCAGCACTGTCGCTGGCGTTTAAACTTAATGCTCAAATCATTATTTTCATTGAAAATAATGAAGATATAACCAATTTTCGTTGACATCTTCGATAATATCAGATATATTTTAAGCTTTTTTTTCAATCAATCGTTTTCCTTTTTCGGTAATACGTAAAAGTTTTCCGTTAAGAGACATATTTCCAAATGCAATTTCAGCATCCACCATATCGCTAAAACTGCAAGCAGATGTAAAATAGTATTGCCCTTTTATTTTAGTTAAAAGATTGTCATAAAGCTGATTGAATGTTTTTTCTCCTTCATAAATTTCTTGTAGAAGTGTTATAGATACAGTTTCTGTTGAAAGACACATAATGAATAACCTCGATTCAATTATTGTATTATTATAGTATAAATATTTTAAAAAAGTGACTCAGATCAACTTTTTTCTTGTTGTTTAATTTGTTGACAAATATAATTACACACTTCGTCACATATTTGCTTAATAAGATCAGGTTTGGATTTGATTTCTTTTTTTACTAAAAACATTTGAAATTGCTGATCATTTTTAACACATTCGACTAAAGATTTTAAATAGGGAGAATATGTTATGATATTTTCAGTAGTCTTTTCATCTAAAGCAATATCTAAATCCACATTTGATTCACTATTAAAAATTGTTTTAGGTTTAGTAGGAACAAAAAATATAGATACTCCATAATTCTTTTCAATTTCCTTAAAAGAATTATTTGTAAATTTTAAACTTGTAATTTTAGCAACTACTTCGGTTTCTGAGATACCAAGCTTCTCAGAAATATTAGAAATAAATTCATTATATTTATCGCAATGTTTAAATAAACTGTATAGATTTTCTGTTTTTCTGCGCAAAAAAGTATCGATTAAAAGAAGTAATGATTGAAGTGAATTTATCAATTCAATATTATCGTCTTTCTTTTGATTCTCAATATAACGCTTAATGATTTCTTCTGCATCTGCAATTAGAGCCAATAACCATGCTTCTGTACATAAAAAATATTTTTGATTGGCACAATTTTCCCAAAGATAATCAAAATGCCTCTCTTTCAAGAAATTGTAAATCTCAATTGGATTTTTTTCACACCAACATATTGCGAGTCCATATGTGATTTCACAGACTAATTTATCCATACGTAATTTATTATGATGATAAATCAAATACTTATACATAAGATAACGTTGATGATAAAATGACTCCACAGAAGAAAGGGCTTTGATATTTGGCAAAATTAAATAGTTGCCATTGTTTTCTTTATCTACCAATTGCATATTATGAGTGAGTCGTTCGAGATCAAATGCACCTAATTCCATTCCAGAAAGCTTTGGATCTCGCTTTGAATAATCCAGACGGTCTACGTCTAGATTTCCAGCAATAATACTATGTAAAGTAGAATAAATTTTTTCCTCCTTTGTTTCAGGAGAATTTTTAGACATTAAAATATTTCGTGCAATAAAACGACAACAACGGTTAAACGCATTGTTTGCGTTATCTGGGAATACAATATTCAAAAGGCATACGCCAATTTTTTCATGTAATTCCGGCGCATTTTCTGCTTCCGATAGATTTTTTAAAAAACGATCATTAATAATTGCTATTTTTTCAGAATAAGAGAAAGCATTTTCTAAAGTATGGCTGAATGGGAAGTGTCCTAAATCATGAAGCAAAGCAGCAAGGCGAGAAGCTTCGAACAAGACTAATCTTGCCAAATGTAACTCTGATAATTGTTGTAGAGAGGAATTTTCAGGTAATTGATGATGTAGCTCTAATAAAGTACAATCTATCCCGTAATGAGCGAATACTCTACGATCTATTAAAGCGTCTCGTTTAATATTGTCCAGTGTTATAAGTAGCGTCTGTTGTGCGATGATCATTAAGTCAAAAGTTTCGTTTAAGAATTTTTTAACAACTTCATTGTTAAGGTCTTGAAAAACATGAGCAATAACCTGGCCTGCAATTTCCATAGTTCCTAACGAATGCATAAATCGACAGCTACGATTGCTAGGGTAGGTATAATAGGCTGTACCATTTTGAGAAATGTGACGTAATCGTTGAAAAAGAGGATGATCTACGATACTTTGTTCTACTTTTGTTAAATACAAATAGTCATATAAAGGATCTCGGATAACCATAACACTTCATCTCTTTTTATTAGAATATTATTATGCTTATATACTGTACTTATTATAAAACTTTTTAAAAATACTGTCAATGTGTATGGTTATATAAAAATTAAGAATATTTACTTATAAATTGCCTATCTCACGCCCTTCAATTCTGTACAGGGTTATCGCTTTCTTAAATTCTGAAGTACCTTTCCAGGTAAGCGGTTCACGATGTCACGAGCCAGGATATCGGCGTTAGTC
>JAAWSO010000035.1 GCA_022801595.1 Clostridiales bacterium | reverse complement strand
AAGCAATGCGCAGGTATATACCCTGTGCCGCTTGTTGGTGGCCGAAGGCCCCCAAGCCCCCGGTGATCGGCGCGGCTGCGTCCGATGCACAAGCCGCCGGTGGCGTCTGCTGGCCTGTCCATACTGGGCAGAGAAGGGACGCCCGGCAGCTCTCGGAGAGCGCACGACTGCCGCAGGCAGTGCCACCGCCCGCTTGTGGGTGGTGAGTAAGTGTGCGCGCGCGCTTCGAGAGGACCGGCAGAGAGATCGGAGCGCGCCCAGGTCATCCCCGGACGCTCCCGCTTCAGTTCCCTTCTGCTGGTCGATCACCGCCCCTCCAGCCTGTGCCATTCTGCCACAAATGAACCGCAGTCAATGTATTGTAGTGGCTTGGTGAAACCACCCTTTATACATTACATCTCAAGACAAAGTGACAGGTCAAAAAGACGGTATTCCTGGGGGTTTGCGCCGTTTTGACGGTCATTCCCACTCGCTCCTGCTAAAAGTTTTCTAAACAGATTTGCTTATGGGATTTAGCTCAGAATATTGTTATTCTTTTCATTATTCAGATAGTAGAGGCTATCTGATTTTTTGTTGCCATGGTGTTGCCAGCAGAAAGTACCGGTTCCCTATGTATTGAATGATTATACCACATAAAAAATCGCCAGGTAAAGTGAAATCCATTTATCCATATGATAAAGAATGGGTAGACTCAATATTTTATCTGCCTACATTTTTTACCTAGATTTCTTCTGGTAGCATTTCAAATATTTTTTTCAAGAGTAGATATACCGTAGTGGCAAAATACCGTGGACACATATCTGTCTTATCCACATGTAACTCTTCAGCTCGATGAACTGCCGTTTTAATTTTTTCATCGTTATAGTTTGAAAAGTTGATATGTTTCTTGTCCTTTAAAGGCGCGCCAAGTTCTGACAGTCTTGTACGGAAGTGACTTGTTTTTTCATAAGAATGGCTATCAGATACGGCAAAACTCTTATCTTCTTCAGAAGGCTGGTCGTGATGCAATAGCAGCCATATCTCAAAAAAAGGATTGCTTACTGCATAGTGATATCCTTTTTCGTCACATGCCGCTATTGCATCATCCCACTCATCTTTATATGTCTTAGCATTTTGGGGATCAATAAGCTGACTTGACCAATTCTGATCCACATCTGTTAAAATCCAAAATTCATCTTCCGGATACTTTTCAAACTGATAAATATTATCTTTTTCAGCTTTAAATTGATCAATCCGTGCGACCAAATGTTTCGGTCGCACTTTGCTGAGTAGCCTCACTTGTTCTTGTGTTCTACATTTAGGCGCAGTAAAAACAGCATCCTCAGCAACAGAAATAAACTGAATTTTACTCTTTATCCCACTATATATATCTGAGATCATGCCAAAGTACTCTTCCTCTGTCACGCTACCTTCACATGAAAGAAAAATAATTTTACTAGTTTGCGGCCTAACCACACGGTAAGGGTTTTGCGGCGTAAAAGGTACTCTACTTTTAAGAAGCGGCATTAGTACAACCCCCTTATCATGGGAACAGCACCAAATCTACCGCTCAAATAAGCCTTTAAAGTATCTTGGCCTTCTTTGACTTCAAAATCAGAAAATGGCTTCAAAGTAGATTCGCCCATTTGCGTTTTCTCAATAAACCAGATTTCATCTTGTCTAAAGTTGTTTAAATTTATTAAGTTCACATCATGTGCAGTGAAAATAATCTGGTTGTCTCCTTCTTCTGCTCTACAGGCAAATTCATCAAGCAAAAACAGAGAGAGCTTTGTGTGCAAACTCCTATCAATCTCATCAACAAAGTAGATAGTTGGATTCTTACCGATGGTAAATAGCATAGGAAGTAAATCAACCAGACGCTGTGTACCATCAGATTCTTCGTCAATATTAAACTGAACTCTTTTGCTATTTAGCTGATGGTTAAACTTAAGCTGAACCAAAATAGTCTTTTTCTTTTTGTTTTCTGCAAAAATAAAGTATCTACCAGCCAAATTTACGATTCCACTTTTAATTTCTTCAATATCATCAACGATTTCTTTTGGCAAATCCAACTTCTGCGCAAATTCATGGAAATCAATCTCGTCACTTGCCACAGAAATCTCATAGACACCTGTATCCATCTTGTCGAGCATTCTTGCAATATAATTGCGCAGGTCTTCATCCGCTTTCATCCGAATTGGAAGTGCTTGAACTGTGGTTTCAGGGAAAATAACTTGCAGATTTTTAAACCATTGGACAATTTTCTCTGCCTTTTTGATTCCATTATCATACAGCTTATATAAGAAAAGCTGATTTTTCTGACTCTCTTGAATGCTCTCTTTGAGGACATCAGCCAACATTCTATCCTTGGATTTATTGCGCGCAAATCTTGATTCAATTTCTATCTCTGTTTTACCATTCTCATCTGTAACGCGAGTGAATAGCGGCTTAAGATCTTTTTCAGTCAACTGCATCAGCCATTCTTCATGTACTTGGCGTCGATCCAAAGAAAAGCCATACTCATAAACTTCGCCTTCAAGGTAAAACATGAACTGGAAGGAAGAGATTCCCTCAAGATCTTCAAAATCACCTCTAAATTGGTTGACACCCGTTCCTTTTCCGCTTTTCTGTCCATCAACGATATAATCCCGGGCAAAATCAATCGATTCGATAAAGGAAGATTTGCCCGATGCATTGGGACCAAAAAAGCCACCACGCCGCAACACCTTCCATTCACCGGCTTTTGTTGTGATTGTTTTCAAAAAGCGCTCATCGGTGCTTTCTTCCGTTGGGAACATGCTAAACTCTACCGGATGCCCAATGGATTTAAAATTGCTTACAATGTACCGTAAAAGCACTCTCACCCCTCCTTTTCTAACCTAGCTTTAATTCGTCTAAGCGATATCCCATAGCCTCCATTGATACTTGAAAGTAGTCACTCAGATATCGCTGCAATTGATGCTGCTGTTCTAGTTGCTGATCTGCCGGGAACAGCGTTGTTTGCTTCGGGCAATCATTAAAAAACTCTGTCCACTTTCGTTTGACCAGATTTTCCGGCATCAGGAAGCAGGCTGCAAAATAGTCTGCTTCTTTTTCCTGTTCCGGCTTATTTTTTCCAAAAACGCTATCACTATCACAGATAATAGCGCCGTTTTGTAATGGGTGCCCTAAGTAATGATGGCCCAACTCATGGGCAATGGTAAAGTGTTTGCGGGATGTTCGAAGATTGGCATTGACAAAGATGATTTTTGCCTGCTTCACTATCATATATACGCCGCAGAACTCTTCATCATCCTCGTCTCGTTCCTCCAATACGATCCCCCGCTGTTTCATTATAGCAGGAATTAGCTCTATCGGTGGACGATGCAGGGTATTTAACTCCAAAATTCCATCGACTAAATTTCTGATTTGTCGTTTGCGTCTCCAGTCCATCAGCTTTCCTCACCAGCAATCTCCAGCGCTCGCTTACAGAGATGCTCCCAGGTGTCCTCTCGAATCTTGCCGCGGGCGGCTGCCAACAATTCAGTTTTAGGTGTCATACGATCCGGATGGAATCCGATAACCTGTGCAGATTTGTCAACTTTTTGTATACTAAAGGCTTCTTGTAGTACAGCCTCCATTAGTTGTGAACTATGTAAGTTTGCGTTTATGAGCTCTTCCTCTAATTGATCGCATAGTTGCATAAATATTTTTACTTTATCTGAAATGCGATGCTGTTCTAATAAAGGCGGACAGGGAACCACATATTCTTTTATTTTGTTCAAATTAAGGTTTGGTTGTGCTCCACCGCTTGCTAATTCACGAATTTCTTGATATATCTTTTTGCAATATATTTTTAAATATGGGTTCAGAGATGACATATAACAAGAAATGGTCGCACATGCCTGATTAGTTGTTGCTGGTATAGCTAACTCTGTAATCTGCCCTCTAGTCTTGCCCTGCCCATACATTGCCATAACTAGCGTATGGGGTTGATTAATGGTTAAGTTACATTCTTTTACAGCTAAGTCTGTTACATAATATCTAGCAGATGAAACATATTCCTGCCCTGTTTCAGAGCTCGTTATCCAAGGAATTGTACCATGCATATAATATTCGACTTTATTCTTAGCAGGTGTACTTCCAGTAGCTATATTGGCTAGTTCTCCTAGCCTACACCACTCCCAACCTTTTGGCAGTATAAATGGTTTCTCCTCTTCGCTGATGGGAGGCAGTGGCTTTTGCTTTTTGATTTTTTTCTCGGCAATTAAACGCACTTTTTCAGCTTTGATTTTTTCAAGCAGCACGCTAGCTGGCTCATCATTGGGGTCCTGCTCACAGAGCTTACCTTCTACCGCTTGCTGCAAAATAGATTGACGAAGGATTTCGATGTTATCGTCAGACAAGTTTTTATACAGTTCGCAGAGCAATTCATCGAGTTTTTTAATTTTTAACAGAAGCTTATTTTGCTGCTCCAAGGTAATATCGGGAAAATCAATCTTTTTCAGATCGGAAAACCGTAATGCAGAACGCACACCGCCACGATCCCCATACCATTTGATTAAATTGATTCCCAACGAGCTTTTTAAGTAATACAGCAAAAACTCATTGCTGATCTGTCCATTGGTTTCAAACACAACATAGGCCGGACTTACAGCCCCAAAAGTACCTGGTAAAGATAATCCAATGGAACCGACATTTACTCGATACGGATTATAGGCAAACTGATTTTCTCTTAAAACCGTATAGTTGCCCAAATCATCACTTGCTTTGTTATTTGTAACAGTAATACCGTCTGTGTTTGTCACTCCATAAACAGTAAAATTATCTTGAGAAATGCCTGGGTTTTTTACTTTTTCTTTTACTTCACAAATAAAGTTTCCCAATTTCACTGTTGGAAAAGATAGCTTTTTCATTTTAACAACTCCTCTATTTCCAACAGAATTTGTCTGCTTCTGGTGAGACAATCGGATGTTTTTCTAATTACCTCTTCCGGAGAAGGGATGCTTTGCTCTAACTGCGTTGAAGGATTTTTGAAGTCAAGATTATACCCTCGAGCATTAACCTCATCGATACTAACTTTCCATGCACAGTCTGTTTCTTTCCGGGCATTCCACCATGCTTTTTCCGCTTCAAACTCATCCAACTTAATTGGCTTTGTCTTTGTGTAGTTCTTATACCCTTCCGGGAGTTGGTGTTCATAAAACCAGATTTCCTGTGTTGTTCCACGCTCCAGAAAGAGCAAGTTTGTGTTAATGCCGGTATAGGGAGAAAAAACCCCATTGGGAAGCCGAACAATCGTATGGAGATTAAACTCGCTCAGCAATTTTTCTTTAATTGCGGTTTTGACACCTTCACCGAATAAAAAGCCGTCCGGAAGAACAATTGCCGCTCTGCCGGTCTGATTCAATTTGTACATCAGCAGCACTAAGAACAAGTCCGCTGTTTCCTTTGTCTTATAATTTGCAGGAAAATTGTCCTCAATTCCGTCCTCTTCGATGCCGCCAAAAGGAGGATTGGTCAAGATAATGTCAACCTTGTCTTTGGGCTTAATATCTTTGACCGGATAACCTAACGAGTTATCATGCTTAATTTGCGGATTATCGATGTTGTGCAGAATCAAATTTGTGGTACAGAGCATATGGGGAAGAGGCTTTTTCTCCACACCTAAAATAGAGTTCTGGAGCTGTGCTTCATCATCAATGTTATAGACCTGTTTGCGCAAATGCTCCAGCGCACAGATGAGGAAACCGCCAGTGCCGCAGGCAAAATCCAGCACTCGCTCGCCAAGCTGCGGATTAACCATATCCACCATGAATTGGGTAACGGGACGAGGGGTATAATATTCGCCAGAATTTCCGGCACTCTGCAAGTCTTTCAGGATATTCTCGTAAATATCGTTGAATAAATGGCGGTCAGAAGCCTTGTCAAAGTCGATCTCGTTGAGTTTATTGATTACGCTGCGCATCAGTGTTCCAGACTTCATGTAGTTATAGCTATCCTCAAACAGAGACTTCACTAAGACCGCTTTCGGATCACTGGCTTCTGTCAATTGCCAATCCTTAAAAGTCTTGAACAGCGTATTGTTTACGAAGTCGATCAGTTCATCGCCGGTAATACCTTCGTCATCTTCAGCCCAATCAGACCAGCGCAAGCCGTCAGGGATAATATAGGTGTAGTCATCCGATAATGCGTCCCACTCCTTTTCCTTGGAGTCAAACACCTTCAGGAACAACATCCACACAAGCTGTGATATTCTCTGTGCGTCACCATCTACACCGGCATCCTGCCGCATGATATCCTGCACTGATTTGATTGTAGCCGATATGCTCATAATGATTCTCCTATGCTACATACAGCTGGTTTTCCAGTTCTGCAATAGCTTCCATAAATTTTTTCTTGTTGCCAAAGCACTTCAGTATTTCGACCGGCGTGCCAAATCGGGCGACATCGGGTACTTTCAAAACCTCCATGCTTTCGAGATTGGCCAGTCCTTCGTCTGCATATTTGTCCAGCAACGCTTCTAAGACCTGTTTTGCAACCTCGTTGTATTTTCCAAAATAACCGCGCTTTTTCACATTGTTGGCCCGCTCTTTTCGTGTCAGCGGCGGCATATCAAAGGCAATGTGGCAAATAAGATCAAAGGGGTCCAAATCCTTAGAGATTTCTTCTCGTAGTTCTTCGAAGAAGATACCCTTTTGCTCCAGTTCCTCAACAATGGCTGTTTTCTTCTGTGCACTGTTCCACCGCTGCAAAAACTCGTCCAGTGTGGCATACTCCTTGCGGATATTCTTTCTGGTGTAATCTACAAGGCTTTCAGTAATTAACTTGCCGTCTGCGTCCAAATATTGTACCCGTTCATTGATAATGGACACAGGCACATCATTAACATAATATTTCACCCGTTTGGGAGTATCACCATCCGGATCGAAGGTAACATCTGGCGGGACCTCCTGTCCATCTTCCTTGGGTACTTCATCCTGCGGAATATCTTCGGTTGGTGGTTCTTCCGTTTCTTCCGTAGGAATGTCACCATCGGTTTCTTTGACTTTCACCGGATCACCGTCAAAATCCTTATCAGCAAATAACTTGGTCACATTACGGAAGTCAATAATGGTGAAATAAAGTTTGTCATGCTCTTCGTTGATTCTTGTTCCGCGACCAATGATCTGTTTGAATTCCGTCATGCTGTTGATATTGCTGTCCAAAACAATGAACTTTACGGTATCTACATCTACACCTGTTGTCAGTAATTTGCTTGTAGTCACCAATACAGGATAGGCTTCATCTGCGGTCATAAAGTTTTCCAGCTCTTTGACGCCCTCACTGCCACTGGTCATCTGCACTACATACTTAGGATTCTGCCTTACCAGGTCTCCATTTTCATTTCTAAGAGCCTGGGCCATACGGGCAGCATGGTCGATATCTACACAGAAAAAGATGGTCTTAGCGAAACGAGAATTGTTTTTCTTCAAGAAGTCAGATACTCGTTTTGCCACAAGTTCTGTGCGCTTTTCGAGAACCAGATTTTTGTCATAATCCTTGATGTTATATTCTCGATCTTCAATCTCAATCCCATACTTGTCCCTTTTACCTTTTGTGGGACGATAACCTTCCAAATCCTTATCAATTCCCACACGGACAACTTTATATGGCGCAAGGAAACCGTCTTCAATACCCTGACGCAGAGTATAGGTATAAATCGGTTCTCCGAAATACTCAATATTGGAGGTGTCCTTTGTCTCTTTTGGGGTGGCCGTCATACCAATCTGCGTAGCGTTCTTATAGTATTCCAGAATTTTTCTCCAAGCAGAATCGTCTTTTGCGCTGCCGCGATGGCATTCGTCTACGATAATCAAATCAAAAAAGTCTGGAGAGAACTCTTTATATGTATCAGCAAAGCCTACTTGCCCTGTTACCCCCTGGTAAATTGCAAAATAGACCTCATAAGCCTTGTCTACTTTCTTGTCGCGGATCTTAGTCATTTTCCGATTATTGCTATCAGCGTTAAAGAACTTAAAATCTTTACGCATAGGGTCATCTACAAGTACATTCCGATCCGCCAAAAATAAAATTCGTTTTTTCGTCCGAGATTTCCAAAGTCTATAAATAATCTGAAACGCTGTATAGGTCTTACCAGTACCGGTTGCCATCGTCAGCAACAACCGATTTTGCCCACTGGCAACCGCTTCAACAGCCCGGTTAATCGCGTTACATTGATAGTATCGGGGCTTTCTATCGTCATTGGGGTTGTAGTAATAATCCTGCGCTACAACTTTTTCGCTTGCCTCTGTGATACCCTTAAATTTCTTGTAACGAGCCCACAATTCTTCCGGCGAAGGGAACTGATCTAAGGCCAATTCTATCTGAACATTATGCTCAGCCGTCTTGTCATAAAAAGAAAATCCATCGCCGTTAGATGTAAACACAAAAGGGATATCTAAAATCTCAGCATAGTTTAGAGCCTGCTCCATGCCATCCGCAATATTGTGGTTATTGTTTTTTGCCTCCACGATTGCCAGTGGGATGTTTGGTTTCCAATACAAAATATAATCTGCGCGTTTTTGCTCTCCACGCTTCACAATTTTTCTACGTACTGTAATCTTGCCTTTTGTGAAGGAAACTTCCTCCCTGATCTGCAAGTCGCGATCCCAGCCGGCAGCCAGAATTGCAGGGGTAATATACTTTGTTCTAATGTCCTGTTCAGACATTTGTTTTTTGTTCATGTTCACCCCTCGCTTTCCTTGCTGCAATCGTCCTTCCGTCCAGAGGTTTTTCGGCATCTACTGGAATCAACCATAGATTGCCTTTTTTCACCGCGCCTTTAATCTTTCCGTTGTTGCAATACACTGTTACCATGCGGCCAGATATATTCCACTTTTCTCCAGCTTCTTTCACAGTCAGATAGTCAAGCACAGTGATCCCTCCTAATTACAACAATCCAATTTTATTATATTGCAAGAAGTCGAAATTTACAAGCCCTCAATCTCGTGGAATTTTCTCTGTCACAGCCCTTAGATATAGTTCCGGGTCACCCTTCAAAATCAACTCAGCATAGGCCAGCGGATCGTTGTAGATTAGCCAGTCCAGCTCCGACCGCTGGTACATACTGTTTGCCACCTCATTTTCCACGGCGGTGCAGTCGATGGAGAGCAGCGTTCCGTCATCCATACGCAGCTCCACGCAGGCGGTATCCAGGTTAAACTCACAAGACAAAATTTTTCTCATACTCGTTACCTCCCAATGCTTAAATTTTGGTTGATTTTCCGTAGCGGTACAAGGGCCGTTTCGGTTATTTTAGTTACCGGCAAGCAATGCGAGTGTTAATACACACTCACATTTCCTGCCGTCTGCTTGTTGAGGGCAGCGCCCCCAAGCCTCCTTTGAACACAGAATTTCATTCTGTGGCTACGCGTTCTGCGAACGCTTTGAAAGGGTACACTAAAGCGCCGTCCCCTTTAAGATGCCATGGAACAAATCGTCCCACCCTTACGCCTGATGGCTACCGCGAAACACAGTAGCCCTCGCTAGATGCGTGGGCAAAATGTTTTCCCATCGTTCGCTTTTACTCCGTACCCCGTGCCTTGTTTTGAGGCATAGGCTGTCGTGAATCGCGACATCTTCCGGAGCCTTTAGGGTGCCCTAAAAAGAGGAACCCTCTTGAACAATGGGGTGGCGAAACACCACCTCATATTTTCTTTTCCGCAACGGTGGCGACGGTCGCAACGGTGCAGGGAGTACCCCTCAAAACACCGTCGCGACCGTTGCAAGCGTCGCGCTTTACTTGATTACTTCAACCATAGGTGCTTCTATCACCATGTAGGTCAGCCGGATACGCCGTCCGGCGTGCTTGGTTTTGTTTTCGTACTTCACCTGATGTTCTTCCAGCAGACGACTGGCATTTACATTCAGATGCTTAGTAAGACGGTTCACTGCCATATCCAACTGAAGGGCTTCGGCAAGCTCTGTTGGGCTGCCTTCCCATTCGCGGTTCTCGTCAGATACAATCTTTGCTACCGCTTCCAGCACCGGGTCCGGAGGCTGCTTCCAAAGCTCATTCTCTGCATGGTCGATTAGCCATACCAAACGCTCCTGGTCTTTGCTTAGATATAGCCGCTGATCCGGCTGATCCCGTCCGCTGATTTCCAGTGTAGCTTTTCCGTCAGTTCGTTTTTCTTTCTGCATGATGAGTGCCCCATCTGCACAGCCCGACAGTCCGGTGGTGCCGGAAATCTTCTCAAAGCTATCTCCCGCAGGCTGCTTTCTGGTATGGTGGACAATCAGGATGCAAACCCCATACCGGTCTGCAAATTGTTTCGGTTTTCCAATCACCTCATAGTCGCTGGAATAACTGTAGTTATCGCTCACCATCTCCCGGACTTTTTGGAGGGTATCCACGATAATCAATTTGGTGTCACTGTGTTCCCGAACAAACTTTTCAAGTTGTTCATCCAGACCGCTGCCGATCATCTTGGCATTGGTAGCAAAGTGGAGGGAGTTTGTCCCCTCCACACCGAACATACGGAACATCCGGCGCTGCAAACGGCTTTCGTCATCTTCTAAAGCAAGATAGAGGACTGTTCCCTGATGAACCTTGTAGCCCCACAAATCCTGCCCGGTACTGACATGGTGGGCGATCTGCGCCACCAGGAAGGACTTTCCGATTTTTGGAGCTCCGGCAAGGATATATGCTCCAGTATAGAGCAGGTTTTCAATCACCGCAGACTTTACCTCAAACACATTGTCCATCAGCTCGTCCAGGGTTACAGTGTGCAGGTAAGCTGGGTCGCTCATGCGCTGTATCTTGCGGTACATTTCTTCCAGGCTTTCCTGAGGATTTACAACTTCATCGTTGATTTCTCCATTAGAAGTGGTTATACTAATGTCAGAGTTTTTAGAAATTGACTGCCCATCGTCTGCGCCAACAGATGAAGCATGGGTGGTCATTTTCTTTTTTTCATCGATCATAGGCAATATCCTCCTGCATTCCTTTCATAATGGTTGTGATCATCTGAATGGTGTCCAACAGTTCCTCATTTACTCCTTGCCCGGCTTCAATACGGTGCAGCTCGTCCAGCACAGCAGCCAGCTGATCTCGCAGTGCCTTATAGACTCTTGGATTTCCATGCACCACCACATCCCGGCAGAGCATCCGACGGATGATATAATCCTGCTTGGTCAGTCCGGTGAGCTTGACTGCTGTTTCAATCTGGGCATCCTCCTCAGGGGAGACCCGGAAAGATACGGCCTTGTTTCTCCAACGATTGTGCTTATCCAAATTTTTTGCTGACATTTTTAATTGCCCCTTTCCATATTCAATTTATCTGCCATTTCCGTTTGTTTGGACGGAAACAGGTGTGCATAATTGTAAGTGATGTCGATGCTCTCATGACCTACCCGATCTGCGATGGCTGTGGCGGAGAACCCCATGTCGATCAAAAGCGAAACTGCGCTGTGACGAATATCGTGGATTCGGATACGCGGGACTCCGGCCTCTTTGGAGCCTCTATCCATCTCCCGGTGGAGATAACTCTTGGTGACGGTGAACATTCGGTCATCTGCTCCAATGCCGTAGAGCATTTTGAGGTAATCCTGAATTTCCTCTGCCAGAAACTGCGGCATAGTGATGACACGATTGCTCTTTTCTGTTTTTGGAGTGGTAATCAAATCCTGCCCGTTTAGCCGCTGATAGGATTTGTTGATGGTGACAGTGCGCTTCTCAAAGTCAAAATCTGCCGGGGTCAGAGCCAGAAGTTCTCCTTCTCGGATACCGCACCAGTAAAGCATCTCAAAGGCATAGAAGGATAGCGGTTTATCCATCATCACCTCGGCAAATTTCAAATACTGCTCCTTAGTCCAGAACATCATCTCTCGGTTTTTCTTTTTTCCCATGCTGCCTGCCTTTTTACAAGGGTTATCACGGAGATTGTAATACCGTACTGCATGGTTAAAGATTGCACTGAGTTGATTGTGAACCGTCTTAAGGTACACAGGTGAATAAGGTTGCCCATTTTCATCCTTATGGTTCATCATCTCGTTCTGCCAGGTGATAATCTGCTGGGCGGTGATGTTACACATCTTCAGCTTGCCGAAGTAGGGGAGCAGCTTGGTGCGGATAATATGCTCCTTTGTGGCCCAAGTGTTTTCCTTGAGCCGGGTCTTCATATCCGCTGTGTAAAGTTCCACAAAGCTTTTGAAGTTCATATCCAGGTCGGCACTGGTTTTATGAATCTGTTCACGCTCCCAGGCCTGCGCCTCTCGCTTGGTCTTAAAACCGCGTTTCTGGGTCTGCTTCCGCTCACCATTCCAGTCGGTATAGCGATAAACTGCTCGCCAGGTGCCGGTTTTTTCTTCCTTGTAAACGGCCATTATGACTCCTCCTTTGCTGTTTTGGTATAGTAATACTTCTCCCTAAAGAATTCTCGATTGACACGGCCGGAGATGGTCAAATATCCTTTCTCCTGCAATTCTTCGTTAAGCCCATGGATTACCTTGTAGGCGTGGGATTTGGAGATTCCCAATTCCTGAGCAACTTCGTCTGCTCGCATAAAACTCTGTTTCTGCATAAATAAAATACCTTCCTTTCATTATTGATTGTTTCTGTCTGCCAATTTTGTTTTTCATAAAGACCTCCTCACTCTCTACTGCCACTTTTTTCGGATTTTGCACCCAAGAATTTTGAAGAAATTTTCTTCAGTTATTATAACTAAACAAATATGCTTTGCCTATCACCATTATACTAAGCATAATAGCTTATGTCAATCGGCGTACGCAAAATAAATTAAATAAAATTGTTTAGTATTCTCTTGACTTTCCTAAGCATTTCTGCTACGCTTTTTATAAAGACAGCTAACGATTGGAGTTGATGATATGGCGATTGGTGAACGAATTCACTTTTTCCGTCTCCTGCGGGGGATGACACAAAAATATCTCGGCATGTCACTGGGCTTCCCGGAGAAGTCTGCTGATGTGCGCCTTGCACAGTACGAAACAGGATCAAGAACCCCAAAGGCAGACCTGACCGCTGCCCTGGCTGAGGTGTTGGATGTCTCACCCCATGCGCTTTCTGTCCCGGACATAGACTCCTATGTAGGGCTGATGCACACGCTGTTTACCTTGGAGGATAACTATGGACTCAAGATCTGCGAAATGGATGGCGAAGTCTGTCTGAAGGTCGATGTTCGTAAAAACAAGGACGCCGCCCGGCTGCACGAGATGCTATGCTCCTGGCAGCAGGCTGCTGCTATGCTGGAGGCAGGTGAGATTTCTAAGGAGGATTACGATAAGTGGCGCTACCACTATCCGGAGTTTGATAAAGCACAGAAAATTGCTGGATCCATATCACAAGAGTTGGGTGATAGATTGTTAAAAGATATAAATAGTGACAGAGGATAAGGAGAAATAAAGATGGTATTTGGAAAACGAATCCAGCTTTTCCTCGTAGATGGAACACCAAATGGACGATGGATATGTGAATTATCCAACTGGACAGGAATCGCTTATAAGTTACCAAGAAACATGATTAAAGAAAGTGAGAAGCGCAGTGAGCTTGCCTCTCCTGGTGTATATTTTCTGTTCGGTTATGATGATGCAAAAGAGCGGCCTCTAATTTACATTGGTGAGGCGGAAGATATTATCAAACGCCTAAAACAACATCTCGAGAAAAAAGATAACTGGAACGAAGCAATTGCATTTATTAGCAAAGATTCAAATCTTAACAAAGCTCATATAAAATATTTAGAGAATCGATTCTATACTCTTGCAAAAGAATGTGACAGATACTCCATCGATAATAGTAATACCCCTACAAAATCTTCTGTTTCTGAAGCAGAGCAGGCCGAACTTGAAGAATTCATTTATAACGCAAAAATACTGATTAATGCTCTAGGTCATAAAGCATTTGAATCGTATTCTGAGGAACAACCCAATAATCAAGGCGGGAACCCTGTATTTTCAGTTTCTGCCGGTTCCGGAAAAGCATATGGAATGCGTACAGCGGATGGTTTTGTATTGCTAAAAGGCTCCTCTATTCATGAGGTATCAGCTGATTCCTTAAATAATGGGATTAAAAAGAAAGTCGAGCAAAGTCGGTCTTCTGGTGAAATAAAAGATGGCATCCTTCAAAACGACAAATTATTTTCAAGTTCTTCTGCCGCTGCTGCTTTTGCTGCAGGCTATAGTATCAGTGGCCCACAGCAATGGAAAAACGAACAAGGGAAAACCCTAAAATCATTTGAAACAGAATCTACATAACAAAAGAGAGCTAACTGACTAATCAAAATCAGTTAGCTCTCTTTTTATGAATAATGAAAAAATGTTGCCATTTCGTTGCCACAGAGGGCATCAAACCTT
>JAAWSO010000034.1 GCA_022801595.1 Clostridiales bacterium | reverse complement strand
AATGATGGAGTACACCAAGATGAACGTATTGGTTCAGTCTGCTCAAGCTATGCTGGCTCAAGCAAACCAACAGCCACAATCCGTTCTCCAATTGCTCCAATAATCCTAAATATTCTTTTCACTCGTGCCTGCGCATGAGTAATCCATAAAAAGGGGCCAACTGTATGGTTATACGGTTGGCTCTTTTTGCGTTGGTCAGTGAAAATTGGCATCAAAAAACCGCCCGGAGATTTTTGTCCTCGGGCGGTTTTCGTTAGGGTTGTTTCTTGATTGACTGGTGAGGTTTTTCTTTGCTGGAGCAGCCAGAACATTTGCAGCCACAGGTGGATACGTCGCAGCCGACGCAGTTCCCTTTTCTCTTTTGGCGAATGATGTAGACAATGGCCAGCCCAGCCAGGCAAGCTAAAACACAACCAATAATAATGGTAGCAATCATAAAAAGCACCTGCTTTCTCGTTGGGATGCCTCCATTTTATCATAGGAGTGCATCAAGAATTTGCTTTTATAGAAGAAAGGCGATTGGTGTTGCGGACCCGGTTGGGGCGGAACAACAGGAAGAAGAAGGCGGCGCATACTAGGATTGCAATGGCAGTGGCCACTGTAAATCCTTGGCCGGTAAACAGCAGACCAAATTGATATACCACCAGGGAAGCAGCGTAAGCCAATACGCATTGGTAGCCAACGGCAATCCACATCCATCTCCAGGAATCCATTTCCCGCTTGATGGCGCCGATTGCAGCGAAGCAAGGAGCGCACAGCAGATTGAAGAGCATGAAGGAGAAAGCGGACAATGGGGTGAAGATTGTAGCTAGGTTTGTGAAGATTTCAGCGCCGTTGTCGGATAGCTCGCCGGTATAGTGGAATAGGGTTCCGAAGGTGCCCACCACGTTTTCTTTTGCCACAAAACCAGTAACGGTAGCAACCGAGGACTGCCAGTTTCCGAAGCCCAGCGGAGCGAAGATTGGGGCGATGAAATTACCAATGGAAGCTAACATGGACTCATCTGCTTCCACCATCTGCATGGACCAGTTAAAGGTTTGCAGGAACCAGATGATTCCGCAGGAAACAAAGATAATGGTACCCGCTTTGATGATGAAAGAACGAACCCGCTCCCACATATGGATTAAAACGCCCTTTGGTCTGGGAGCATGATAAGCCGGAAGCTCCATGACAAATGGGGCGGGATCGCCGGCAAATGGCTTCATTTTTTTCAGGATGATACCGGAGCAAATGATCGCGGCAATACCGATGAAGTAAGCGGCGGGAGCCACCCACCAGGAGTCGCGGAATAATGCGCCAGCTACCAAAGCAATAATCGGGAGTTTGGCGCTGCAAGGGATAAACGTGGTGGTCATAATGGTCATTTTACGGTCAGCGTCATTTTCAATGGTACGGGAGGCCATAACGCCCGGAACGCCGCAGCCGGTACCGATGAGAATCGGAATAAAGGATTTGCCCGAAAGTCCGAACTTGCGGAAAATCCGGTCCATGATAAACGCAATTCTAGCCATATATCCGCAGTCTTCCAACAAGGCCAGCAGGAAGAACAGAACAATAATTTGCGGAAGGAACCCAATTACTGCACCAACGCCACCGATGATGCCTTCTAGAATCAGGGATTGGAGCCAATCCGCAGTATTCATAGAGGAGAGCCAGCTTTCCATGGCCGGGGGGATAATGTTTCCAAATAGTTCGTCGTTAACCCAGTCATTGCCCATCGTACCGATAGTAGAAACAGAAATAAAGTACACCAGGAACATGACAGCAGCAAAGATGGGCAAAGCTAGCCAGCGGTTGGTGACAATTTTATCAATTTTGTCGGAAATGGACAGGCCTCGCTGTTTTTTCTGTACGCAGGTTTTCATTACGTTGCTAATGTAGCTGTAGCGCTCGTTGGTAATGATGCTTTCGCTGTCGTCGTCCAGTTCGGTTTCACAGGCTTGGATGGCGTCTTCCAGTTTCTTTGTGACATCTTCGCCAAAGTGGAATTCTTCCATCACTTTTTCGTCCCGTTCAAACAGTTTGATCGCATACCAGCGTTCTTGCTCTGGTTTCACAATATCGTGAATCATTTCCACGATTTTGCCCAATGTATTTTCCACGGGATCGGAGAAGGAATGTTGTGGATGAGTGCTTGCTTGGGATTGAGCCAAATTCACAGCTTGTTCCGCTGCATCCTTGGCACCAATATTTTTCACTGCGGAGATTTCTGCAATAGGACATCCAAGAGCTTGGCTCAATTTTTCGGTGTCGATTTTGTCCCCAGTCTTTTTCACAATATCCATCATGTTGAGCGCCAATATGACCGGGACACCAACCTCGGTGAGCTGAGTGGTCAAATACAGGTTCCGCTCCAGGTTAGAAGCATCCAGCAGATTCAAAATTACATCCGGCTTGTCGTGAATCAGATAGTTTCGAGAAACCACTTCTTCCAAAGTATAGGGGGAAAGGGAATAGATACCGGGCAAGTCCTGGATAATGACGTCCTTATGGCCTTTGAGTTTCCCTTCCTTTTTTTCTACGGTAACACCGGGCCAGTTTCCCACATGCTGGGAGCTACCGGTTAAATTATTGAATAAGGTTGTTTTGCCGCAGTTGGGATTACCGGCAAGGGCAATTTTTATTGACATGAAAGTTCCTCCTTCAACGATTTTGGTTAGTTTAAGCTAACCAAAGGGGTAAAAAGATGCAGACAAAACCGTCTGCAAAATAAGGCTGAGAGCCGATTTTTTATGCTTGGACTTCGACCATTTCCGCATCGGCCTTCCGCAAAGATAGCTCATATCCCCGTACGGTTACTTCTACGGGATCTCCCAGAGGGGCAACCTTGCGCAAGTATACTTCCGTGCCTTTTGTCAGTCCCATATCCATTAAGCGCCGTTTTACCGGGCCGTCCCCATGAAGCTTTACAATCGTAACGGTGTCGCCGCACTTGGTATTCCGCAATGTTTGCATCAATGTCATCACCTTTCTATAGTAGGATTGGAAAAAGAAGCGGTCAAACCAGAATACGATTGGCCATGCTTTTATCCAGAGCAATCCGAGATTCTTTGATCCGAATGATGACATTACCTCCGATTTCGGAAATCACTGTTACGCATTCTCCAACGAGAAAACCCAGGTTTTCCAAAAAATGTTTGGTTTCATCTTTCCCAGTGATCCGTTGAATCACATAGGTTTCTCCGCGTGTTGCCATGGTCAAAGGCATCCTAATATACTCCTGTCTCCTAAAATTTTTGATATCGATTCCTATTTGCAAAACATAAATAATCGAGGGTTAGATATTGCTAATTCTAGTTAGTCAATTCTAACTTGACTCTAGTGTACTACGGAACTAGACGATTGTCAAGGAAATTATGGAAATTTTGTGAAGGGGAATCAATTAGATGGAAAATATCTGGAGATAGCAATAGAATCTTTTCCTTATAACAGATGAAAAAGAAACAAAGGAGGGGTTCGGTCTTGGAAGCAAGGGGAATGTTTCGGAGAAAAGCTACTGGAGCCAATTTTCGGCGAAATAGGAGGGGGATACATGAAAAAATATCCTTTCACAAAATAAGATCAAAACCATAATAGCAATTCGTCGGACGTAGCGGATTCCTCGTTTCAAACTTGGATATTTCATGAAATTATGGATCGCATGAGCGCGAATATTTATGTAACAGATATTGAAACCGATGAAGTTTTATTTATGAATAAAACCATGCGCAACATCTTCGGGCTTGAGAATCCAGAAGGGAAGCGTTGCTGGTAATTGCTGCAAAGAGGGCAAACCCAACGCTGTAGTTTTTGTCCTGTGCCAGTTTTTATGTTTATGTGTGCAATAAAAAACTGGAGTGTTCCGCTACCCGCAAGCTATGGTAGAAGAATTTGACTTGCTGGGCACGATTATTGAGAATGCCGCCGCTGTTTAGGGTGCTAAAATCCATAAGAACGACAAAATGGCATTTCTAGAATCCAATCAGGAAATCATTGATGGTCGGACCGAGTGCCACAACATTGAATACCGGGCGAAAAATCGACATGGAGAATGGGGTTGGATGCGTTGCCCCAGTCATTTAGAGCGAGATGAAAATGGTGCTCCCAGCCTGTTTGCGGGTATTATCACCAATTTGGGTAAGAAAAATAAAATTGATCCCTTAACGGGACTATTCAATAAGTTTGAATTTAAAAATACCGTCCGTCAGTTGGTGGAGGAATGCTCCAGCCCACTCATGGTGTTACTGTTTGGCATTATTTTTCGCAGTGGTACGATGGAACAATCGGATATCCTGTTTGAATCCTTGCAAAAGGCTTTTTATCATCACCAATTTTATGAGAACAAAAAGTTTTTTGCAGCTTATGTTATGGCTGCGTATTTTTTGATTTGGATAACATTTCCTATCTTAGATCTAATTAAGCAGGACGCTTACGCTGACGATTATTTTCCAGGCTTTTTATTTGGATTTCCCGTATTTGTGGAACAATTTGATCAGCAGTTTTTAGGGAATCTTTGATTTTTCATTCAAGCAAAAAACTCGCTGTATCAGCGAGTTTTTTTTATTGCTCATGAATGTTAGATTTTGAAATTGCTACCAGAAATTCAGCGGGCGTTTTTCCAGATTCTTTCACCATATCCATAATTTTTTTCATGTCTTCCTGGTCTTTTTCAGCCATCAGTTTTTTGCGTTTCGCGCGCAGCGCTGTGATCTCATCTTTTAACCGCTCTATTTCGATATCAATATCAATAATTTGATCTTCTAAGCTTTTTGGCGTTTTTCTTGGACGTCCCATTTCTTTGTCTCCTTTTTCGATAAAAATTTATAAGTATATCTTATTACAGAATGGAACAGAAATCAAGAGGAGACTTTTTAATTTTTCTTTTTGAGTGCTAAAAATAAAGAAGGGAAATCGTACTTTTGATTGCGAAATGTTTTTTAGGAGACAGATGGAAAACAAAGGATTTTCAATTTAGAATGTAAATATAAATTGGATCATCCTAGAAGAAAAGAGATTCTATCCTGTATACGGAAAAATCATGCGAATCCTTTGATAAGCCGAATGGAAAAGTACAAAGAAACGATATCCAATTAGATACCGCTTCTTTGTGATGAAAAAACCACGTTTAAAAATCAATAGTAGAATTTGATAAATTTAATGTTGTAGAAATCACAAGCCAGCAAATCATCGGTTTCCGTTTCATTGAGCAGGATATAGTTGGCGCCGACCGCCACTAAAATTCCAGTGCGGTCTGTAATGGTATTAGTTCCAACTAAAAATTCCACCCGTACCCGCCGGCCGATTTGGGTACGGATAAATCCATTCAGGTATTGCAGGCTTTCCGCGGTCATGGGCATTCCCTGATTAAGATCGTTAATCACCGCAAGCTGAGGATTTTCCATCGGTAAATTTCCCTGAGACATGGTGTTTCCTGAATTGGAAGCATTGGAACTCAGGCCGGAATCGTCCAATTGGGCGGGGGAAGAGCCGCTTCGGATGGGTTGATCCAGGAATTTTGGCGGCGGCGGATTGGCAATTTGGGGAGAAATCGCTGTGTAGCCGCCAGGCTGTTGCGCCTGCGCGCATTGGCTGCATACTTGGTTCATAATCGCAGCGTTATTTAGCAGATTGGCCGCGTTTAAGCTGGGATTTCCGCTGTTATAGACCGCATCATAGGTGGGGTATGGACTATCCATAGAAAAACTCCTTTCATTTTTCAACGGGATTTTTCCCTATGTGGTTTTGTATTTTTCCGTTGGTGCATAAAAACAGTGCTGGTTCACTCGCGTGTATAGTGTGCCGATTCCTCCAGGAGGGAAATAGGTGGGGCAGACGTTGCTATACGGGTTATAAAAAAACAAGCTGTTCCCCACAAAAGCGGCTGTGTTTCCCGCAAGAGCCCAGTCGGCAATTTCATAATGTTCCTCTGTAGGAGTCATATTATATACAGTTTGGGGATTGTATTCCCCGCCGACTACCGTTTTCATGCATACAAATTGTCCTGGCTGCTCGATAATATTTCGAACGTTTCCCCCTTGGCTAACACGGAAAAATTCGCCATAGGGGATTTGGGCGCGGTTCATAATTACCGAGGCCACTGCCCGCATTCCATTGTCACCTTCACCGCCAGCTTCACACTGGATCAGCCGGGCAAACAGTTCTCGTTCACTAAATGGCATAACATCCCTCGTTTCTTGCCCACTTCTTGTTTCATAGTATTCTTTTTTCCTTCTGCGTGATACAAATTTCTGTTTGGGGAACATTCTGCATATTTTGAAAGAATTGGTAAATAATGTAGACGATGCCGCACATGATGCTGAGGAGGAGAGCTGTGTGATCACAATTTTCACTTGTGGAAAAATTAGCGACCGTTCCATCCGTCAGGTATTGCCGGACGCGTTGGCTGCATACGGCGGGGTACAATATTTCAATGGAACCGAGTTGTTTCGATTAGGCGCTCAGCCGCCTCAATTCTTGGTATACGAATGGGAAACCTTGCCTCAGGAATCCTGTACCAAGGGAATTCTACTTTTTAAAAACAGCTTTTCTCCTTTGCCAGGCCATTGCCTGCCCCAGGGGCTTTTACCGGTTTTTGAAGCGCGGAACATAGCTGCTTCCTCTTTTTTAAGGGGCACTGGAGTGGTTGCCATTGCATGTGGGACCTCCCCGCGAGATACCTTAAGTTTATCCAGTTTGGACTACAACAGCGCTATGGTGAGCCTGCAAAGATGCATCACCACCCTGGACGGCCATGTGATTGAACCGGGGGATATCTCGGTGTCCTTACAGCGTAGCCGAAGCCCGCATCAAATTTTAGCGGCGGTTTCCGTTTTGCTTCTAGCCGGAATCCCTTGGGAAGATGGGTACGCCTTCTAAAATACTTGTTTTTTTGCTGTGTTCTTCCGTAACCACCGTTCTGGAACATCCAATCCATGATTCTGTTTATGGAAATTGAGGATGGGAGAAACTTCCACTTAACATACCCAAGAAAAATATTTATAATCAACGATATTTCGAAAAAGCGGGATTGTGATCCCGCTTCTCTTTTTCCATTTGACAATTGGAACGGTTGAATGTACACTGAAACAATGATTCATTGGGAAAGGATGTTTGAAGGATGGACTTTAAACATCCATTGCTGGTTGTGGAGGATTTGGATCGTGCGAAACAATTTTATTGGGAGGTGTTAGGCCTGCAAGTAATCTTGGATTTTGGCGCTAATGTGACATTGACCGGCGGTATTTGTCTGCAAACGAGAGAAACTTGGGAAACTTTCTTGGAAGCGGTATGTCGGCGTTTTTGGGAAAGCGAGATGAGTGTGGCGGAAACCGCGGTTCGTATGGATGTACCAGAACATTTTGTACGAAGCTGCATGCAATAAAATTTTATTTTTTGATCACATTAGGCATAGGAAACGATTTCCAGTTATAAACTATGAAATCACACACACAATAACAAGGCAAACACACTACAACAAAAAGGTAAAGTGTTTAAAAAAACAAAAACAAACGAGGAGTGTTTTACTATGTCTAACAAGAACGTTGTACCAGAAGCAAAGGAAGCCCTGAACAGATTTAAGATGGAAGCTGCTACCGAAGTTGGCGTAAACCTGAAGCAAGGTTATAACGGCGATTTGACCGCAAAGCAAGCTGGTTCTATCGGCGGCCAAATGGTTAAGAAAATGATTGAGAAGTTTGAGAACGACATGAAATAAATAGAGATTTCTTTGGAAAGAAATTTCTAACTCAGGGAGCACGGTAGAATCCATTCTATCGTGCTCTTTGTTTTCTGTCTAAGGGTGAAAAGAAACCCCTTCCGATGGATGGTCGGAAGGGGAGGGATTGGGGAAGGTTAAGAACCGTAATCCTCCAGTAAGCTGCGCAGTTCAGCGGTGTCTTTGGCGACAATGCCTTTTGCCAACAGCGCGCGGTCGGAAGCTGGAAGGTTGTCCACCAGGACGTCGATCTCTTGGATGGGAGTGGAATCATCATTCTCGAAAACCCCGATATGCCCATTATATTCTCGGAGCGTGTAGACGTTTTCCAGTATGGAACTGAGTGCAATTTCGCTGTTTTCTTGACTTGACACCGGTTTTGAGGTAAAATTAACCTGTCCTTGTGTTTCTTTTTGGTTTTGGTTGTCAGGGAGATTGGGCTGAACATCCCTGGCGCTCCTTGTGAAATACGTTAAACAAAACATTGCCGCAACAATGATTGCCAGAATCATCAATGTGAGAAAAATCTGATGCTTCTTCATACAGTTACCTCCATTTCTGTTCAAAGTATGCGCTTTGGATGGGAAAATTATACAAAAAGAATGAAATTTTTCTGGTTTCTTCTTCGCGATTGTAACATAAACAGTAAATGAATTTGTGAGGAAACGTATGGAATACAGCAGTTTGGAACAATACTTATGATATTCGGGATTGGATGGAATGGTTCCAACTGTGGCAGCGGGAAGCGCTTGTGTGACTCTGTCACAAATTTGATTGAGGTGAAAAACAATTGAAAAAAACGGATAAGCATTCATCTTCGGGACTTCCAGAGCCCAATGGCAGTGGCGCCGCTACGGCGCGTTCCGTGGGGAAAATGATTTGGAGGGTTGTCTTGACGGTTCTCGCAATCTTTGCGATTGTGGGCGTGACTATGGGGATTTTCTTGTTTTCTTATATCATGAACTTGAAAAGCGAAGTAGAAGCAAAAGATAGGATGGATCTGAATACGCTGAAGCTGAATTATACCAGTTTTATTTATACCTATGACAGCAATGGCAATCCAGTGGAATATCAACGGCTGTATGGCGGTGAAAATAACCGTATTTGGGTGGATTACGATAAAATCCCAAAGAATATGAAAAATGCGATGATCGCCATTGAAGACCGCCGTTTTGAAGAACACAATGGGGTGGACTGGTGGCGTACCATTGGAGCGACCACTACTTTGTTTACTAAAGGCGGCAGCTATGGTGGCTCCACCATTACGCAGCAGTTGGTGAAAAACCTGACTGGTGACAATGATGTGAGCATTACTCGAAAGGTAACGGAAATTTTTCGTGCGCTAAATTTAGAGAAAAAGTACACCAAAGAACAGATTCTGGAAGCTTATCTCAATATTGTAAACTATGGCGCCGGCACGAAAGGCGTGCAGGCTGCAGCCAACCTGTATTTTGACAAGGATATCAGCGAGTGTAGTTTAGCAGAATGCGCGGCAATTGCAGGCATTACCCAAAACCCTTATAAATATAATCCCTTATCGTTCCCCGAAAATAACAAAGAACGGCAGCAGATCGTGTTAAACGCGATGCTGGAACAGGAAAAAATTACCCAGTCGGAATACGACCAGGCTATGGAAGAATCCGAGCATATGGTTTTTGTGGGCAAGAAAGAGGACGATAACAACAACACGGGAAGCAGCGTCTTTAATTGGTATACGGAAACTATGTTCTCCGATTTGGTGGAGGATTTGCAGCGGGTATATAACTGCAGCGCATCCGAAGCGGCAGACAAGATTTACCGCAACGGTCTGAAGATTTATTCGGCTATGGACCCTGACGTTCAGAAGATGGCTGAGGATGTCTTTGCTAACAATTCGATTTTAAATTCCAATCCCGCTCTGCAGGCTGGATTCTTTATGATGGACTATGACGGTCGCGTTCTAGCGGTTGTGGGCAGCACAGCGGAAAAGACCGGTAACCGGGTATACAACAACGCGATTGACGCAACCCTGCAAACTGGTTCCACCCAAAAAGCGATTTCCGTTTATGCCCCAGCCTTGGAGAAAGGGCTGGTCCACTATTCCAGCCTAGTGAATGATGAACCGCTGCCAAACTGGTTTGGCGCTGGAAAGCCTGGCCCCAATAACTGGAATCGTCGTTATCACGGCCAGGTTACAGTAGCGGAAGCGCTCCGCAATTCGCTCAACGCCCCAGCAGCTCAGCTTTGCAATATCCTGACCCCAGAACAATGTTATACATTCCTGGCGCAGAAGCTTGGGTTTACCCATCTCAATCAGGCGGTTGACAGTCACTCTTTGGCAGCCATGTCCATTGGAGGTCTGAATGGCGGTGCAACGGTTCGCGAAATGACCGCCGCTTTCCAGGTGTTTGGCAACCAGGGCGAGTATAAGAAGCCTTACACCTACTATTATGTGGAAGATCATGAGGGGAATGTGATTATTGATAATCGGAACAATACTTCTACGCAGGCGGTTTCTGCCGTGAATGCGGGTATTATGAACAAACTACTGACCTATGCGGTGAATTCTGGTACTGGCAATATGGCTCGTATTCCCGGATGGGAAGTGTATGGTAAAACGGGTACCACCGACAATGACCGGGATAGTTGGTTTATTGGCGGCACGCCCTATGCTGTGGCAGGAATCTGGACGGGTTACAAAAATCCTGCCCGGATTACCGGCCAGTCTCTCAATGCGGCTAAGGTTCTTTGGAAGCAGGTTATGACCAAATATTTGGCCGATAAACCAGCCAAGAAATTCCAATTCTCCGATGATTTGGTCGCGGCGACGTATTGCGAAAGCTCAGGGCTTTTGGCCTCCGCCGGATGTACGAATACCGGAACCGGATGGTATGAACGGGGAAAACTGCCGGCAACCTGCAGCGCTGTTCATGTTTCTTCGGGTACCTCCTCGGAAGTATCATCCGACGTATCGGATACTGGAGAATCCCAGGGCTCCGAGGTTTCTTCCGGTGGTGAGAACAGCTCAAGCTCTTCGTCGTCAGCTCCATCCAGTTCTTCGGCACCGTCTTCCAGTTCGTCAACTCCGTCTTCCAGTTCGTCAACTCCGTCTTCCAGTTCCGCTCCAAGCTCTCAACCGGAACCTCCGCCTAGCCCGGTGGAGCCGACTCCTAGTGAGGGAGGCGGGCAAATGGAACCAGCGGCTTAGATACGGAGAAGTATTTCCAGCATATCAAAAAAATCAGAAACAGACGCTTAAATTTTAGCGTCTGTTTCTTTTTATTTGTGCAAAGTGACAAGGATGAAAAAAATAAAATTTTTCGTTGAAAATTGAAAGAAAAAGTGTTAAACTGTATCTTGTGACAATACAACAGTATATGGGTGGTGGACAATGAGAAAGACCACTTTCCTTTTAGTGGATCAGGAAGCGTTGCCTCCGGTGTTTGCGAAGGTTATTGAAGCGAAGGAATATTTACGGAACTCCCAAGCATCCAGCACGACGGAAGCTGCCCGGATGGCAGGGATTTCCCGCAGCGTATTCTATAAGTATAAGGATGCGGTGTATCCCTACCGGGATAAAAATACGGATAGCATTATCACCATTCAGGTGGTACTGTTTGACAAGCCAGGCGTGCTGATGGCGCTGATTTCCGAGTTTTACCGGGTGGGAGCCAATATCCTGACCATTAATCAGAATATTCCAGTCAATGGAAAAGCGTTGGTTTCGATTTCGGCGCGGATTGATCATATGGAAGGTTCGCTGGATGACTTGCTTTTCTGCCTCCGTCAGGTTGACGGGGTGCAGTCCATCGGAAATATTGCCGGAGAATAAAAAGATTGTCATCCTTCCGAAACGATTTGAATACAATGGAGAGGTGTTTTTAATATGGTAAACATTGCAGTGATGGGACATGGCGTAGTAGGATCCGGTGTGGTAGAGGTGATCCTTTCCCACAAAGAAGGCGTTCTGCGTCATGCGCATGAAGAATTAAATATCAAATATGTGCTGGATTTGAAGGAATTTCCCGACAGTCCAGTAGCCGACCGTTTTACGAAAAACTTTGAGGATATTATCCGTGATGACAGCGTGCAGATCGTGGTGGAGGTGATGGGTGGTTTGAACCCAGCCTTTGATTTTGTGAAACGTTGCCTGACCGCTGGTAAAAGCGTAGTTACCTCGAACAAAGAACTGGTAGCGGCAAAGGGAGCAGAATTGCTGGCTGTTGCAAAAGAACACAACGCGAATTTTATGTTTGAAGCCAGCGTAGGGGGCGGCATTCCGATTATCCGCCCTATTTATCAGTGTTTGGCCGCCAATAATGTGTTAGAGATCGCGGGTATTCTGAATGGTACCACAAACTTTATTCTGACCAAGATGATCGACGATCACATGAGTTTTCAGGATGCGTTGGCTTTGGCACAAAAATTGGGCTACGCTGAACGGAATCCATCTGCGGATGTAGACGGTCACGACGCTTGCCGTAAGATCTGTATTTTGGCGGCTTTAGCTTTCGGCAAACATGTGTATCCAGAGCAGGTACACACCGAAGGTATTTCCAATCTTACCTTGGCAGATGTGGCATACGCCAATGCTTGGGGCGGGGAGATCAAATTGATCGGCAACGTGAAGATGATGGACAATGGCCAAATTCAAATTATTGTTTGCCCCATGCTGGTTCCAAACAGCAACTTGATGGCCAATATCGACGATGTGTTTAATGGCATTATGGTCAGGGGTGACGCTACCGACGAGGTTCTGTTTTATGGAAAAGGAGCTGGTAAGCTGCCGACCGCCAGCGCAGTGGTAGCGGACGTGATCGACTGCATGAAGCATGTGGATGCCAGAAAGTATTTGTTCTGGGAGGACAATACGGATCCGGATTATGTTCAGAATTATTTGGACAATCCAGTCGCCATGTATGTTCGTGTGCGTGTATCCGATGTGGAAGCCGAACGAATTCGCGGCTTGTTTGGCAGTATCAATTGGTTGGCTTGTGATGAAGCGGAAGAGGGTGAACTGGCTTTCGTAACGCCTAAGATGGCAGAGAGAGAGATCCGCAGTAAATTAGCTCAGTTGGAAGAGCAGGGCGCTGAGGTGAAGACAACCGTTCGGATTGCTGATTTTTCATGATCCAGTAGATTTTGCATAGCATAAGAATAGGAAACCAGGCGCATTCTGGTTCCCGGAAAAAATAGTAGGATAGAGGCAAACATGATACGTATTCAAGTTCCAGCGACAAGCGCAAATTTAGGGTCTGGCTTTGACGCCCTTGGGTTAGCGTTGTCCCTTTACAATCAGGTGTGGATGGAGGAGTCTGACCGTCTTGATATTTCTTCGGCGGATCACGTGGCGGTACCCACGGACGCATCTAACTTGATTTATGTGGCCGCAAAGCAACTGTATGAAATGTGCGGCAAACCACTTTCTGGGCTAAAAATTATCCAAGAAAACAATATCCCAATGGCTAGTGGGATGGGGAGCAGTTCTGCTTGTATTGTGGCAGGCATGGTAGGGGCCAATCACTTGTTAGGAAGCCCATTGAGCCCACAGGAGCTCATTGAGATGGCTGCCAACCTGGAAGGCCATCCAGATAATACCAGCCCTGCGCTGTCCGGTGGGCTGACCGTGTCGGCCATGGATGAAGGAAAAGTGTACAGCGTTCGGCTTCCCGTTGCAGATACCCTGCGGTTCGCAGTTTTTGTGCCGTCCTTTGAGCTGAAGACGGAGGAAGCCCGTTCTGTTCTGCCGCATCAATATTCCAGAACCGATGTAGTCTACAATTTGTCCCGTTCCGCCTTAATGGCGGCTGCGCTGTCTCAAGGGGACCTGAAAAGCCTGCGGGTGGCAGTACAGGATCGAATTCACCAGCCTTACCGGGCAAAATTGATTCCTGGTTTTGATGTTCTAAGCGCAACGAGCTATGAACTGGGTTCTCTGGGAACCTACATCAGCGGAGCGGGCCCAACGATTGTGGCCATCATTGCGCCGCAGGACGCGAAGGCGTTTGAGGAGCAGGCGCTGTTGCTGCTGAAAAATAGAGGGGTAACTGGCTGGGGACTGAAAATTTTAGGCACAGATCCTTATGGCGCCCGAGTTTTTCCAGAATCTTCTGAGCATTCTTTGAATCTTTAACACGATATGGAGGGATAGACCTATGAGTCTGATAGTCCAAAAATTTGGCGGTACGTCTGTAGCGAATACAGAGCGTATCTTTAATGTAGCCGATATTGTTACCAACACCTATAAAAAAGGCAACGATGTGGTGGTTGTCGTTTCAGCGCAAGGCGATACCACAGACGACTTTATTGAAAAGGCACAGGCCATCAACCCCAATGCATCCAAACGGGAAATGGATATGCTGCTTTCCGCTGGCGAACAGATTTCGGCTTCTTTGTTGGCGATGGCGATTGAAAAATTGGGATACCCAGTGGTTTCCTTATTGGGATGGCAAGCAGGTTTTTCCACCAGCTCCACCTATGGTTCCGCACGGATCAAAAGAGTCAACCCAGATCGTATTCAGAAAGAGCTGGATAAGAAAAATATTGTTATTGTTACCGGTTTCCAAGGAGTCAACCGTTATGATGATATGACTACCCTGGGGCGCGGTGGCTCGGATACTAGCGCGGTGGCGATTGCTTCCGTCATGCATGCGGATTTATGCCAGATTTATACCGACGTAGAAGGTGTCTTTACTGCCGATCCAAGGAAGGTGCCAAATGCCAAAAAGCTCAATGTGATTTCCTATGATGAAATGTTGGAGCTGGCAACTTTAGGCGCCCAGGTTCTCAACAACCGCTCGGTAGAGATGGCAAAAAAATACAATGTAGAGCTTGAAGTTTTGTCTAGTTTGACTCAGGTACCGGGTACCATTGTGAAGGAGGAAACAAAAATGGAAAAAATGCTGATCAGCGGAATTGCAAAGGATAATGATGTGGCGAGGATTTCGATTATCGGGGTTCCAGATAAGCCGGGCTTAGCGTTCAAGATTTTCTCAAAACTAGCTGCAAAGAAGGTCAATGTAGACGTAATTCTCCAATCGGTTGGCCGTGATAATACGAAAGATATCAGCTTTACGATTCCACAGTGCATGATGCAGGATGCTATTGAAGTATCCAACCAATTCGTTGATGTGGTTGGTGCGTCCTCTGTGGTATACGATGAGAATGTTTCCAAGGTTTCCATCGTTGGCGCTGGCATGGAAACCCATCCTGGCGTTGCGGCGGCTATGTTTGAATCTCTGTTTGAGGCAAACATTAACATTCAGATGATTTCTACCAGTGAAATCAAAATTTCAGTTTTGATCGCCCGTGAGGATGCAGATAAAGCCGTTACTACCATTCACAACAAGTTCTTCGGAGAGGAATAAAAAGAAAAGCCACAGGGTCCACGTATATGGACTAGTGGCTTTTTTTATAAAGAAATGGATGTGTAAAATGAGAGGCAGATGATTGAGGCCACCGATGCGGTTCCCCAAGAACTTAATATAGGATGGGATCTTCGTTGTGTCTTTGAGGATGCCCAAATCATCAAGAAAATCAAGCCTAGAATTATCCCGACTTTATCAGAGGAATGTATTCCATATTTAAAAAGAGCGGAACTGGATGGAAAAGCGAAAAGGCTGATCGAAATCCTTCACATAAATCCGTACCAAACTCCGCCGCCTTATGAAAAGCTAAGTGGCGATTTAAAAGCCGCTTACTTCCAAAGAATCAATCTTGAACGCTGGTTGGTTTATGAAGTGTTTGAACAGGAACAGACGGTAAAAATTATCAGCCTATGGTTCCACTACGAATTTTAAAACAAACCACACTCAAATTGGGTGTGGTTTTTTCATGCCCATTTTTCAGAAAGGAAGAATCCATAAGAAAATAATAGAAAAAAATCAGGCTGAGAACGCTTTCCTGGTTTACAACCCATATACATTTCAAGTAAAATATATTATGAAATCATATAAAATGATACTTT
>JAAWSO010000033.1 GCA_022801595.1 Clostridiales bacterium | reverse complement strand
TGGTTTGTATATTTTTCTAAGATCACGGATTAAAACGTATAAAAAGGAGAGTTTCGTTTATGAAAAGAAAAAGATTAGGCGCGATTATCATAGCATTGATGCTTGCATTAAGCACTTCTGTCCCTGCTTTTGCAGCGGGAGAGACACAAATAGGCTCGCAAATAGAAATGACGATTCCTTCTGAGACTATTATGGACGTCATGGAAGAAAACTCAAATATCGACCCTACTTGTCCATGGACAGCGGATACCCAAGTGCAAGAAACGATTCCTACTTATGATTTGGACAATAACATAAGCGGATATATTTTAAATTTATCTACAGATGGAAAGGATACCGGATACCTGGTATACGATATTTCATCGGATGAACCGGTATTGACAGAATTTGGGTATGAAGGCGTTTATTCCATTCAAGGAGAAGAGGTAACACAAGATTCTAAGTTGGGAAAATCGAAATTGATCCCAGTTGGAATGAACGAGTATGTATTGCAAAAAGGGAATGATCTTTACACCATTAAAACCAATACCAAAGTAACGGATCAAAAAGAAGAAATTCAGAAAGTCCTGGAAGAGAAGCAGGACAATCTTGCAGAGTATGTCCAAAGTGAACAAATGGCCTCTACCTTGTCAACACGTGCTCAGGAGATCTATACTTCGGTTTCTGTTCCAAACCTATTCGCTGGTAGCCATACTCCGATTACCATGCAACAACATGGAGACGCTTCTTGTGCAGCGGTATGCAATGTAAATATGTTAAAATATTGGCATGAATGTCGCAATATTCCAAGTTTATATAATTCCTATGATGAACCTAAGTTGTCCCAAACGGTAAGCCGAATGAGACCATCGATTAATGAATTTTGGTATGAAAGTGGAGGTAGTGGGGGATATGCTGCCTATACCCAGGATGCGTATAGTGGAATTTCTAAATATTGCAAAACGTATGCTTGTACCGCACCCAAAGGTTCGGATTATAAATCAGGATTAAATTGGACTTGGTATAAAACCCAAATTAACAATGGGAATTTTATGTTTATCAATGCTAGGGTAGGAAATTATGATGGTAGTGGGCGAGATGCTCATCATGCATTTTCTGGTGTAGGATACCAAGAAACCTCCACTGGAAATTTCATGCGCGTAGGCGATCAATGGACGACAAATTATTCTCATTTTTTTAATATTTCCGCGTACTCTGGCGATGTGAGTGATATGTTCTATTGTAGATGGTAAACCATATGAGAAAGAAATATAAATTTTTGATGTGTATTATGAGTATCATGATGACGATTTGTATGCTGGCCGGGTGCGCTGGAGAGGAAGACGTAGAAGAAATTCCGATCACGGAGGTGGTTGATTTATTGCCTTCCAACATCTTACAGTTTAAGGTTGGCAAAGGCGATGGCCCGCTAACCATCATTGAAAATCCGGAGCAAATCCAAGAAATCTGCGATTTCTTATCCTCCGCCTTTATCTTGGAAAACCAGTACCAATACCAGGATAAAACTTTTCCCACAGGTATGGTTGGGGGAATGGGAGGAGATTATATGATAATCGTTTATTCGGACAAAGCTACCACCCATATACAGATGGGGAAAGATGCCACCACAGGAATAGCGGCTGGCGTACAAATTACCGGCCGGACAAAGGAAGGGGAAATCAAAGACAAATGGCGGATTTATCCGCTGGTGAATTTCTCTCAGCAGGAGCGGCTGAACGAGATATTATCCATGAGCCCAGCTGACTAAAAATCCTCAGCAACCAAAAGAGAACAAGCAATCCATCGGACACAGGGCAGTTAATCACTGTCCTGTGTTTTTATTGCTCCTACGGTTTTCTGCTCTCTTTGGTTGCGAAACAGCAACCGATGGATTTTCGTTATGGATCGAAAAATGGTTGCGGACTTCCCTTACTTCTTCACTTCCACAATTTTTTATGATATAATAAATCAATTATTAGAGAAATGGTACGCTCTGGGGAATGGGGGAAGGAAATGGTAATTCTTGGAATTGATCCTGGTTATGCGATTGTCGGGTATGGGGTGCTTCGGCTGCAAAACAGCCGGTATCAGCCATTGGAACATGGCGCGATTGTAACCCGCGCCCAAGAGGAATTTCCCCGCCGGCTGGAAATTATTTCAGACGCCTTGACTTCCGTGTTGGAACAGTGGAAGCCGGATGCGGTTTCCATTGAGAAACTATTTTTCCAAACCAATAAAACTACTGCCATTCAGGTGGCGGAAGCGAGAGGGGTGATTCTTTTGGCCGTGCAGAAAGCAGGGGTGCCGGTATTTGAATACACGCCTTTGCAAGTGAAACAGGCGGTGACTGGTTATGGCCGGGCTCAAAAGCCCCAGGTCATGGAGATGACCAGGCGGTTGCTCTGCCTCAAGGAAATCCCAAAACCAGACGATACTGCCGACGCGCTGGCCATGGCAATCTGCCACGGACAAGCGTGCGGCTCCGCCATGCGAAGGACACTGTTGACAGGGGAAAGGAAGAAATAATGTTTTATAGTTTAACAGGAACGCTGGTCCATGTGGAGATGGGGATGTTGGTTGTCGAATGTGGCGGGGTAGGCTTTCAATGCGCTACTACCGTCAACACCCAGCGTCAATTGCCTCAGGTGGGAGAAGAAACCAAGGTATACACCCATCTGAATGTGCGGGAGGATGCCTTGTCGCTGTTCGGCTTCGCCACTCTGGATGAAATGAATTGCTTTAAAATGCTGACGGGAGTCAGCGGCGTGGGGCCAAAAGTTGGGCTGGCGATTTTGTCGGAACTGGCCCCGGAGCAGGTTGCTATGGCCATCGCTGCTGGAGACAGCAAAACCCTGACCCGCGCTTCTGGCGTAGGCAGCAAGCTGGCCCAGCGGATTGTGCTGGAACTGACGGACAAGGTTAAGAAGATGGCGGCGGGCGGCGGAACGACAAGCTTCGCGCCTGCCGGGGCCGGTGTAGTATCGGCATCGTCCCACGCGGCAGAGGCGGTGAACGCTCTGTCGGTGCTGGGCTATTCACCGTCGGACGCCGCCGGGGTGGTGGCTAAATTTGACAGCTCGCTGCCGGTTGAGGAATTGATCCGGCTGTCCCTGAAAGCGATGGCCAATCGGCTGTAGGAGAGAAGGTTCGTGGAATATGACCCCAAGGAGGGAGCAACTTGAATTACGAGGAAAATGATTACGATTTTGAAAACCGTATGATTGCGCCGGAGTACATGCCGGAGGATGGGGAGGTGGAGAATCCCCTGCGTCCCCGCACCCTGTCCGACTATGTGGGGCAGGAAAAGGCCAAGGAAAATCTGGCTGTATTCATCGAAGCGGCCCGGCTGCGGAAGGAATCCCTGGATCACGTTTTGCTGTACGGCCCTCCTGGTTTGGGAAAAACCACCTTGGCGGGGATCATCGCCAATGAACTGGGGGTCAACCTGCGGATCACTTCCGGCCCGGCCATTGAGAAGCCGGGGGATTTGGCCGCCTTGCTGACGAATTTGGACCCGGGGGATGTGTTATTCATCGACGAAATCCACCGGCTTTCCCGCAGCGTAGAAGAAATTTTATACCCGGCCATGGAGGATTTTGCCTTGGATATTATTACCGGCAAGGGTCAAATGGCCGCCTCCTACCATTTGCCGCTTCCTTCCTTCACTTTGGTAGGCGCTACCACCCGGGCAGGACAGATGAGCGCACCTTTGCGGGATCGCTTTGGCGTGGTGCTCCGGCTGGAGCTGTATTCTCCCCAGGAATTGGCGGAGATTGTCACCCGCAGCGCTGGGATTTTGGAAATTCAGGTGGAAACCGACGGAGCGTTGGAGATCGCTTCCCGCTCCCGGGGCACGCCTCGGATTGCCAACCGTCTGCTCAAGCGGGTGCGGGATTTCGCCCAGGTGATCAGCGATGGCGTCATCACCTATCAGTCGGCAAAACTGGCTCTGGACCGGCTGGAAATTGACGAGCTGGGCTTGGACGCCAACGACCGCCGGATGCTGTCCACCATGATTAAATTTTACAATGGGGGGCCGGTGGGGCTGGAAACCCTGGCCGCGGCTATTGGGGAGGAATCGGTGACACTGGAGGATGTGTATGAGCCTTATCTCATGCAGATTGGCTTTTTGAGCCGTACCCCAAGGGGGCGCTGCGCCACCCGCGCCGCTTACCTCCATTTGGGCCTAGACGCGCCAAGAAATGGGGAAACGGAGCAGCAAAAGCTGTATTAAAAGGAAGAGAAGAAAAATTTACAATCCATTCAGAATTTACAAAATGTTTTCATCATATTTCTAAGATAGTCAAAGGGATTGTCTAAAATAAACGATATATGCGGCAAAGACAATTCCTGGATCAATTTTTTGGAGAAAGGAAACCCGCCGGCAAGGAAAGCCTGGCGGTAGCAGGAACGATTATGGGAAGATTATTTGGAACGGACGGCGCGAGAGGCGTCGCCAACTCGGAACTCACTTGCGAACTGGCTATGAACATTGGACGGGCGGCAGCGATGGTCCTAACAAGCAGCATCGATGCCCATCCCACCGTCTTGATCGGAAAAGACACCCGGCAGTCCTCGGATATGCTGGAAAATGCCCTGGCGGCTGGCCTGTGCTCCGTGGGAGCCAATGTGGTCAAGCTGGGGGTCGTGCCCACGCCAGCCGTAGCTTATCTGGTGGGGAAATACGGCGCGGACGCAGGCGTTATGATTTCCGCTTCCCACAATCCCTGCGAATTTAACGGCATCAAGATTTTCAGCGGCGACGGCTACAAGCTGCCTGACGCTTTGGAGGAGCAGATTGAGGCCATTGTGCTGGACCAGGTACAGGCCTATCCTTGCCCTACCGGGGCTGCGGTGGGCTGTGTGTCCGAAGCGGAAAATGCCCACCGGGATTATATCGACCACATCAAAACCACGGTGCCCTATCCCCTGGACGGCATCCGCATTGCGCTGGACTGCGCCAATGGCTCAGCCGCCATGACCGCGGAAACCTTGTTCACGGAGCTGGGAGCTACCTGCTACATGCTGGCTGACCAGCCCAATGGCACCAACATCAACGACCAGTGCGGCTCTACCCACATGGAAGCGCTGAAAGCTTTCGTGAAGGAAAACAAGCTGGACGCGGGCATTGCCTTTGACGGCGACGCCGACCGCTGTCTGGCTGTGGATGAAAAAGGCCAGTTGGTAGACGGCGACTTTGTGATGGCCATCTGCGCGGCGGATTTGAAGTCCCGGGGCAAGCTGGAAAAGAACGCTGTGGTTGGCACGGTGATGAGCAACCTGGGCTTTATCCGTTTTTGTGAGGAAAACGGGATGCGGTTCGCGGCTACGAAGGTAGGCGACCGATATGTGCTGGAAGAAATGCGTCTGGAAAATTATAACTTTGGCGGTGAGCAAAGCGGCCATGTGATTTTCCTGGACTACTGCACCACTGGAGACGGCCAGCTAACGGCTTGCCAGCTTTTGAGTATTTTGTGCCGCAGGCAGGCTAACTTGTCTAGCCTGGCCACGCTGATGTCCCGGTTCCCCCAGGTGCTGGTCAACGTCAAGGTGACGGCGGAGGGCAAGCTGCGTTTTTATACCGATGGGGAAGTGAAAAAAGCCACGGAGGAAGTACAGAAAACCCTGGGCAAAACCGGCCGGATTTTGGTGCGTCCCAGCGGAACGGAACCGTTGCTGCGGGTGATGGTGGAAGGCCCAGACCCAGAACAAATTCAGGCATTAGCCGGTCAGGTGGCGGATGTGATTCGCGCCCGGCTAGCATAGCCATAGAAGGAGCGGAACATTTTGAGAGCTGCAAACTGGAACGACTATGAATTGATCGACACCTCCGCCGGGGAACGGCTGGAGCGGTGGGGGGATGTGATTTTAATCCGTCCCGACCCCCAGATCATCTGGAACACCCCTAAGGAGCATCCCTTGTGGAAACAGGCCCATGCCCGGTATTTTCGCTCCAATACCGGCGGCGGGAGCTGGCAGGAGTATCAAAAGGTGCCGGAAATGTGGAAGATCCAGTATCAGGATCTGACGTTCCAGCTCAAGACGATGGGCTTTAAGCACACGGGGATTTTTCCTGAGCAGGCGGTCAATTGGGATTTTGTCACGGAGAAAATTTCTGCCGCCAAAACTCATGGTCGGCAGGCCAAGGTGTTGAACCTATTCGGCTACACCGGTGCGGCTACTTTAGCCTGCGCCAAAGCCGGCGCGCAGGTGTGCCATGTGGACGCTTCCAAAGGCATGGTAGCCTGGGCCAAGGAAAACGCGGCGGCCAGCGGCCTTTCCGACCGGCCCATCCGCTGGCTGGTGGATGACTGCGTCAAGTTTGTCCAGCGGGAACAGCGGCGGGGCAATACCTACGACGGTATCATCATGGACCCGCCGTCCTATGGCCGCGGCCCAGGCGGGGAGGTCTGGAAGCTGGAGGAACAGCTCTATGGCTTGGTGGAACTGTGCCTGCCAATCCTTTCGGAACAGCCGCTGTTTTTCCTGCTCAATTCCTACACCACCGGCCTGTCCCCGTCGGTGATGGAATATTTATTGGGGATTTTACTGAAAAAGAAGTTCGGCGGTCAGGTTTCCGCAGATGAAATCGGCCTGCCGGTTACCGCCTCTGGAATGGCGCTGCCCTGCGGTTCCACCGCGATTTGGCAGTCGGCGGAATAGATGGAGCAGACAGGAGGCGCAAACATGGAGTATCTACACACAGAAAACGTGACCTTTTCCTACCCAGCGGATGAAGGGGAGCTGGCCGTCCCAGTGCTGGACGGCGTTTCCCTGGATATCCAAAAGGGGGATTTTGTGGCTTTGCTTGGGCACAACGGCTCTGGGAAATCCACCCTGGCCAAGCATTTCAACGCATTGCTGCTGCCCTCCGGCGGGACGGTGTATGTGGATGCCATAGATACCAGGGACGAAAAACGGATCTTTGAAATCCGCCGCCAGGTGGGATTGGTTCAGCAGAACCCGGACAACCAACTGGTGGCCAGCATTGTGGAGGAAGACGTGGCCTTTGGCCCGGAAAATATCGGGGTGCCTTCCGCGGAAATCCGCCAGCGGGTGGACAACGCCTTAAAAGCCGTGGATATGTACGAGTATCGGGAGCATGCTCCCCACAAACTTTCCGGGGGCCAGAAACAGCGGATCGCCATTGCGGGGATTATCGCCATGGAGCCAAACTGCATTGTGTTGGACGAGCCTACCGCCATGCTGGACCCCCGGGGCCGCCAGGAGGTGCTGGAAACCATTTGGAAGCTGAACCGGGAAAAGGGGATTACCATTGTATTGATCACTCACTACATGGAAGAAGCAGCGATGGCCAACCGGGTGGTGGTGATGGATCACGGAAAGGTCCTGCTGGACGGTACGCCCCGTCAGGTATTTTCCCAGGTGGATTTGCTCAAGAAGCATCGCTTGGATGTGCCGCAGGCTACCGAGCTAATGGATCTGCTGCGCAAGGAAGGCTGCCCGTTTCCAGAGGATGTGCTGACGGTAGAAGAATGTGTAGATGTGTTGGAATGCTTGCTGAAGGAGACATAACTGCCCTATGAGTGTGCTGGAAGTAAAAAATGTAAGCTATATTTATGGTCCCAAGACCCCATTTCGGAAGGTCGCGGTGGATGACGTCAGCTTTTCCATTGAAGAGGGGGAATGCGTTGGCTTGATCGGCCACACCGGTTCCGGGAAATCCACCCTGATTCAGCAGCTCAACGGCCTGCTGCGGCCCACCTCGGGAACGGTTTTGCTCCACGGCAAGGACATTTGGGAACAGCCCAAAAAAATCCGCAGCGTCCGGTTCCAGGTGGGCATGGTGTTCCAATACCCGGAATACCAGCTTTTTGAGGAAACCGTGTTTAAGGATATTGCCTTTGGTCCCAAAAATCAAAAGCTCAGCGAGCCGGAGATTGGGGAGCGGGTCATGGCGGCGGCGGATTTTGTGGGCATGGATCGTAACCTTTTGGAGAAATCTCCCTTTGAGCTGTCCGGCGGCGAAAAACGCCGGGCGGCCATTGCGGGAGTGATCGCCATGGATCCGGACGTGCTGATCCTGGACGAGCCTACCGCCGGCCTGGACCCAATGGGCCGGGATATGATTTTGGGGCAGATTATGGAATACCACAAAAAACGGCGTAACACCATTGTGCTGGTTTCCCACAGTATGGAGGACATTGCCGAAACCGCCGACCGGATTCTGGTGATGAACCAAGGCAAGGTGGCTATGTTTGACCAGCCCGCCCAAGTGTTTGCCCAGGGTCAGGAATTGCAGGCTATGGGCTTGCAGGTGCCCCAGGTCACCCGGATTATGACCATGCTGCGGGAGAAGGGGTATCCGGTTCCGTCCGGGGTCTTTACGCTGCGGCAGGCAGTGGAGGCGCTGCTTCCGTTGCTCCAGAAGAAAGGGGAGGGGGCCTCTCATGGTTAGGGATGTTACGCTGGGCCAGTTTTTGCCTGGCAATTCGTTGATGCACCGGCTGGACCCACGGGTGAAATTTGTGCTGGTGCTCAGCGTGATCGTCTTTATTTTTGTGGCGGGGAACTTCGTCGGCCTGGCCGTGGTTGCCGCCTTGGTATTCGCGGCAATGGCAACCTCTGGGGTTTCCATCGGCCGATATTTTAAAAGTTTAAAGGTGATCCTGTTTGTGGTGCTGTTCACCTCCATCCTCAACCTGTTTTATGGCGGCGGCGAGGTGCTTTGGGAATGGGGATTCCTGCGGATTACCACCGGCGGCATCCGAAACAGCATTTTTATTGCGGTGCGGATTGTGGTGCTGATTTTCGCCAGTTCGGTGCTGACTTTCACCACCTCGCCCACCCAGCTTACCGATGCGCTGGAACGGCTGATGAAGCCTTTGAAGCTGATCCGGGTACCAGTGCATGAAGTGGCCATGATGATGACCATTGCGCTGCGGTTTATCCCCACCTTGCTGGAGGAAACCGACAAGATTATGAACGCGCAGAAGGCGCGGGGGGCCGATATGGAAAGCGGCGGCATTCTGCAACGGGTGCGTTCTCTCGTACCGGTGCTGGTGCCCCTGTTTGTGTCGTCATTCCGCCGGGCCTATGACCTAGCTATGGCTATGGAATGCCGGTGCTACAACGGCGGTAAGGGGCGGACAAAAATGAAGGTGCTCCACATTGCCCCGGTGGATATTGTGGTCTCCTGTGTGACGGCCGCGGCCTGTGCCGGCGTGGTGCTGCTACGAATTTTTGTGACCCATCCCTATTTATAAGGATTGGGGGATGGCTGGGAAATTTTCTGGAAATGGGTTTGGAAACGATGCGGAATTTATTACTCACAATCAGTTACGATGGAAAACGCTATCATGGCTGGCAGATTCAGCAAAATGCCGTGGCGGTGCAGGAAGTCTTTCAAAATGCGTTGCAGAAGGTGCTGGGCGTACTTCCCGATATCAAAGGGTGCAGCCGCACCGATTCCGGCGTCCACGCCTATGAATATTGCGTGAGCGTGAAAACCGACCACGCCATTCCTTGTGAACGGCTGGTCGGCGCGTTGAATCATTTTTTGCCGGAGGATATGGCGGTGCATGCCTGCCGGGAGGTGGGGGAGGATTTTCACGCCCGGTATTCCTGTGTTGGAAAGGAGTATATGTATAAAATCTGGAACCATCCCATCCGGGATCCATTTTTGCAGGGATACGCCCTGCATTATTGGTATCCCCTGGATGTAGAGCGATTGAACCGGGCGGCTCAGGGCTATTTAGGCCGCCATGATTTTACCTCGTTTTGCACCGTGGACAGCCGGGAGCGGGGAGACTTGACCCGGTGCGTCACCAAATCTCAGGTAACCCGGCAGGGGGACATGGTGCTGTTTACCGTGGCGGCAGACGGTTTTTTGTATAACATGGTGCGGATTATGGTGGGCACGCTGCTGCGGGTGGCCCAGGGGAAAATTCAGCCGGAACAGATTCCAGAAATTCTGGCGGCGAAAAATCGCAAACTGGCAGGGCCGACTGCGCCGCCCTGGGGACTGTATTTGAATAAGGTTGATTACGGCGCAGGGGATGGGGAGAAGAAGGCATGAGCAAAGGCAAACGGTATCGGACGGAATCGGAGGATACCGCCGCGAAAAAGAAACGGGAAAAAGGCCGGCGGTTCGCTTCCGATGAAGATATCAAAGAAAAATTTGGCATTACCGACGAGGACGACGACAAGGAAAATGACAAGTATGTCCAGCAAAGTGAAATCCGGTATGAAAAACGCCGCGCCCGCCGGCAAAAACAAAACAAACGGGAAATTAAGATTTCCCGCTGGTTTTACTATATCATCGGCCTCCTGTTGGTGGCGGCTCTGGGCGCTTTGATTTTTGTCGGGCTGCGCAGCTGTTCCACCGAGGAAGTCACGGACTGGTATAACACCACCACCAAAGGCCAGGGGATCGGCGACGGTTTCCCAGCTCAGATTGTGGGAAACAATATCAGCGTGGGAAATTTTTTTTCCGTCAACAAGGACGTGGTGGCGGTCAGCGATACGGCGCTGCTACGGCTGAACACCACGGCGAAAGTGCAGCTCAATCACCAGCACAGCTATAACCGCCCCATACTGAAGGTGGCTGGGGATAAGATGATGGTGTATAACCTGGGCAGTACCGGCTATTCCATTGAAACTAATGAGAAAATCATTCGAAAGACTGACGCGGCCAACAATATCATGGCTGCGGATATTGCGGAAAATGGACGGTATGCCCTGGTGACGGACAGCACGGGGTACCCCTCCCAGATGACGGTGTACTTGGAAAACGATCAGGAACAGTATAAATATAGCTTTTCCGGCTACTATGTCACGGGAATTGCCCTGAACCATGACGCTACCGGCGCGGCAGTAACGGCAATTTCGGCGGAGAACGGCGGGATTATTTCCGCGGTGTATTTATTTGATTTTACAAAGGAAACCCCCACCGCTGTGCTGACCTATCCCGATACGCTAATCACAGGGGTGGAGTACAGCGACAATGGAACTGTAGTAGCGGTAGGCGACAACATGGCCAGCGTCATCCACAGCAGTACGGGAGCGAAAGTGGATTATGCCTATCAAAACCGCCAGCTTTCCGGGTACAGCATACATGGGGACTATGCGGCGTTGGCTTTGGAACCCTATGACAGCGCGAGCACGAATCAAATCGTGATTTTAGATTCGGCTGGAAACGTATTCGCTAGTCTGGATACCACGGAAAAAGCCATTTCCATTTCCTTGCTTGGTGATACCGTGGCTACGCTGCATCAAGGCAAGGTAATGGCTTATTCCGTCAATGCTATGAGAAACCAGGATACCAGCGCTGGAACAGCGGTAACGGCGTTCAGCGTCCAGGATGCTGGGAGTGACGCTAAGGCGCTGGCCTTGTGCGACGAAAGCTCAGCGTATGTCTTGGGCATCAGCGAGATCCGGTATCTCAGGCTGTAGACGGACGATGGACGGGCGGAAAGCTGCCCGATAGGAGGAATTATGTCTTACGAAAATGTACAGCGTTATTTTGATCAAGCCGGGCTGGGCGAGCGGGTCAAAGTATTGAAACAATCCAGCGCAACCGTGGAACTGGCAGCGCAGGCAATCGGATGCCAGGAAAAGCAGATCGCCAAGACCTTATCCTTTTTGGTGGACGAAGCCCCCATTCTGATTGTCGCGGCTGGGCATGTCAAGGTAGACAACAAAAAATACAAAGCGGTATTCCATCAAAGGCCCAAAATGATCCCCCGTGATTTGGTGGAGGATCGCATTGGGCATGGCGTGGGAGGCGTTTGCCCCTTTGCGGTTAAGCCAGAGGTCACGATTTATTTGGATGCTTCTCTGAAGGGCAGCGAGGTAGTTTATCCGGCGGCCGGCAGTGAGTGCAGCGTGGTTCAGCTTTCTCTGGAGGAGTTGGAGCGATGTACAGGGAATCCGACGTGGGTGGACGTTTGCAAAGAATAATTGGTTTGCTGGCTTTGGATTGCATGGGCCTTTGGGGGCAAATCATGAAGAAATCCAAATTCAGTATTGTACTTCTCCCCAGAGTATGGTATATTTAAGGATACGTATATGGAAATTTTATTCGTGGTTTCCAAACGGGAATTTAGGAGGTAGCCGGTGGCAATTTTAATCGATATCCTATTGGCGGCGCTTTTGCTATCGTTCTTTTTCGCGGGACTGCGCACCGGACTGGTTCGCTCCTTAATTGGGTTTCTTGGTTCTATTGCGGCTCTGATCGCAGCTATTTGCCTGGGCAACCTCATTGCCAATTGGATGTATACCGGCCTGTTTCGGTCGTCCTTGGTGGATACGATCCGTTCTGCCATTTCTGGACAAGGGGCCGCTACCGTGGAGCAGCAAGCCCAGTCGGTTCTGTCCGCGTTGCCGAGCTTTTTGAGCAACGCCCTGCAAAATATGGGTGTGACCTCTCAGCAGCTTGGGGCGAGCATAACAGACTCCTCGGATGCGGCGGCCCAGTCCGCTGCGGACTTTGTCTCCCCGGTGATCGTCCATTTGACTGCCTTGGGCCTGACGATCCTCTTATTTATTGGGTTCCGTATTGGGATTTACTTTTTAGCGAGATTGATTGACGGGGTATTCCGATTGCCGGTGCTCAATACCATCAACCGGATATTAGGCGGCGCGTTTGGCCTGCTCAAGGGCGGCGTGGTGGCGTTTTTACTGGCTACAGTGGTTCTGGTAGCGGCGCCGTTGCTCAGCATGGAAACAGCCGGGTCTGTGCATAAGACCATTGAGGCGTCGTACCTTTGCCGATGGTTCTATGACAATAATCCGGTCAGTGCATGGTTTATGAGTGATTTTTGAGGAAGGCGGAGATTCGCTTTCTAGAAAAGTTTGATGAGTTCGTATGGTGTTGGTGGTCAAGGCCAGAATCCGGTATTGGAAAAGAAGTTTCTGGAACTTGAGCCAAAGCAGGGTTTACTATGAAAAATAAGAATGCAAATTTGAATATTCCGAATCTGCTTTCCTTTCTGCGGATCTTGTTGATCGCGCCGTTTGTCGCCTGTTACCTGACGGATCATACCGTTTGGGCGTGGGTGATGCTGGGTCTGTCTGGGATCAGCGATTTCCTGGACGGAAAAATTGCCCGCAGCTTCCATCAGATCACGGATTTGGGCAAGGTGCTGGACCCGGTGGCGGACAAGTTGACCCAAGGGGCAGTGGCGGTCTGTTTGGCTGTAAAACAGCCGATGCTTTGGCCGCTTCTGGGAATTTTTGTCCTCAAGGAGCTGCTGATGCTGATTGCTGGAATGATCTTGATTAAAAATAAGAAGCGTCCCTGCGCCGCCAAATGGTATGGCAAGGTGGCGACCATTCTATTTTATATTTCCTTTGTCACCATATTCGCCCTTAAGGCGATTTGGCATTATCAGAGCATAACCTTGACTGGAATCCTGCTTTCTGTGACCGCCGGTTTTATGATTTATGCGTTTATCCGATATTTCCAAGTGTTTGTACAAATTCTGCGTTCGGATGACCCGAAGGATTCCATGCACATCCAATTGCGGCAGAAGGAAAAAGGGGAGCGGCCAGAAACATTGGAAAAATTAGAAAAACAGGCGGCTTCCCTGATTCCCAAGAGGCCAATGAAGCAGAAGCAATGGAAAGAAGAACGTTAGCTCCCGGAAGACCTTGCTGGTTGGCGGGGAGTAAAGGAAAGGAACGTCGCCCGAATTTCACCGCAGGGCGTCTCCCAGACACGGTCTGTCCCCTTGGGGCGGAATATCCGCTGCGGTAGCGGAGGAGTGTACCAAATCATGATGATGTGTTCCAAATGTAAACAGAGACCTGCGGTTGTATTTGTGTCGCAGTCCGCGGATGCGCAGAAAACCGAAGGTTATTGCCTGGTGTGCGCCAAGGAACTTGGAATTAAGCCGGTGAACGACCTGATGGAAAAAATGGGCATCACCGAAGAAATGATGGAAAACATGGAAAATGAAATCAACGAGCTTATGAATATGAACATGATTGAGCCGGTTGGTGATGAAAATGATAACGACGATAACCGGGATGGGGATAATGGTTTTATGCCAGGAGGCGCCGCTACCTTCCCGTTTTTGAAAAATATTTTCCCCAATATGGAAGGGGACCCTACGGAGCAAACCCGGGAGAACGCTTCCAGCCAGGGGAAAGGAAAAAAAGAAGGCAACCGGAAAAAGCGCAAGCATCTGGATCTGTACTGCTACAATTTGACCGCCAAAGCGCAGCGGGGCGAAATTGACAACATTGTGGGTCGAGATAAGGAAATTGCCCGAGTGGTTCAGATTTTGAGCCGCCGCACCAAGAATAACCCTTGCCTGATTGGCGAGCCCGGCGTGGGCAAGACCGCCATTGCCGAGGGATTAGCGATTCGCATTGCCCAAGGGAATGTGCCGGCGCGCCTGAAAAAGAAAGAGCTGCATCTGCTGGATTTGACCGCCCTGGTAGCGGGCACCCAATTCCGAGGCCAGTTTGAAGCCCGGATTAAGGGTCTGGTGGATGAAGTAAAGGCCGATGGCAACATTATTTTGTTTATTGATGAGGTCCATAACCTGGTAGGATCTGGGGACGCGGAAGGCTCCATGAATGCGGCGAACATTCTGAAGCCGGCCTTATCACGCGGGGAAATCCAGGTAATCGGCGCCACCACCTTTGTGGAGTACCGGAAGCATATTGAAAAGGACGCCGCCCTGGAGCGCCGCTTCCAGCCGGTGACCATTGCGGAGCCTTCCGTAGACGATACCATTGCGGTTTTGGAAGGCATCAAAGGATACTATGAGGATTATCACCGGGTGCGAGTGACCGATGCGATTGTCAAACGCTGTGTGGTATTATCTGAGCGGTACATTACTGACCGGTTCCTGCCGGATAAGGCCATTGACCTGATGGACGAATCCTGTGCTTGCGCCGCCCTGCGGAATATGCCTATGGTGGAGTATGACAACAGCATAGAGGAAGTGGAACGTTTGCGGAAACAGGAGGAAGAGCTGACCGCTGACGGAAGTGAGACCGATTATGAAAAGTTGGCGGAAGTACGCTGTGAAATTGCCCGCTTAGACGCTAAGATTGCCGAGCTGGCTCCTACAGCCTTGGGCTCTGAAGTAAGTTTAGAGGACTTGGCCCATGTGATTGAGTTATGGACTGGGATTCCAGCCAGTCGGATCCAGGAAAGCGAATTAAAAAAGCTGGCGAACCTGGAACACGTACTGGCTTCCAAGGTCATTGGACAGAAAGAAGCGGTTTCCGCCGTAGCTGCCGCCATTCGCCGCAGTAAGGTACAGATCAGTCCCCGCCGCCGTCCAGCCTCCTTTATTTTTGTTGGGCCTACCGGCGTGGGAAAAACCGAACTGGTAAAGGTGCTTTCCAAAGAGCTGTTTGATACGCCGGAAACCTTGATCCGTTTGGATATGTCCGAATTTATGGAGAAGCATTCGGTCTCCCGCATTATTGGTTCCCCTCCTGGCTATGTAGGCTATGACGAGGCCGGGCAGGTGACGGAAAAAGTGCGCCGCCGTCCGTATTCGGTGCTGCTATTTGATGAAATCGAAAAGGCGCACCCGGATGTGATGAACATTCTGCTCCAGATTTTGGACGAGGGACGGATTACCGACGCCCATGGCCGAACCGTTAACTTTGAAAATACAGTTATCATTATGACTTCCAATGCAGGAAGCGAGAAATCGGAAACCTCTTTAGGTTTTGCCAAGAGCGCGGCTGATGTTAACCGGGAAAAGGTGATGAAGGCTTTATCCGAGTTCCTGCGCCCAGAATTCCTCAGCCGTGTGGATGAGGTGATCATTTTCCGTGGGTTGGAGGAAGAGGACTTTGTAGCGATTGCCAAGCTGATGATGAGCGAGTATATCGACTCGATGGAAGAGCGGGGGATTCGCTTGACCTTTGACGACGCGGCTTGCCAATGGCTAGCGAAACATGCTGTGGGCGGCAAGAGCGGCGCCCGTGACCTGCGGAACCTGATCCGCAAAAAAGTGGAGGATCAGATCGCTTCCCAGATCGTAGAAAATTGCGATCGAACCATCACAGGCATTGCCGTAACCGCACGGGAAGATGATATTCAGCTGGATATCTTATAATCACCAAAAAATTTTAAAATTATTTTAAAAAAAGTATTGACTTTTTGCGGCGTGTTTGGTAAAATAATACACGTCGCTGATATGCAGGTGTAGTTCAGTGGTAGAACTCCAGCCTTCCAAGCTGGCCATGTGGGTTCGATTCCCATCACCTGCTCCATAGGTGAAAGTGATAAGATAACCATTTGCGCTGATAGCTCAGCTGGATAGAGCAACTGCCTTCTAAGCAGTAGGTCAGGGGTTCGAGTCCCTTTCAGCGCGCCATTTATGGTGGATGTAGCTTAGTTGGTTAAAGCGCCAGTTTGTGGCACTGGAGACCGTCGGTTCGAATCCGATCTTCCACCCCATTTGAGAATTGGCGCGGACAAGCTGTCTGCGCTCTGTATTGGGCTGTCGCCAAGCGGTAAGGCAACGGACTTTGACTCCGTCATCCGTAGGTTCGAATCCTGCCAGCCCAGCCACAACAAACGGGGTTTCCTTATTTTAGATCATGGAATCCCCAATATGATCCATTAGCTCAGCTGGCAGAGCACTTGACTTTTAATCAAGGTGTCCGGAGTTCGAATCTCCGATGGATCACCAAACATCTTTGTGATAAGCAGAAATGCTTATCATGGAGCAAA
>JAAWSO010000009.1 GCA_022801595.1 Clostridiales bacterium | reverse complement strand
CCAAGGTGGCAGGGTGGAGGGACAGAGCCCCTCTCGTTCTCCCCAGCGAACGAAATCTTTACAGGAGGGGAGGCTAAAGATTCCACAGAAATCTTTGGCCATGGGGAACCCGATCAAGGGGTTCTCCTGGCAGCAGCCAGCGAGCTGGCGTTTCATCCGCGCGAGTCGTTCGTCCCTCACTCTAATGAGCGAAAACTTGAAACCCTAGCGTCGCGCTCGACCTTTTCCCACTCCCGTCGCTTCCAAAGAGCAAACCTTACCTTTCTTTTCCTTGCAGCTTCCGAAATGCGGCGATAAAAAAGCCATCGGTACCGTGAATATGGGGGAACAGGGTCAGTTGATTGCCCGGCTCCGTAATCCCACGTCGAATTCCTTCCGGCAAGTCCAGCGGCATAGCGGCAAAGTCCTCATGGGCTTCCAAAAACCAGTCGGCCACCTGGCCGTTTTCCGCTGGATTCAAGCTGCAAGTAGAATAAAACAAAACCCCGCCCGCCTTTACCTGACGGGCAGCCTGCTCTAAAATTGTACGTTGTAACGCCGGCAGCCCTTCCAAATCCTTGGGGTTTTTATACCGGATTTCCGGTTTCCGGCGGATAATCCCCAGACCGGCGCAAGGAGCGTCACACAGCACGCAGTCCGCAGCCAACAGCTCCAAGTCCGCCCGGGTGGCGTCCCGAGTTTGCGCCTCAATGATGGAAAGGCCCAGCCGCTGCGCTCCCTGACGAATCAATCCCACCTTGCCCTTATATTTGTCAAAAGCCAGCAGCCTACCCTGGTTTTCCATCCACTGGGCCATGGTAAACGCCTTGCCGCCAGGCGCGGAACACAAATCCGCTACGGTCTGGCCTGGCTTGGGGGAAAGAAGATAACAGCAAAGCTGGGAGGACAAATCCTGAACATGGAAATGGCCCTGGGCAAAGCCAGGAAGCTGGTCCACCGCCCCGGCATGTTCCAAAGCCAGCGCGCCGGGAAGCCAGTCCACCAAGGCTGCCTCCGCCCCTTCCTTCCGAAGTTGTTCCATCAAATCCTGGGCGGAAATTTTTGTGGTGTTAACCCGTAGAAATAAGGGAGGTTTTTCCGTTAAGGAGTGCACCAAAGAAAGCGCGCAGTCCTGACCATAGGCATGGATCCAAAGCTGAATCAGCCAAACCGGGCAGGAAGCTTCTACGCTCAACGCCTCCAGCGGCGATTTTTTGGGATCGGGGGTCTGGATGGTATCCATGCCCCGGAGCAACGCCCGCAAAACGCCGTTGAGATAGCCGGCGGCTTTTGCCGATTTGGTCCCCTTCATGGAATTGACCGCCTCGTTGACGGCGGCGGAATGAGGAATTTTTTCCAAATAGCGAATCTGATACACCGCGATCCGCAAAGCGTTGATCACCTCGGAGGACAGCTTTTCCAGCGGTAGCCGGGAGAATTGCCCGATGATGTGATCCAGCGTAATCCGCCGCTCCAGTACACCGTAAAAAATAGCCGTAGCCAAAGCCGCGTCCCGGGGGTCCAAACCAGATTGCCGGATGGTTTTGTCGATGACGATGTTGGAATAGCCTTCGCTGTCCTCCACCTGGATCAGGGCTGCCAAAGCGGCGGTTCTTGCATTTTTCATTTACTCACGCCCCCTGCGGTTCCCGGCAATCAGCACCAGCCGGAAGAAAGAGAGCAAAGCGGTCAAGGTGGAAGCGACATAGGTCATGGCCGCCGCCTGCAATACCCGCTTGGCTCCTTTCAGCTCATCTGGGTCCAACGCGCCGGTTTCGCTCAAAGCGCGGATGGCACGGCGGCTGGCGTTGAATTCAACTGGCAGCGTCACCAAGGAAAACAGCACGGCAAAGCCATAAAGTCCCATGCCAATAAACACCACAAAATCATATTTTACCGGCAGCAGCAGCCCCAGCACCACCAAGGGCATGGCCAGGTTGGAGCTCAGGTTGACCGCCGGCACCAAGGCGTTGCGGATTTTGATGGGCAAATAGCCCTTGGCGTGCTGGATGGCATGTCCCGCCTCGTGAGCGGCCACCCCAACCGCCGAAACCGTCGCCAAGCCGAACACCGAGTCGGAAAGGGCAATGGTCTGGTTGTGGGGATTAAAAAAATCGGTCAGGCTCCCGCCCACCCGCTGGATGGACACATTCATCACGCCGCCATATTGGAGCACGCGCTGGGCAGCGCCTTCTCCGGTGAGAAACCGGCGGTTGGTAATCTGGGAATATTTTCGAAAAGTGGCATGCACACCGATTTGCGCCGCAAGGGAAATCAACAAAGCAGGCGCCATAAACAGGAAATACGTATAATCATAATAATAAAAGCCCAAGGGACAATCCTCCTTCACCGGTCACGCCTGTGACAGTTTTTGCTGGATTTGGGTCAAAAGCGGTTACGCTAAGGTTTCGTTTGGTTCAAGCGGATGGCCGCGGAAAAAGTCCTTGCCCGCCATCCGTTTTCCGCCCTCATATTGGACGGTTAGCAACTCCACGGCCCCCTCCCCGCAACAGACAAAATACTGGCCGTTTTTCTCTATCATAACGCCGGCCGCCCCGCGAATTTCAGGGTTTATTGCGGTTTTATGAATTTTCAATCCTTTTCCATGGTAAACCGTGCTGGCCACCGGCCATGGGGACAGTCCCCGCACCAGATTATGCACCGTCTGGGCCGGCTTATTCCAATCAATTTTAGAAAGGCCTTTGTGGAGCATCTCGGCGTAACAGGACAGGCTGTCATCCTGGGCCCGCCGTTCTACCGCATGGGCTTCTAAAGCGGCGGCCGTTTCCACCATCAGCTTCGCCCCCATCTGGGCCAAACGGTCATGGAGCTCGCCGGCCGTTTCCTCAGGATCAATGGGGGTTTCCGCCTGCAGCAGCATGTCCCCTGTGTCCAGCCCTTCCGCCATATACATGGTGGTTACGCCGGTCATCGAGTCGCCGTTGATCACCGACCACTGGATCGGCGCCGCGCCCCGGTATCTGGGCAGCAAAGAAGCATGGACATTGACACAGCCGTAAGGCGGCAAATCCAAAATTTCTTTTGGCAAAATTTTGCCGTATGCCACTACCACGATCATCTCGGGCTGTTTCTCAGCAATGATCGCCGCCGCCTGTCCATCCCGCAGGGTTTTGGGCTGAAACACCTCTAATCCATGCCGCAAAGCCAGTTCCTTGACTGGCGGCGGGGTTAGAGCATACCCTCTGCCCTTGGGCTTATCCGGCTGGGTGAATACCCCGCACACCTGATGTCCGGCATCCAGCAACGCCTGCAAACAAGGCGCTGCAAAATCCGGCGTACCCATAAATATGATCCGCATAACCGCGCTCCCCTTTCCTATGGCTACAATCTGTTTTCTTTTCTCAAGTTAAAACAATTCCCGTTCCTGTGGATTGGAATCCTTGACCAAATGTTCCTTAAACAAAATGCCGTTGAGATGGTCGATTTCATGACAGCAGGCCACGGCCAACAGCTCAGTAGCCTCCAGTTCAAAAAATTCTCCCTCACGGTTTTGAGCCCGCACCTTTACATAAGCCGGACGGGAGGTTATCCCCCAATCCCCGGGGCAGGACAGGCAGCCTTCCTGTAAGTTCTGCTCCCCGCTTTGCTCCAGAAATTCCGGGTTAATCAGTTCAATCGGGCCTTCCCCAATATCAATGATCACCGCCCGGCGCAGGATGCCAATCTGCGGGGCTGCCAAACCGACGCCGTCGGCGTCTCTCAGGGTTTCCCACATATCATCCAACAGGTCAGCCAGCCTTTGGTCAAACTTTTCCACCGGACGGCATACTTTTGTTAAAATCTCGTCGCCCTCCACTACAATTTGTCGAATCGCCATGTTTCTCAACCTTTCTTTCCAGATCATGTTATCATCGAATTTGATTTATCTATTTATATTTATATTTATGAAGTATGATAACGATTTTTCAAAATTATGCTGCCTAGAAGCCTTGCAGGGCAGGCCCAGCCACCTGCCTGAGGAACCTCTTAATTGAGTTCCCCACGTCCCGATGTTTCACCAGGACGTCGGGCCTCCCCTCCTGATCTTTTTTCTTAGGCTAAGGATTCTGTTCCTTGCGAGGAACGGGCCGGGGCTCCGCTCCAACACGATACAACTTTCCCGTTTGCTCTCTGGGAGCAACGGGAGCGTCTACAAGATCGAGCGCGACGCTAGGGCTTCCAGTCTTTGCTCATCAGAGCGCCGCACAAGTGAACCCCCAACTTGCTGGCCGGGCGAAACGCCAACTTGTTGATCGAATCAGCCTGTGTCCACAAATACAGTGACGGAGGAAAACTCCCGTTTGTCTCCAAACACCACCAACAGCCGGGAAAGCATTTGCCGGAAGGTACGGTCATTGCGGCATTTCATCATCAGCTTGTAGCGATACTTGTTGCTGACCTTGGCGATCAAGGCCGGGGACGGGCTGAGAACCCGCAGCGGCAGCTTTGGGTATTCCCGGCCGGCTAGCTGCCCCAGCATATATAAAAAGGCTTCGCTGGCTGCCTTAACCTTCTCTTCCTTCTCGCCTACAAATCCAACCACCACAATATCCGCAAACGGCGGGTAGAGCATGGCCTTACGAAACTGAATTTCTTGCTGATAAAAATGGGGGTAATCCTGTCTGGCCGCCAACTCCAAAACAGGATGCTCCGGCGTAAAGGTCTGAATCACTGCTTTGCCGGCCAACTGTCCCCGCCCGGAGCGTCCCACCACCTGGGTCAACAGGTCAAAGGCACGCTCATTGCTACGGAAATCATCGCTGTACAGCGCTTGGTCAGCAGACAAAACCCCCACTAAAGTAACATTCTCAAAATCCAGTCCTTTGGCGACCATCTGGGTGCCCAGCATCATATCGAATTCCCCTTGGGAAAATTGCCGAAGTTTTTTCTCATAGGAAAAACGGGTCATGGTGGAATCCGTATCCATGCGCAGAATCCGCGCCTCTGGAAAACATTCCTGAAGCTGTTCCTCCGCCCTCTGGGTACCAGATCCGGTATAGCGTACCTCCGGTTCCTGACAGTGGGGGCACTGGGTGGTAAACGGCACGGAATAGCCGCAATAATGGCACATTAAGCGATGGTTGGCAGCGTGGTAGGTCATGGAAATGCTGCAGCTGGGACAGGTCACCACTTCCCCGCACGCCTTACACGATGCAAAGGTGTGGTATCCCCGCCGATTGAGAAGCAGAATGGATTGTTGTTTGGAAGCCAGGTTTTCTTCCAGCCCCTCCAGCAATACTCGGCTAAAGGGAGACAAATTCCCCTGGAGCTGTTCTTTGGTCATGTCGGCTACCACGACCTCCGGTAATTGGGCCTGGCCATACCGGTTGGGCAGACGGGCCAAAGAATACCGTCCTGTCTGGGCAGCATACCCGCTCTCAATGGAAGGCGTTGCCGAAGAAAGCACCAGCAACGCCTTATGGTATGCGCAGCGGAATTTGGCCACATCCCTGGCATGATAACGAGGGCTGGATTCCGACTGATAGGTAGACTCCTGTTCCTCATCCAAGATAATCAAGCCCAGCCGCTCAAAGGGAGCGAACACCGCCGAGCGGGTTCCCACCACAATGGCCGCCTCCCCCCGTTTCACCCGTTTCCATTCATCCAATCGCTCCGCCGGGGACAGCCCGCTATGAAATACCGCCACCTGTGCGCCATAGCGGCGGTGGAAACGGGCAATGGTCTGGGGGGTCAGGGAAATTTCCGGCACCATGACGATCACGCCCTTCTGGTCGCGGACAGCCTCGTCGATCAGCTTCAAAAACACCAGGGTCTTGCCGCTGCCCGTCACGCCATACAACAGGGAAACCTTTCCTTCGTCCGCCTGGTAGTCCCGTTTCAGAACATCCAGCGCCGTCTCCTGTTCCCGTGATAACGCAATTTCCTCAGGAACCGGAGCTGCGCAAGCCGCTTCGTAAGGATTGCGGTAAAACTCATCCTGGTAATACTCCCCAATCCCTTTTTTTACCAAAGCTTGTACCACCGCCTCCGTCGTCCCGGTAAAATAGCAAAGCTCCTTCACCGACGCAGCGCCAATATCCTGCAGGGTACGATAAACGTCTCGCTGACGAGGGGTCAGCTTGGGCGGCTGGGTTTCCCGGAAAGCCGGCAACAAGCGCACCATTTTCCGGGTTGCGTCCCCCACTTGACGCACCGCTCCCTTGCTCTTGATGAGCAATCCCTGTTTGCATAGCTGTTCCAGCCGTTTCCCATCGCCAGCCAAGCCAAACCTCCGGCAGAGCTTCTCTTTTTCCACGGGAGCGTCCTGGGCGGCAAGGAACTCACAAAGCTGCCGCTCCGGTTCGTCCAACGCCTCCCAAGCGTCGGCGGCCACACCGGAAGCCAAGGAAAATTCCGGCTTTACTTTCCAATACAGACCGCTGGGCAGCGTCAGCTTTACGCTGTCGAACAGGGTACAGAAATACCGTTCCTTGATCCAGAGTACCATCTGCAACATTTCCTTAGAAAGAAGCGGCGCCTGATCGAGCACCGCTGTGATGGACTTTATTCTGGTTTCCGTTGATTCTTCCCGTTCCTCCACAGTCAGAATCATTCCTTGCCGGCCGGCATTGGCGTTCCCAAAGGGTACTAGAACCCGGCAGCCCGGCTGCGCCTGGTCTCTCAGGTCCGGCGGGATGCGGTAATCAAAGGCCTGGTCAAAACGGTACGCCGCATGTTCGACCGCTATTTTCGCAATCGCAGTCCTGGGGTTCTTCATGAAGCAACCTCACATCCTGACTTTATTCTTCTTCCGAAGGTTCCGGCTGTTCCTCTGTGACTTCCTCTTCCAAAGCGTCCTGTTGGGCCTCTTCCTCGCCCTGGCAGCAAGCGCACGCTTCCTCCCCAGAATCCTGGCAGGTTTCCTCCTCGGCTGGCTTCTCACAAATGCAGTCCAGGTGGCCGCAGTCTTCGCAGATTGTCGGTTCCAAAATGTGGAATTTTTTCTCAATGTATTGCTGTACCGCCAAATCTACCGGCTTTTCCTCCAAGATCGTTCCTTTCGTTTCCGCATCACTGGCAATTTCACGGGCTTTCTTTGCAATCCCCACCACCAAAGAATAATCGCTGATGGTCTGGTTTTGAGTCAATTCAACTGATGGTTTCAACATAATTACGTTAACATCCTTTCAACAAGTCACAGGTTTCTTTGATCCGGGAAAACCGCTGCTTTTCGGCGGCAATGATAGCGCCGATGGTCCGTACCGTCTCTTCCACGTTCTCATTCACCACAGCATAGTCGTAACCGCACACGCCGGCCAATTCCTTGCGGGCGGTTTCCAGCCGCTTGCAAATGGTAGTCTCATCCTCGGTGCCGCGGCCGTGGAGCCGGGATTCCAGTTCCTTCCAAGAGGGAGGCAAGAGGAAAATCCCCACGCTGTCGGGCTGTTTCTCCTTGATCTGGCCACCGCCTTGGATCTCGATTTCCAGCAAAACGTCGTGCCCCTCTTTCCGCCACTGCTCAATAGGCTTGGCTGGGGTACCATAATAATTGCCGCAATACTCGGCGTACTCCAGCATTTGCCCTTGGTCAATTTGCTGCTGGAACTCCTCTTTTGTCAGAAAAAAATAGTGTTTACCGGGTTGCTCCCCCTCTCTGGGGGAGCGGGTCGTGGCGGAAACCGACAGACGAACCCCCGGCTGCCGCTTCTGCAAAGCTTTGACCACCGTCCCTTTTCCCGCGCCGGACGGGCCGGACAACACAATCAGCAAACCTTTGTTATTCATCCTCATCCAACTCCTTATCGCCGATCTCTTCGTCCCGGTCGTTGACCCGGTTGGCCACGGTTTCCGGCTGAACCGCCGACAAAATCACATGGTCGCTGTCCATCACAATCACCGCGCGGGTACGCCGTCCATAGGTGGCGTCAATCAGGGTGCCCCGTTCCTTGGCGTCCTGAATAATCCGTTTGATCGGGGCCGACTCCGGGCTGACAATAGCAACCAGCCGGTTGGCGGAAACGATATTTCCAAAGCCAATATTAATCAGCTTCATGCTTGCGCTCCATTCTCCGTTGCTACAAAATTTTTTCCTGCGTGTCCCAACGGCAACGGCCCCTTGGGACTGGATTGGAACCAAAGGAAGCTTATTCCATATTCTGAATCTGCTCCCGAATTTTTTCGATTTCCGCCTTCATTTCCACCACAATATGGGCGATCTGAACGTCCATGGCCTTCGAGCCAATGGTATTGGCCTCCCGGTTCATCTCCTGGGCCAGAAAATCCAGTTTCCGGCCGGCGGGGCCGTCCTGCCGCAGCAAAAGCTTCATTTGATCCAAATGGCTGCGCAGCCGCACAGTTTCCTCTGCCACAGCAGTTTTATCCGCGAAAATGGCTGCCTCCATCAGCAGCCGCTGGTCATCCAGCTCCACATTCTCCAGGATTTCCCGCAGGCGAGCCTCCAGCTTCTTCTGATACTCGGCTACGGTTTCCTTAGAACGGGCTTCCACCCGCTCCACCATAGCAAAGAGATCCGCGATCCGCTGCTCCACATCCGCCTGCATGGATTGTCCTTCCCTCTGGCGCATGGCGAGAAAATCCGACAACGCCTGCTCCGTAACCTTCCGTACGGCGTCCCAAGCCCCGTCCTCATCCTCTGGAGCCGGGGTCACGGTAAACAAGTCGGGATAAGCGGTCAGGCTGGAAAGGGACAGGTCGTCCCGAAGCTGATAATCCTGAGCCAGCTCCCGGAGGGCATGCAGATAACCAGCGGCAAGCCCGTGGTTCAGCGTGATACGCACATCACCCTCCTTCTGGGACACTACGGAAACCGCTACATCCACTTTTCCCCGGGACACCCAGCTCTGTATATAGGAGCGGAGCTTTTCTTCCAGAAAGCTGTATCCACGGGGAACCCGGCAGGAACATTCAAAAAATTTATGGTTCACCGATTTGATTTCTACCAAGACGGTTCGACCAGCCGCTTCCTGCTCGCTGCGGCCATATCCTGTCATGCTTTTTATCACGGCTTGCATCCCCTCGTTTCTCTCTGACTTCGCACGGATTCAATACTTTATTTTATCAGTTTTATCCGCCAAATGCAACTTCCTTTTCTCCCTTTGTCGCTCCCTTCGCCGAAATAGCGTTTGATCCTTTTTGCCAACAAAAGCACACAGGAGCCAAACGTCCTGTATGCTTTTGGATTGTTTGAGAAAGAAATGGACTCTGTTGGAAAAATCCGGGGATTCCCCTCGTTTTCTGAAAAAATGGGAGCTTGTCTCCAATCCCCGCCGTCCAAGGCGTCAAAATTACGCCGTAAGCCAGACTTCTTTCCAGGCGAAAATATTCTGTTGGCTCTTTGGGAACAGCGGGAGCGCCTACAAGACCAAGCGCGACACTGGCGTTTCAAATTTTCATCTGGCAAAGCGAGGCACGAGCGGCCGCGCAAGCAAAAAGCCAGCGCGCTGGCCTCTGCCTGGGGAACCCTTTGATCGGGTTCCCCATAGCCAAACATTTGACAGGAATCTTTGGACTCCCCTCCTGATCTTTTTTCTTGCGCTAGAGTTTTCGTTCTTTGCGAAGAACCAGGGGGGACTCTGTCCCAACACCCTGCCACCTTTGAAAAGGCGGACGAAACTTTTCCGTTTGCTCTTTGGAAGCTTCGGCAGCGTCTACAAGCCCGAGCGCGCCGCTGGGGTTTCCAGTTTTCGCTCATCAGAGTGAGGGACGAACGACCCGCGCGAGCGAAACGCCAGCGCGCTGGCCGCCTGGGCTGTTAGGCTTTTTTCACTTTTATGATCAAGGTCATGGGAGCGGCGGCGCAGCCGTCCTGTTTGGTAAAACCTTTGGCGCAGAAAAAATCCAGCAGCTCCGGCTCATAAATTTCAATCCGGTATGCGCCGAAGTTAGCGCCATAGGATGCTGCCGCACGCATTAAGCTGTCGACGTTGCTTTTGCCTTCTGAGTCCAACGCGGACAAAGTCTGTCCAGAAAGATGCATCCGATAAATCCGCAATACCGAAGCCTGAAGATTCACCGCCGCCCAGCCTATTTCTTCCCTGCCATCCTGCATGGAAAGGATCTCCCCATGCCCTCCCAAGGTGGGAACACTTGCCAATCGTTCCCGCTTTTTGGTTTCATCCTTGAGCGGTAAAATACGAATCATTTATTCGTCCTCCTCCCGGATGGGCTGCCCCTTGCGGTTGGCCTTGGCAGCGGCCAGAAGCTTCTTCACTTCCTCCCCGGTCAAACGGCGGTAGTCGCCTGGCTGAAGCATCCCCAGCTTGATTGGCCCCACGGCAATCCGTTTCAGACGGGCAACCTCCAGACCCAACGCTTCACACATGTTGCGGATCTGGCGGTTGCGCCCTTCGTACAGCACAATCTCCAACACCACCCGGCCCGGTTCCTGGGAAATCACACGCACCGTAGCAGGAGCGGTCTTTTGGCCGTCAATCACAATGCCCATGGCGATCTGGGTCAGTTGTTCGTCGGTGATGGCTGGGCGCACTGTAACCCGGTAGGTTTTTGGCACATGCATGGACGGATGGGTCATGGCGTTGGCAAAACCGCCGTCGTTGGTCATCAAAAGCATGCCTTCCGAATCCCGATCCAAACGGCCAACCGGATAAATCCGCTCTGGAATCTCCGACACCAGTTCCGCTACGCAGCGCCGGTCCATCTCATCGCTCATGGTCGTAATATACCCTCTGGGCTTGTGGAGCATGAGGTATACATTGCGCACCTTAGTCACAATGGTTTTTCCGTTGACGGACACTTTATCTTTTTTCACGTCCACCTTATCCCCGATTTTCGCCACCGCGCCGTTGACCTTCACCTGGCCGGCGGCGATCATTTCCTCCGCTTTTCTTCTCGAGGCAACCCCGCAGTCCGCAAGCATTTTTTGCAGCCTAACATCTTTTGCCATATGTTTGTTCCATCCTTTCCACGTCTTGTCTCTTTGATTCTATGTCACGAAAACCAACCCGCAAACCAAGCGCCTACCTTCTGCCACCAAGACCGCTCCACCGGTACGGCAGCCACTTCGCCGCTGGCTGTCAAAGGGACGGTGGCCACGGTTTTCCCGTCCAGCTCATAGCGAATCGTCCCCAACGCCTGGCCAGGCGCAATGGGCGCATAGGCGAACCGGGGCAGTTCCACCACCCGTTTTAATTTGGCGTGCTGTTCCTCCGTCAGTATCAACGGCTCCACCTTCCCGCCAACGACGGAAACCGTCTCCTGAACGCCGCCCACGACCGGCAGCGAAAGGGAAACGCTGCTGTCGTCGATCTCATAGGGCTGGAGGGCGGAAAAACCATAGTCAAACATCCGCTGATGATCCGTCCAGTCATCGGGAGCGTTGAGGGTTACGGCCACCAGCCGCACCCCATTCCGCTCCGCTGCGGACACCAGGCATCGTCCTGACTTTTTCGTAAAGCCGGTTTTGATCCCGATGCATCCCTCATACATGCTCAGCAACCGGTTGTGGTTGCTGTATCGGACGGTCTGGTCCGGCACCAGGAATTTGACCGACACTTGTTTCTGGGAACAAATAGACAAGAAGTCCGCATTGTCAATGGCCGCCGCTCCCAAAACCGCCATGTCATAGGCGGTCGAGTAATGTTCGGGATCGTCCAGCCCGGAGGGGGTGACAAAATGGGTATCTTTCATGCCCAGCTCAGCGGCGCGGGCATTCATCCGCTTGGCGAACTCCTCCTTGGAACCTGCCATGGCAATGGCTGCCGAATTGGCGGCGTCGTTGCCCGACACCGTCAGCATTCCCACCGCCAAATCCCGCAGGGTCAGTCGGTATCCGGCCTTTAGCCCCATGGACGACCCTTCCACCGTGACCATTTCCGTGGTCAGCGTAATTTCCGGGTTGGAAACCGCCGCTTGTTCCAAGGCCAGCAGCGACGTCATAATTTTCGTCGTGCTGGCCATGGAAAGGCGTTCTTTTTCGTTTTTCGCGAATAACACTTCCCCGGTATCCGCGTTGATCAGCACCGCCGCCTTAGCGGACACCGAAGGCGGAGCCGAAGCTCCCCATGCCATAGGCGCGGCGCCTACCACGCCGATGACCAGCGCCAAAATAAGGCCCGCGCTCCATGCCCGAATCCAAATTTTCCGGGCTCTTTCCAATTTGATTCTTTTCCGAAACAAAGCAACCACCTGCCAATGGTAATACTATGCAGGCGATTGCTCAGTTTAGAATGTATTCTCTGGTTTTTCCGCGTCAAAGGGAAAGGTCGTCTTTGGCCGTTTCCTTCTCCGCTTTTTTCTCGGCTTTTTTGGCGGCCCGCTCTTCCTTTTTGCGGTCCAAGAATCCGCCCACTTTGTCCATCACATCTGGCATTTTTTCGATCACACGATCCACGGAACTGATAAACGGCTCCACCTGGATCATCTTGATTTCCCCTTTGCAAACGGACAGAAAAGCCACCGGAGTCACGGTAACGCCGCCGCCTACCCCTGCGCCAAACAGGGTTTTGGGGTCTTTCCCCGGCAGGTCGGAACCGCCGGAGCCAAACCCATAGCTGATCTTAGAGATGGGGATGATGGTGGTGCCGTCCGGGGTTGTAATGGGCTGCCCCACCACCGAATTGGCGTCCACCATGTGTTTAATTTTTTCCAATGTTGTGTCCAGCATGCTTTCTACTGCATGATCGCTCATAAACATACACCGCCTTTTTTAAATTTCCTTATAGTTGTTGCTCAAGATTTCCCTTGGAGCCCGCGTCGGCTCCCGCCTGTTTTTTGGGCCTTTTTCTCAGGTAGGCCCGCAGCGCATGAAACGCAAATCCGATGACGCCAGTCAACACGAACCAAGGCCGGATTCCCACCTGAATATCAAAATAGATCTCGGTTTTCTCAGAAGTGAAGTCCGGCGCTACCCACACATGATGGCGGCGGCATTTGGTATTGCCCGCCAGCACCGTAAACGCTGGATAAACCACCGCGCACGCCTTGCCGTATTGAGCCGCCACGGCCGCCGCGTCGGAGCCGCCGATGCGCAGGACTGCCGTCATTCGGGATATCACAAGGTGGGAAAACAGCCGCTTCCCTTTGCCAATGGCAATCTTGGCGATTTCTTTGACCAAGGATAAAAATCCGCCCAGTCCCCATTCCCCTAGGAACCGCTTGGAGAAAGAGGGCTTCTTTTCCGCCCCTTCCTGCGGCTCTTTTTTCGGCTTTTTCTTCTTTTTGGGCTGCTCACCCTCCGGTTTTTCTTTGGGAGGCGCAAGGCGGATGGTAAAAAACAGGTACCGCAGCTTTGCCCGGAACTCCTGGTCATAGCTGGCGGTCAGCGTAACCGGGCAAAACAGCAGCAAGAGAAAAAACAGCAGGATACTGCCAATCACAATCAGCGCAACCATTTCCGCAATCCACCTCCCCAAATCTTCCCAGGCCATCGGCTTCGCCTGGTTTTATTATCCATACAAAATGCCAAAATTATTCTTGGCAGGCGGAAGAATGTTCCTCCCCTGGGTTTTCCGAAGATTCCCGTTCCTCCCCGTCCGGTTGGGGCAGGGGCGGCAGCTCCTCCAAGGACTGAAGCCCCAAGCACCGCAGGAAGTCCGGGGTGGTGCCATAAAGCAGCGGCCGGCCCGGAAGCTCCAGGCGCCCCCTTTCTTCCAAAAGCCCCTTGACGATCAGGCTGCCCAAAATCCCGGAGCAATCCACGCCCCGCACCTGCTCCACAAAGGATTTGGTCACTGGCTGGTTATATGCCACTACCGCCAACACCTCCATAGCCGCTTGCGACAGCGGGGTATTGCGGCGCAGATCCAGAGCCCGGCGCACCACCTCCCCATAGCGGGGCGCGCTGCACATCTGGTAGCAATTTTCCAGACAAAGAATTTGCAGGCCGCTTTCCCGCTCCCGGAATTCCTCCGTTAGCTGAGCGGCCAAAGCCCGAACCTGCCCGCTCTCCAACTCTAACGCCTGAGCGAGCCTGTCCACGCCTATCGGTTCCCCAGCAGCAAATAAAATGGCTTCCAGCGCCGCTTTTTTTCCTGTCACAGGCTCCCTCCTTCCTCTCTGCACATAGGCCGCCCATCTTCCATCAGGACGACCACGGAAACCCGCCCCTGGTCTTCCACCCGGATGCGTTTTCCTTTCACCAACTCCAACACAGCCAAAAAAGTGGCCACAAGCTGGGATTTATCCGTTTTGCCCACAAACAACTGGGCATATTCCACTTGTTTTTCCCGGCGCAGACGGCGCAGAACCGTCACCGCCTGGGAGGACACCGAAACCATCCGGCGGGACACAATCCCGGAGAACTGTTCCACCGGAGGCGGCAAAAACCGCTTGCCCCGCCCAACCGCGTTTTGATACGCCGCCTGCAATTCCTGTGGCGTATGAGCGCGGCGGTAGGTTGGATCCAGCTCCAGCTTTTCCGGCTCCCGAACAAACCGATCCCAGGTAAAGCCCTGTGCCAGCCGCCCGGCGGCCTGCCGATACTGCTGATAGTCCAAAAGCTGGTCTTCCAGCTCCTTCTGGAGCTCCTGGGCCTCTTCTTTTTTGGGAAGCAGGGAAACGGTTTTCAAATATACCAAGCGGGCGGCCATTTCCAAAAACTCACTGGAAATATCCAAGTCCTGCCGCTGCATTTCCTCCATCTGAGCCAGATACTGCTCCAGCAGCACGGCAATTTCAATATTAAAAATATTCAGCTTATGCTTGGCGATCAAGTGGAGAAGGAGATCCAAAGGCCCTTCGAACCCCTCCAATTGATAGGACAGCTTTTCCATCGCTTAACCGGACATTGCCCCGGCCCAGACAAACGGTCGCTGCGCCAGCCATTCCACGCCGTCCATGGTGGAGCTAATCAGGAAGTTCAGCGGCCCGTTGAGCCAATTGCTGAACAAAAGGAGAAACACCACGACCATAAACAGAAACTGGTAGCGATAATAGACCATCCGAGCCTTATCGCTGAGGAACGCGCCCAAAATCTTCGAGCCGTCTAAGGGCGGCAAAGGGATCATATTAAACACAGCGATGCCCACGTTGATCGAAACATAGCTGCCCAAAAGCTGCATCACCCAAAGCGGCGCGGAAAAGCCGGTGCCCACCAAAACGCCATAATACACAATCGCTCCCAAAAAGCCACAGATTAAATTGCTCATGGGGCCAGCCAAAGCGGTCAGAGCCATGCCAACCCGGGGATGTTTGAAATTGCGTTCATCCACCATAACCGGCTTGGCCCAGCCAAATCCAAACAGCAGCAGGAACAGCGACCCCATCGGGTCGATGCTGGGCAGAGGGTTCAGGGTCAAACGGCCGCTCCGCTTGGCGGTATCGTCGCCCATTTTATAAGCCACCCAGCCGTGGGCGCATTCATGGATCGGCAAGATCAGGAAAATCACGATCAACACCGATCCAATATACGGCAATACATACGATAATTTGTCTGCTGTGTCTATATTGGCATTAAACAGCATCTGCAAAAGATTCAAACTAACACGCTCCTTTATAATGTTTTATTATAATACGTTTCGCCAAAAAATACAACCCAGAAAGCCGTCTTTTCCCCCGTTTGTCTTGTATTTTTCCCTGGTTTTTGCTATACTGGTTTTATTTCATACGTTGAAAAAATCCCCAAGCTGCCCTTGGAATAAAGGAGGTTCTCCCATGCCGATTGAAGTCAAAGGCTCCTTGCCGGCAACCAAAATTTTAGAATCCGAAAATATTTTTGTCATTACCGAAGAACGGGCCAACGCGCAGGACATCCGTCCTCTGAAAATCGTGATTTTGAACCTAATGCCCACGAAAATCGAAACAGAAACCCAGCTTCTCCGTCTGTTGGGCAACTCGCCTCTGCAAGTGGACATTGAACTGCTGCAAATGGCCACCCATGTATCCAAAAACACGTCGGCCTCCCACCTGAACACCTTCTACAAAACCTTTGATGAAATCAAGGAGGAAAAATTCGACGGCATGATCATCACCGGCGCGCCCATTGAACACCTGGAATTTGAAGCGGTGGACTACTGGGAAGAGCTTCAGGAAATCATGAACTGGAGCAAAACCAACGTGTATTCCACGATGCATATCTGCTGGGGAGCCCAGGCGGGACTGTATCACCATTATGGGATTGCAAAGAAAATGCTCCCGGAAAAGCTTTCCGGCATTTTCAAGCATAAAATCCTCAATCCCCTTCATCCGCTCATCCGGGGCTTTGACGACCGGTTTTTCGCGCCTCATTCCCGCCACACCACCGTGGATCGGGCAGAAATCGAACAAAATCCCAATTTGATGGTGCTGTCTGTTTCCAACAAAGCTGGGGTTTATCTGGTAGCAGCCAAAAGCGGACGGCAATTTTTCGTCACCGGCCATGCGGAATACGACCGGGAAACCCTAGCCAACGAATACCACCGGGACGTGGCCAAAGGCCTCAACCCCAAAATCCCGGAAAACTATTTCCCCGAAGACGAAACCGAAGCCACCCCTTATTTCACTTGGCGCAGCCACGCCAACTTATTGTTCTCCAACTGGCTTAATTATTATGTCTATCAGCAGACCCCATTTGACCTGAAAGACCTCACCGCCATCGAAGAATAGCCGACGAGTCGGTGTTTCCCTCAATCGGCGAGCCGCCTTTTCGTTCGCGCGTGCGCTCGTGTCTCACTTTGCTAGATGAAAACGGGAAGCCCAAGCGTCGCGCTCAATTTTGTAGACATTCCCGTTGCTCCCTGAAAGCAAACGGAAAATTCTCATGGGATTCTCTTGTTTTTCCTAAAAGACCGTGGGATATTGGGGCAAAGCCCCCGCTGCTTCCCCACAAAACAAAACCCGAAAGCGCACCAAGAAAACCACGTCTATTTCTCGGTGCGCTTTTTATTTGCCAAAAAATTTTTCCTCCCAAAATCGACATAAGCGGTCAGACGTCTCCCCTTGTTAATTTGTTAACTTATCACAAATTAACATTGACATTTCAAAAAAATCTATATATAATAAACTCATACAAATCACTGGGAATTTCATCATCCATAGAAAGAAGGAATAACGGTATGATCAACCAAACGCCATTGCTTTTGCTGGATAACAGCAGTATGATGTCCGTCATCAACGAAGGGGAATTCAAGTCCTCCCACCTGACCTTTGAGGAAGCTAAGGTAATCCTTCAAAACTATGAGGAAGCCGACACGCTCCGTTGTTTCCATAACCCCGATATTGAAACCATCATCTTCCAATACCTTGGCATTGACCACAAACACTTTCCATACAAGCGAGTGCGCAATATGCGGCCCGGACAGGACGCATTGATTTTCAAGCTATATGTGTCTCCGTCGGCATCCAGCCCCATCATCCAAGTGGACGGCACGGAAGCAAAAAAAATCCAAAATGTCTATGTGTACTGTCAATACCTATCCCGGCTCAAATAACGCTGCATGAAAAACCCGCCCATTCCATCTTTGGAACCGGCGGGTTTTCTGGTTCAATCCTCGGAAAGCTTGGATCTGAGTTTGTTTAAAATAGCCTTTTCCCGCCGGGATACCTGCACCTGGGTCATGCCCAAAGCCTCGGCCGTCTGGGTTTGGGTCTGGCTTTTGAAATATCGAAAAAAAATAATGCTCCGATCCCGTGGTTCCAGTTCCCCGACCACCTGTTTCAGAGAGAGGATTTCTGCAATTTTATCGTCCTCCGCTTCCACTGCTACATCAATTTGCCCGCCTTCCTCTTCGTCCACCGTCAGGGAAACCGGACGTTGCCCAGCGTTGACAGCCTGGGCCGCCTCGGCGGTTTCCACCCCAAGGGCTTCCGCCAGCTCTCCCAAGGTGGGGGTTCGTCCTTCCTGGGCGGAAAATTCAGCGGTATAGCGGCTGGCCTTCAGGGACAGTTCCTTAAGGGCCCGTCCCACCTTGATGGCTCCGCCGTCCCGGAACAGGCGGCGCATTTCCCCCAAAATCACCGGGACCGCATAGGTGGAAAACCGAACGCCCCGCTCCTCGTCAAAACCGTCTACCGCCTTGACCAGCCCCAGGCACCCAGCTTGGTACAAGTCCTCGTACTCAATGCCCCGGGATTTGAACCGTTTGGCGCAGGCATGGACCAGCCCCAGGTTTTCGCTGATTTTCTGATCCCGATCCTGCATGGAACCGCCAGTCAATGGCCAAAGCCGGAAATCCGTCCGGCCAGCTTTTTCTGCATGGTCACAGTGGTTCCTTTCCCCACCGTGGAGCGTACCCGCAGGGAATCCGTAAAGCTTTCCATCACAGAAAATCCCAGCCCGGCGCGCTCCTCGCCGCCGGTGGAAAACAAGGGTTCCATCGCTTGCTGGATATCTGGGATGCCACAGCCCTTATCCCGGATTTTCACGGTAATCCGTCGATCCTCGCTGAGCGTAGCGGTTATGTAAATGACGCCAATGGCGTCCCGGTAGCCGTGAACAATGCAGTTGGTGACCGCTTCAGACACGGCTGTTTTCAAGTCGGACAGTTCTTCAATGGTCGGGTCCAACTGCGCCACAAATGCCGCCACCGCCGCGCGGGCAAACCCCTCGTTGGATGAGTAGCTGGGAAAGGACAATTTCATTTCGTTGTTCATGTTGCATCCGCTCCTTTTCTTCCATTCACCGTCCGGTCGGAATGGGAATAAATATCCCGGCTGGAATCTTCTTCCGCCGTTTTTTCGTTTTCTTCGGATTTGATTGGCTCCTCCCCTTCTTCCGTGGTTTCCAGGTCGGGGGCGGTTTCTTCCGGCTCCTCGACTGAACAATCGTGTTCGATATTCACAAGCCGGCTGATCCCCGAAAGGGAAACAATCCGTTCCATTTGCGGGGAAAGGTTCAAAATGGTCAGGCGGCCTTTGAGGGATTCCATCAGCCGATACCGTCCCATCATTAGCCCAATCCCAGAACTGTCCATAAACGTCACCTGGGAAAAATCCAGTTTTAACTCCTTGGGTTTCACCTGGCCTGCTTTCCGGTCAATTTCGTCACGCAGACTGGCCGCGGTGTGATGGTCGATTTCTCCCACCAAAACAGCGGTCAGCTTGTCCTCTTCTAATCCAAATCCAACGCCCATAAATACCTCCCGTAGTTCTGTTTGATCGAAAAAGTTCACTTAGGGGCATAAAAAATCCCTTATCGCTCTTTATACGATAAGGGATTTGCCCGAATTATTTTGTCGCAGACCGTCGCCGGACTACAAATTTCTATCTGCCTCAGAAAATTCCCGGCTTTTTTTCGCTTCCAGAAGAAAAGGGCGCAGGTTCGCGGCCAGAAACAGGGAGCCAAACCCTACCACAGCCCCATCTTCGCCAGCCAGCTCCATTGCCAGCCGGACTGCTTGAGAAAAATCTTGGCCAACCGCCTGCACGCAGCCGCAAACGCCCTGCCAATGCCGGGCCAAATCAGCAGCGTCCATGGCTCTGGGATGATCGGGAGTCACCGTCACCACCGCCGCAAACAGGCCGCTTAGCTCCTGTAAAACAGCATTGCAGTCTTTATCCTGCATCATGCCCATCAGCCCCACCAGCTTCCGGCCTGGCAAATAATGGCGGATCGCCTCTTTGAGCACGGTAATGCCCGCCGGATTATGGGCGCCGTCCAGCAAAATTACCGGATTCTGTCCCAACACCTCCAGCCTTGCCGGGAAGCGGGCCTCCGCCATGCCGTCTATGATCTGCTGGTCGGAAATAGTCCATCCCTGCCGGCGCAGTTCTTCCAAAACAGCCAGAGCAGTCACCGCATTTTTCACCTGGTGCCGCCCGATTAGCGGCAGCCAAAACCGCAGTTTCCCGGACTGGATTTCCATGCCTTCCAAGGAATCGGACACCACCCTGGCCTGGGAACTATCCGCTGTTTCCAGACGGCTTCCCTCTTCCAAGGCAATCTCGGTCAAAACCTCCAAAGCTTCCGGGGCCAGATCCGGCGCAAGCACCGCGATCCCGCCTGGCTTGATGATCCCGCCCTTTTCCCGGGAAATTTCCTGAATGGAATCTCCCAGCAAGGCGGTGTGATCCAGGGAAATGGAGGTGATCACCGAAGCCAGGGGCGTGGGGATAACATTGGTGGAATCATATAAGCCGCCCACTCCGACTTCCAGCGCCACGATATCGCACTGCTTCTGGGCAAACCAAGTAAATGCAATGGCGGACACAAACTCAAATTCTGTGACGTCCATCCCCTCTTGTTCCAATTCCTGAATCACCGGGTGAATCTTCTCCACCAATTCCACCAATTCCTTGGGAGAAATCATAACGCGGTTCACCTGCATCCGTTCCCGGAAGTTGAGGACATACGGAGAAATAAATTTACCGGTTCGATATCCGGCTTGTTCCAGCACAGAAGCCAACATCGTGCAGGTGGAGCCCTTTCCGTTGGTGCCGGTCACATGGATATATCGCAGCTGATCCTGGGGATTGCCTAGCCGATCCATCAAGGCCCGCATCCATGTTAAGCTGGAAGCGGCATGGAACCGCCGCTGTCTGGATATGATTTCCAGCGCTTCTTGTTCCGTCATTTTCTTCCCCCTTTTGATTTTCCTCGCAACGCTTGGGTTCTTCTCCCACCGGATTGGATCTTTTTCTCAGACTAAGGGTTTCGTTCTCTGCGGAGAACGAGTCGGGGGCTTTGCCCCAACACGGTAAAACTTTCCTGTTTGCTCTTTGGAAGCAACGGGAGCTCCTGCAAGATCGAGCGCGACATTAGGATTTCAAGTTCTCGCTCAACAAAGCGAGGGACGAGCGGCCGCGCGAGCGAACAGGCGGCTGGCTGCCCTCGTTGGCTATTGGAGGGCGGCCATGCTGGATTGGATCATGGCGATCCGCTCTCTTAGCTTTTCCGCGTCCTGCTTAACGCCTTCTACAACCGCCGCAGGCGCTTTGCCCAGAAAGCCTGGATTGTTCAGCTTACCTTCGTTTTGCGCCAACTGTTTTTGTGCGGTTTCCATTTCCTTGGCCAAGCGCGCCAACTCCGCTTTCTTATCCACCAGCTCATCCATAGGAATGTACACTCTGGCGTCGTTGGTCACAATGGTCACAGCGCCTTCCATATCGAATGCGTCGCCAATGGTCACTTCGTTGGCATAGGCCAGTTTGGCGATGATTGGGATCGCTGCGGCAAAGGTATCCGGTTTCGCCGTGGCGATAAACAAGTTGGCTTTCCGGGATGGCGGAACATTCATCTCCGCGCGACGGTTGCGAACTCCGCGGATGACCTCCATGATCTGGCCCATTTGGGCTTCCGCCTCTGGGAAATGCAAGGCCTCCTGATATTCCGGCCACTTGGAAACCAGAATCGCCTCGCCCTGATGAGGCAGGGCCTGCCAAATCTCCTCGGTGATAAACGGCATAAACGGATGCAGTAGCTGTAAGGTTCCGAGCATGATCCAAACCAAGACCTCCCGGGCGCGTTGAGCCGTTTCCTGGTCATCCGAATACAGACGAATTTTTGCGATTTCAATATACCAGTCGCAGAAGTCGTCCCATAGGAAATCATAAATTTTCTGCGCCGCAATCCCCAATTCAAATTTCTCCAGGTTCTCGGTAATTTCTTTGGCCACTGTATTGAAGGAGCTTATGATCCACTGATCCTCCATAGTCAGGGATTCCGGCAGCTTGCCGGTAATCGTGTGGCCTTCCAGGTTCATTCGAATAAACCGGGCGGCATTCCAGATCTTATTGGCGAAGTTCCGGCTGGCCTCCACCTTCTCCGGGGAGTACCGCATGTCGTTTCCAGGGCTGTTTCCGGTAGCCAGCATAAAGCGCAGGGCGTCCGCGCCGTATTGGTCGATGACCTGGAGAGGGTCAATGCCGTTGCCCAAGGATTTGGACATCTTCACGCCGTTGGCGTCCCGCACAATACCATGGATGAACACGGTATCAAACGGCGTTTCGCCCATATGCTCCAAGCCGGAAAAAATCATCCGGGCAACCCAGAAGAAAATAATATCGTAGCCGGTTACCAGGGTGTTCGTCGGGTAGAAATAGCGCAAATCCTCGGTTTGGTTGGGCCATCCCAAAGTGGAAAACGGCCACAAAGCAGAAGAAAACCAAGTATCCAGGGTATCCTCGTCCTGATGCAGATGACTGCTTCCACATTTGGCACAGCAGGTCGGGGTTTCGCGGGCTACCGTGATCTCCCCGCAGTCCCCACAGTACCAAGCTGGAATCCGGTGCCCCCACCAAAGCTGGCGGGATACGCACCAATCCCGGATATTCTCCATCCAATTATAATAAATCTTTTCAAACCGCTCGGGAACAAATTTGGTTTTTCCCTCTCGCACACACTGGATAGCAGGCTTAGCCAACGGCTCCATTTTCACAAACCACTGTTTGGAAACCCTTGGCTCCACCACGGTTTTGCAGCGGTAACAGGAGCCCACATTGTGCTTGATCGGCTCCACCTTCACCAGATAGCCCTGCTCGTCCAGCGCCTGGACGATTTTCTTTCTGGCTTCCAGACGATCCAAGCCGCAGTACGCTCCGCCGTTTTCGTTAATCACACCGCTTTCATCCATCACGTTGATCACCGGCAGGTTATGGCGCAGGCCAACCTCAAAGTCGTTAGGATCGTGAGCCGGGGTAATCTTTACCACGCCGGTTCCGAAGTCCCGTTCTACATAGGTGTCGGCCACCACCGGGATTTCCCGGCCAACCAAAGGCAGCTTCAGCATTTTTCCAATTAGGTGCTGATACCGCTCGTCATCCGGGTGGACGGCTACCGCCGTATCGCCCAGCATGGTTTCCGGGCGGGTGGTCGCCAGCAGCACTTCCCCGCTGCCGTCGGCCAAAGGATAGCGGAGATGCCAGAAATTGCCGTCCTTCTCCGTGAAGTCTACCTCCGCGTCGGAAATGGAGGTGCGGCATTCCGGGCACCAATTGATGATCCGCTCGCCCCGGTAAATCAAGCCTTTTTCATAGAGCTTGACGAAAACCTCCCGCACCGCTTGGGAGCAGCCTTCGTCTAAGGTAAACCGTTCCCGGTCCCAATCGCAGGAGCAGCCCAGTTTTTTCAGCTGGGAAATGATGGTCCCGCCATACTTCTCCTTCCAAGCCCAAGCCCGTTTCAGGAATTCCTCCCTCCCAAGCTCCTCCTTGCTGACGCCTTCCTCTTTCATAGCTTCTACAATTTTCGCCTCGGTGGCGATGGAAGCATGGTCGGTGCCAGGCAGCCACAAAGCCGAGTAGCCCTGCATTCGTCTCCAACGGATTAGGATATCCTGCAAGGTTTCATCCAAAGCATGGCCCATGTGAAGCTGGCCGGTAATGTTGGGCGGTGGAATCACGATGGTATACGGTTTCTTATCCGGTTCTGGGGTCGCGTGAAAAAACTTTTCTTTTAACCAAAAATCATAAATCCGATCCTCAACTTCATGAGGCTCATAAGCTTTGGCAAGCTCCTTGCTCATTTTGGTTCCTCCTCTATGTGTTCTATGGTAAAATTTTTCCAATTTATCCTGGGGTGAATGATTTATTATCGCATTTCCTGGATGGTTTGTCAATTAAGAATCCATACCTGTCGTATCATTCAGCCCGCCGCTTGCGGTGCTGGCAAAGCTGCCGCTTACTGAGATATTCTCGTCGGGGAACAGCCATTGAAATAAACTCTGGGTAAACTCTGTATTCTCCTCCATGGGGATCTGGATGGTGTCTTTCCAAATTTTTGGATCGGCCAGAGCTTCCAGGGACGTCCCTAGAAAAGCGTTGAGCATATCCTGCGCCAGGGCGCGGCTGACCTGAAATTTCCCGTCGGGAAACTCATAGGTGAGATACTCCAGATTATCCACCAGGGCAAAGGCCGCCAGGGAATTGTAAACCAAGGCCACCTGGACGTTTCCCGCCTTCAGCTCCTCTATACTGGTTTGATATTCAACCTGAATGGTCAGTTCCGTAGAGAGTAATTGGATCTTCACTCCAGCACGAGTCAGCAGCAAATGATTAAATAAGTTCACCATTTTGGTATTGTCCCCCATATACAGGGTTCGGTATGGCAGCAGAGTGGAAAAATCATGGTTGCTTAAGGTCACATAAGACCCGGCAGTCTGCTGCTGGATGATCTGATTTTGTTCCTCCAACTGTTTGTTTCGGTCTTGTCTCCAAAGCACAAAAAAACCGGTGGCTACAATCCCAACGCAAACTACTCCCACGCAAATCCACAATTTTTTCTTGATATTTTCGCTCATCTCTTCTTCCCTTCTTTCCAGCAAAAAGCGCCGGCTGTCCCATTGACAGCCGACGGTTTTTCTTTTTTCTCCCAGCTATTATTCTGGAATTTTAAACTTAAATGGTTTTACACTTGGAGCCAAAACGTCAAACCGGTAGCCCGCCGCCTTTGCCTTTTCAATAATGGCCGCCGTCTGATCCACCGTCGCTTTTTTCGCCTTGGAATTGTGCATCAAAACAATCGACTTTTGATGGGACAAAATCTCCTGGGTAGTGGTGTCATAAATAAACTTCCCATTGTCTCCTTTTTCACTGTCGCCGGAATCCACGTTCCAGTCAAAGTATGTGTAGCCTCGGCGCTCCATCTCCGCAATGATCGCCTTGCAGGTCGCTTTGTTGTAAGCATTGACACTGCCGCCTGCAAACCGGAACATGGTGATTTTCTGGCCGGTGGCCTCATAAATCAGATCATGCATTTTCTTAAAGTCCTCTAGGAAGGCCTGGGGGGAAGCGTAAATGTCTTTATATTCATGGCTGTAGGTGTGCACGCCGATAGCATGACCCCGGTCCACAATCATCTTCATCCACTTCTTACAATCCTCAATATTTTTTCCCTGAGCCATGACAAAGAATGTGGCTTTGACACCCTGTTGATCCAAAATATCCAAGAGTCGCTCCGTTTCTTGGGATGGACCATCGTCATAGGTCAAATAGACCACCTTGTCCCCATCCTTCACCGGAATTTTTTCCACAATCGGCACATACAGCTCAGGATATAAGGACTGGTATGCCAAATCCCCTTCGGAAATGGCGGTAGCGGCATTGGGGTTCACGCTGGACATATCCACCGCCGGCTTCGACGGCGCGGAGCTTGCCTCTGAGGATACCTGGGACTCCACCTGAGAGGGCGGCGGCGTGGGCGCGTCTTTTTTCGGCAGGAACACCAGCAGGCAAACCACAATCGCTGCGGCGGCCACAACAGCGCCGCCAATGATGGCGGCTAAAATTAAGAAACGCTCTCGGTCGGAACGCCTGCGTTTTCTTCTGTAACGGTTGTTTCTCACGGTTTTCATTGTCTTCTCTCCCATAGTTAAAATGATATGTATACTCGGGCTGCACGATTTGCAGTCCCACCAAACCAGCCAACGAGTTGGCGGTTCGCTCGGAAGGTGAGCCGTCGGTTCGCTCGCACGGTCGCTCGTCCCTCGCTCTGATGAGCGAAAAAACATTCTCTGAAACTGCCGGAATCTTTGATTCCGCTGGCGTTTCCAGATTATTATACCACACCTGCGGTGAGCAAATCGCGCACGCTCCCTCCGGTCGCCAAATTCCACGGGAATCCATGCGCCCAAATGCCCGCGCTGCAGGCTCACTGTGGATATTATACCACAAAGCCTGACAAAAGGAGTTAAAAAGTTGCAAAAAACTAGCAACAATCTTGTAAATATTATTGCAGACTTGCTTCTTTTTACCCACAGAAATTTTTTACAAGTCAAAACCGAAAGGAACGGCAGTCCTTCCTAATTGGGAATCCCCAATTTCTTGGTTCCAATTTTTGTCAAACAAAAATACAAAGCCTCCCCGCAGCAATTTTCAAATTTCTGTGCTTTGTCATGCATAGCTCGTGCTTTCTTCATCTTGAGTCTGCGCTGGTTTGCGATATCGGGCCACCAACGCCTTAATCGGGATTCCCTCCTGAGTAAAGCGATCCTCGTGCTCACTGGTAATGGAACATTGCGGGGAATCGGCGGCGTTGTGCAAATCTCTGGTCTGCCACAAAACCTCAAGCCCGCTTTCCCGGCAGTACCGCAGAGTGGATAAAAACAGCCCGTCGTCGTCCGTCTTAAAATGGATCTCCGCCCCGTCCGCCAGAAACACCTTGTACCGCTCCAGTTGATTGGTGTGGGTCAGCCGTTTTTTCTGATGTTTCCCCTTGGGCCACGGATTGCAGAAGTTGATATACAGCCGCTCCACCACGTCGCTTTCGTCCATCATCAGCAAAATCCGCTGGATGTCGTGGATCAGCAAGGCCAGGTTATCCACCTCCCGGCCACCCTCGTCATACCGCTTCTGAATGTTTCTCCGGGCAACCCCCAGCACGTCGCTGCTGATATCAATCGCCAAATAGTTGATCTCTGGATTCTGAAATGCCAGCTCCGCCGTAAACGTACCTTTCCCGCAGCCCAGCTCCACATGAATGGGTTGTTTCTTTGGGAACCAACTGTGCCATTTCCCTTTCCATTCCCGTGGCTCTTTCACATAATACGGGCAGGCGTCCAGCTCCGGACGGGCCCAGGCTTTGGTTCTCATTCTCATTGCAATTCCTCATTTCCGCTTCGTAATCTCAGGCTATTATAGCAAATTTCTAATTTGGTGTCGATTCTTTTCGCGAAATATATCGGGTTTGCACGATTTATAAAAAAGGCTGACAAAATCCCAAGCTTTGTCTTGCATTTTATAGCGGAAAGGAGTATAATACATTGAATTTATATGTAAAGAACGATACCACCATTGAGAAACATGCAGGCATTGGAGGAAAGCGGAAAATGAAACACTTGATTGATCCCCTAGACTTGTCCGTGGAAGAAATGGACAGCTTTTTGGATCTCGCCGATCAAATTATGGAAAACCCTCAAAAATATTCCCAGGTATGCGCCGGCAAAAAACTGGCGACCTTATTCTATGAGCCAAGTACCCGAACCAGATTGAGCTTTGAATCCGCAATGCTCAATCTTGGCGGCAGTGTACTTGGCTTTTCTTCCGGCACGGACAGTTCCGCCTCCAAAGGCGAAAGCGTAGCGGACACCATCCGCGTGGTATCCAACTTTGCCGATATTTGCGCCATGCGTCACCCAAAAGAAGGCGCGCCTCTGGTTGCCGCTCTCCACTCGGAAATTCCCGTCATCAACGCGGGAGACGGCGGCCACCAGCATCCCACCCAAACCCTCACCGACCTAATGACCATCCGCTCCCTGAAAAAACGGCTGGGAAACCTGACGGTTGGCTTATGCGGCGACTTAAAATTTGGCCGCACCACCCACTCCCTGATCAAATCCCTGGCCCGCTATCAGGGGATCCGGTTTGTTCTAATTTCCCCAGCGGAGCTGCGCATTCCCGACTACATTTTCGACAGCCTCAAAGAAAAAAACATCGCGTTTAAAGAGGTGGAGCGGCTCGAGGATGTCATGCCGGAGCTGGAAGTCCTCTACATGACCCGGGTCCAGCGGGAACGGTTCTTCAATGAGGAGGACTACATCCGCCTGAAAGACAGCTACATTTTAGACGCAAAAAAAATGGAGCTGGCCCAAAACGATATGATCGTGCTGCACCCGCTTCCCCGGGTCAATGAAATCGCAGTGGAAGTGGACAGCGATCCCCGAGCCTGCTACTTCAAACAAGTGAAATACGGCGTGTATATTCGGATGGCTCTAATTATGAAACTACTGGAATTGGAGGGGTAACTTATGTTGAACGTAGACAGCCTGACCAAAGGTATTGTGATCGACCACATCAAAGCTGGAAGCTGCATGGCGCTGTACAAATACCTGGAGCTGGACAAACTGGATTGCAGCGTGGCGATTATCAAGAACGCCAAAAGCAACCAAATGGGAAAAAAGGACATCATCAAGATTGACGGCATGTTGGACTTGGACATGGATGTACTGGGCTTCCTGGACTGCAACATCACGGTGAACATTATTGACAATGGGGAAATCATCGAAAAGAAAAACCTAGTGCTTCCAGAAACCGTACGTAATGTGGTTTCCTGCAAAAACCCCCGCTGCATCACTTCCATTGAACAGGGCATCGACCAGGTGTTTCAGCTTTCCGACCCGGAAAAACAGATTTACCGCTGCATTTACTGCGAGCAAAAATACAAACCAAAAAACTAAACAAAACCATTCGCCGCCTTCCAGCCGCAAGCCGGGAGCGGCTTTTTTTATAAACAATCCTTTTCCAACAAAAATCTTAATTATTTTTCACTAATTCTAGAAAAATCAGGATAATTTTGCTATTTTAAGATTGGAAAGAATGGGAAAAGGAATATCATAAAATTGAGAGATACAGAAGCAAGGTGCTGACTTATGGAAAAACCAAATTATGTTGGCTGTTCAACGGAAGAAAAGCAGAGAAGAAGCTGGAATTACAGATTCTGTAGAAAACAGTAGAATTGGACAGGGAAATAGAATGAAACCCATAGACATATTGGAAAGCGTACTATGGATCCGTTGATTTTGAGAGAACTCTAAGAGAATAAAACAGACGATGGATCACTCCGAACCCCTTGGCAATCGCCGAAGGGTTCCTTTCGTTCCAACAAAAAGAAAAAGAGACCAATTCAAATTGGTCTCTTCCTGCAAAAGACGTTTGGTATCACAACTGATCGGGCAGAAAACCAGACTTCCCCTTCTTTGGGCGGATTCTTATTTATCGGTTTAAACGGAAGATACCACTGCCATAGGCGGCCAAATCAATTTCCAAAGAATAGGGCCATTTCTTGTTGGGGATGCGGCGGGAATGAAGCGTACCCTCATTGACATGGCCGCCTCCGCTGTAGCAAAAAGCGTCGCTGTTGAGAAGTTCCACCGCTTCCACCGGCATTTCCAGCCCAACGCGGAACTTTGGATAATGGCAATCGGAACCATTGATGACCACCAAGAGCTCCTGATCCCCCGCCTTCCGCAGGTAGGTGTAGACGCATTGCGCGCTGTTATCCGCGTCCAGCCATTGGAAACTGTCCGGGTGGTATTCTTCCTGATACAAGGCCGGCTCCGTCTGATACAGACGCGCTAACGCCTTAAAATATTCCCGGAAGGAATCGTGCATGGGATAACGGAGCAGATTCCAGTCCAACTCTTGGTTTTCATCCCACTCCCGGAAATGCCCCAGCTCATTGCCCATGAAATTCAGCTTTTTCCCCGGGTGGGTAAAGAGATAGGTATACAACGTCCGGCACTGGGCAAATTTTTCTTCATAAGCGCCATACATTTTGTCTACAATGGACTTCTTCCCATGCACCACCTCATCGTGGGACAAGGGCAGCAAAAACAGCTCGTTATAAAAATAGCTCATGGAAAAGGTCAACTGGTGATGCCGGCCAGGGCGCTGGGATGGAGGCAGGGAAAAATAGCTTAAGGTGTCGTTCATCCAGCCCAAATCCCATTTGTAATCAAATCCCAGTCCGTCGTAAGCGACCGGCGCCGTCACCTTCAAAAAATTGGAGGAATCCTCCGCAATCAGCATGATCCCCTGGTGGAGCTGATGGAGCCGGGCGTTCATCTTTTGCAAAAATTCCACCGCGCCAATATTGGTGCCCCGGCTGGAATCGCCCTGCCAATAAATCGCGTGATTGATCGCGTCCATCCGCAGGCCGTCCACATGGAACACATCCAGCCAAAAATTCGCTGCCGACATCAAAAAGCTATGTACCATCGGCTGGAAGAAATTAAAGTTGCAGGTTCCCCACTCACTATAGGCTACATCGTCAAACTCGTACTCGTACAGCGGCGTACCGTCAAAATGCCACAGGGCAAAATCGTTGACCACAAAATGCACCGGCACAAAATCCATAATGACTCCAATTTGATGCTGATGGCATTGATCCACAAAATATTGCAGCTCCTCCGGCCGGCCATACCGGGATGTGACGCTGAAATAGCCGGATACCTGATAGCCCCAGGAACCGTCGAATGGATGCTCGCTCAAAGGCAGCAGTTCCACATGGGTAAAATGATTTTCCTGGAGATATCCGATCAGTTCGTCGCACAATTCCACATAGGAATACCAGCCCTCCTGATCCCCCTGTTCTCGATCCTCCAGAGGCTTTTTGCGCCAGGAGCCAAAGTGAAGCTCATAAATGTTCACAGGCTGACGATACCCCACATTCCGGGCATCCATCCACGCCCGGTCGTCAAAGGAAAAACGGTCTAAATCCGCCACAATGGACGCGCTGGCCGGACGCAGTTCCGTACAAAATCCAAAGGGGTCGGAACGGTCCAACACCTTGCCATCCTTTTGATGCACCCGGTATTTGTACATCATCCCTTCCCAAGCCTTGGCTACAAACAGATGGTACACGCCCCGCTCATCCCGCTCCATCGGCTGCCCCTGCCAGTCGTTGCATTCGCCAATCAGCTCCACACACAGGGCATTCGGCGCATAAACCCGAAATTGGACGCCGGATTCCCCGTATTTCTTTTCCAAATGCGCCCCCATAAACCGGTACGCATTGGCCGAATATCCGTGCAAAAATCCATCTATCCCAGCATGTCCCATGATATCCTCACCTTTCCAATTTGAGAACCCCATATAATTTGTAATTATTTTACAAATTATATCATGTTTTTATATTTTTTTCAACACTTTTGTAAAACCTACGATTCTTTTCGCAGATCAAGAATTTCTATGGTAAAATAACAAAAAAGAAAAGGAGGAACCTTTATGATATTTTTAATCACAGGATGCTCCCATACCGGCAAAACCCTGCTGGCCCAGCAGCTATTGGAGCGATATCACTATCCATATCTATCAGTGGATCATCTAAAAATGGGTTTGATTCGCAGCGGATACACCCACCTCACTCCAGAGGATGATACCCAATTAACGGAACTCCTTTGGCCGATTGTTCGAGAAATCATAAAAACCGCCATCGAAAACCATCAAAACCTCATTGTGGAAGGCTGCTATATTCCCTTTGACTGGAAGGATTACTTCAACGAATCCGAGCAAAAAGAAATCCGGTTTTGCTGCTTGATTATGACCGAAGCCTATATCAACCGGCATATGGCGAAAATCAAACAACACGCCAACGTGATCGAACAGCGGCTGGATGACTCCTTCTGTACTCCCAATATGCTCGTTGCGGAAAATGCCCGCAACCACAAACTCTGCCAACAATATGGCTGTCCCATTCTTTGGATTGATCGAGAGTATCCAGAAGATCTTGCGCTTCGCTTTCCCAATCAATACCAGGAATAAAAAAACAAGGCCTGGAAATTCCAAGCCTTGTCTATCCTTAAAAGCTATCCGGTTGTTCCAAGTATCCCAGTTGCTGCAAGTGCAGCGAAATGGTTTCACGGGAAATGTCGTTGCGGTTATAGTCCACCGATAAACTGTTATCCTCTGGATTCACGCTCACTGAGGTCACGCCCGGCAAAGCGTCCAACTCTCTTTTTAACATCTTGACGTCATGTTTACCATGCACTTGGTTCAGGCCGAAATATGCGCTGTCCTCAAACATTTCATTCATGGGATTCATCACAATCACCTCATCCTTACCATTCCCCTTCCGATACTCGAATATGCATCCATTGCCGAGCAACCATCGGTTTTTATTCCTCACAAAACATGATTTTCTATTTTTTCATAGAGAAGAATATGGTTTCCCATTCCATGGTGGCGCATTCCCGACCATTCTGGCAATTATCTCTATGTTCTTCGTGGGCACCGCCATTTCCCCGCTCAATTCTCTCTTGTCCACTCTGATTCTCACCGGGGTCATTGTCTTAGGCGTGCTCATGACCTTCTTGGTTTCTCGTCTGCTGTCCGTCACCATTCTCAAGGGAGTCCCCTCCTCCTTCACCCTGGAGCTTCCTCCCTACCGCCGCCCTCAGGTAGGCAAGGTGATTGTGCGCTCGATTCTTGACCGTACCCTATTTGTATTGGGCCGTGCCGCTATGGTGGCCGCGCCAGCCGGACTGATCATCTGGCTCATGGCCAACATCACAGTGGGCGACGCCAGCCTGTTATCCCACTGCGCCAATTTTCTGGATCCTTTCGCCAATCTGTTTGGCCTGGACGGTGTGATTTTGATGGCCTTTCTTTTGGGATTCCCAGCCAATGAGATTGTGTTTCCTATCATCATCATGGCCTATCTGGCTACAGGAAGCCTCACGGATTTATCCGCGTTAGGAGAACTGAAAATCCTGCTGGAAAACAATGGCTGGACGTGGCTGACCGCTGTGTGCACCATCTTATTCTCCCTCATGCATTGGCCCTGCTCCACCACCTGCATGACCATTGCAAAGGAAAGCAAAAGCTTGAAATGGACCGCCATTTCCTTTGCTGTCCCAACAGTCATCGGGCTGACCGTGTGCCTGATCGTCGCCACTGCCGCCCGCCTTTGCGGCCTCGCCTAAGGGTGGCGAGCCGCCGGTTCGTTCGCGCGTGCGCTCGTTCCCCGCTTGGCTGAGAAAAAATTTCTTCCCTGCTGCCGCGCTCAGGTTCTTTTCTCTGCTCCTGTTGCTCCCTGAAAGCAATCGTGAAAGTTTCGTCCATCTTTTCAAAGGTGGCAGGGTGTTGGGGCAGAGCCCCAGTTCGTTCTTCGCAGAGAACGAAACCCTAGCCTAAGAAAAAAGATCAGGAAGAGGAGGCCAAAAATTCCAGTGTAATCTTTGGCTGTGGGGAGCCCGATCAATGGGTTCCCCAACCGGCTCAGACGGTGGCTTCCTGCTCACGGCTGCCCCCTTGGCGCAATAAATGAAAAAGCACACAGAGGACATTTCCCTGTGTGCTTTTTTCGATTCCCCGTTAGTGGGAGATGATATTCCTAAGCTGAAATTCCCTTACCACTGCTGTATGCGTTGATCACAGCGATAACTGGAGCAAAACGCCCCCGTCACCTTAATAAAAACAGGCGGCCTGTCGGCCATCCGTTTCTTTTAAGGCTGGTGTTTTCTCCCGGCATTGAGCCGAAGCCTTGGAGCAATAGGGATAAAAGGCGCAGCCCTGCTCCGCCGGTTCCCGCAGAATTTCCCAATCAGCAATCGCAAAATCCGGGTCTACTTTGGCAGGCAGCACACAAGACAACAGCATTTGAGTATAAGGATGGACGGGCGACCGGATGATCTCCAAGGTTCTTCCGGTCTCCACAATCCGCCCTTGATACATCACGGCAATCCGGTCGCACATGCTGGCGGCTAACGTTAAATCATGGGTAATAAACAGGTAAGACATGTTCTTTTCCTGTTTGAGCCGTTTCAATAACGCCACAATCTGCGCCTGCACCGAAACATCCAACGCACTGGTAGCCTCGTCGCAGATAATCAGCTTTGGACTTGCGATAATCGCCCGGGCAATGGCGGCGCGCTGACATTCCCCGCCGCTCATTTTATGGATGGGCCGCTTATAATAGCTTTCCTTCAGCCCCACAAAGGCCATCGCTTCCTTCGCTCTCTGGTCCAGCTCCTCTTTGCCGCATTTCTCAAAATAGCGCAACCCCTGCTTCACACTGGAAAGCAGATTGTACCGGGGATCAAAGGAATCGGTTGGATTCTGGAAAATCATCTGGATATCCCGCCGCAGTAGTTTTAGGTTCGCTGGCTTGCGCAAATCTTTCCCTTGAAACCAAATCTCTCCCCGATCTTCTTTCAAGAGCTGGGCAATCAACTGAGCAGTGGTACTTTTCCCGCAGCCACTTTCCCCCACCAGCCCCAGACATTCCCCTTCTTCCAGGGTCAGATCCACCTGGTTGACGGCGGCAAATTTCACCTTATCCTTAGTGAACGCCTTATATAGCCCATTGACTTCCAACAACGCCATCTTCTTCACGCCCCTTTCCGATGGGAACACAGGACCCAATGGGTTTGGGAAACCGTGCACTTTTCCGGCACACGTTCCTGGCACGCTGAGGAAGCATAAGGGCAGCGGGGCGCAAAATCGCAGCCGGGCAATGGTTTCGTAAAATCCGGGGGCACGCCCGGGATGCCTTTCGGGTCTGCTCCGCTCATATCCGGGATAGCCTCAATTAAGGCGCGGGTATAGGGATGGCTGGGCTGTTCCAGCACTTCCTGGACCATCCCCCACTCCACAATCCGACCGCCGTACATCACGCCCACCAAATCGCAAAGCTGGGCCACTACGCCCATGTTGTGGGTCACCACCAGCATCGCCGTACCAAACTGATCCCGCAGCTCTTTCATCCGCTTGACGACCTGAGCCTGCACCGTCACATCCAAAGCGCTGGTGGGCTCGTCGGCCAACATCAGCTTAGGATGGTTCACCATAGCCACCGCCAAAGCCACCCGCTGGTTCATGCCGCCGCTGAGTTCAAAGGGATAGCTTTTCATCACCCGTTTGGGATCGGAAAAATGCAGGGTGCGCAGAAGCTCCTCCCCTTTTGCATAGCATTCCTGCTTGGATACCTTCCCATAATGGCTGGCAACCGTTTCATAAAACTGATGGCGAACCCGTTTCATCGGGTTCCCAGCCAAAGCGGCGTTTTGAAACACCATTGCGATCTCATTGCCCCGCAGCCGACGCAGCTGCTCCTCCTTCATCTGGGTCAAGTCCTGGCCCTCAAAGAAAATCGAGCCTCCGTCAATCCGGGATTCTTCGTCCAGGAGCATCATAACCGCCCGCAAAAAGGTGCTTTTTCCGCAGCCGCTCTCCCCCACTAACCCGGCAATCTGCCCGGCCTCCAGGGAAAGGCTCACGCCTTTGACGGTTTCCACATCATAATACGACACGCTCAATTCATTAATCTCTAGCAATGGGCTATCCTCACCTTGATTCTTCCACGGTGGTTTGGTAATTGATCAGGTAATATTCCGAGGGGTTGGTCTCGCAGTTCTTCACCTTGGAATTGAGTACATTGGTAAACTTCGCATGGCCGATGACCACAAAACCAGCGTCATCCAAAATCTTCTGTTGAATCTCCTGGGATAGGGTATTGCGCTTCGCCACATCGAATTCCTGATCCAACTGGTCAATGAGGGCGTCTACCTCCGCGTTGGAATACTTGCCATAGTTGGCGCTGCCGCCGGTCTTAAAGGCGATGTCGGCAAAATACTGGGGATCGCCGGTAGGGCACATGGTAAAGCTGATCATCATCAAGTCAAAATTGCCGTTCTTCTGTTTTTCCACCACTGTGTCATAGGTGCCAATGTCCAGCTCCAGGCCAATGCCTACTTCCTGAAACGCTGACTTCATCGCTTCACTGAAGATGGGCAGTTCCGCTTTGGTGCTGTAGGTGGAAAGAGAAAGGGAAAGCTTTTTGCCGTCTTTCTCCAAAATGCCGTCGCCGTCCGTATCCGTATACCCGGCGTCGGTGAGCAGTTTTTTCGCGCCGGCGGTGTCAAAGGAATCGCCCTCCAAATCCTTGCCGCCAAATGCTACGGAATCCGGGAACAAGCCGTTTGCCGGCACGGAAGCGCCTTTGTTGAGGATATTGGCGTAACTTTCCTTGTCAATGGCCATGCTGATCGCCTTGCGCACATTACGATCTTTTAAGAATTCATTTTCAAAGTTCATGTACACCACTTGGCCACGGGAACCAACGGCGCCGTCTACGACATAGTTGCTGTCATTCTCAAAAAGGGACAAACTGGTGGAGGGGATAGTCAGGGATACGTCGCTCTCCCCGGTTTGCTGCGCCATGGCAAGAGCGCTGGTGTCGGCGATGATATGGAAGGTCGCGCCCTCCAAAGCCGGTTTGCCGCCCCAATAGTTGTCGTATCGCTCCACCACGCACTGCTTTTTCACCTCATAGCTCTTCGCCATGTAAGGGCCGGTTCCAATGGGCTGTAAGGCCGGGTCCGTATCCGCGGAAACATCCAGGATTCCAGTCACTGGCTCACACAAATTGGAAAGGAAGGATGGCACTGGCTTGGTGGTCTTAATGGTCAGCACCTGGCCGTCCGCGGTCATGGCGTCAATAAACAGCAGTTCGTTGAGCCGGGCATTCCGTTCCATGGTACGTTTCCAGGAATCAATGACCGACTGCGCCGTCATCTTTTTGCCGTTTTGGAAGGTTACGTCATCCCGCAAGGTAATTTTCCAGGTCGTGTTATCCACAGCCTCTGCCTTTTCTGCCAGCCAGCTTTGGGCAGAAAGGTTTTTATCCAGCTTAAACAAGGTTTCCGTAATCCCGTAGCGGGACGTATACCAACTGTTCCAGCCTTCCGCTGGGTCCAGGTTGGTGGGAGCCTGGCTATCTGCAAATACCATGGTGGACTTGGTGCCGGCTTGTGTGGAGCCGCTTAGGGCAGAACCCGTGGAAGAAGCCTCTCCCCCGCCGCACCCGGCCAGAACACCGGCAAACGCCGTGACTGCCAATCCAACTGCAATGATTTTTTTCATGGATGATTCCTCATTTCGTTATTATAAAGTTTCTTATTTTTCTACAAATTTCTCACTGCAAATCCAAAGCGTCCCGCAGCTTATCCCCAAAGAGATTGAAGATGATGACGGTAATAAAAATAGCGACGCCCGGCACCACAATCAGCCAAGGGTTGGTTTGCAAATATTGTTTCCCTAAATTCATCATGGAGCCCCATTCGGACATAGGGGCTTTCACCCCCAGCCCCAAATAGGACAGCGCGGCCACTTCCATAATCATCGTGCCGATATCCAAGGTAGCCGTGACGATCAGGGACGGGAATACGTTGGGAATCACATGCTTAACGATAATGGTGGTGTGATTTTCCCCACATACCCGGGCCGACTTGATATAGGTCCGCTCCTTGATACTCAGCACCAGGCTGCGGGCAATCCGGGCATATTCCGTCCAGTAAATGACGCACAGGGCAAGGATCGTGTTTCCAATCCCAACCCCCAGCACCCCAGCCAGCGCAATGGCTAGAATCAGGCGGGGAAACGCCTGCAAAATGGTGGTGATACGCATGATAATGGTATCGAGGACGCCGCCGAAATAGCCGGCTAAAATCCCCAAAACGCTGCCCACCAAAAACACAATGGTGATGATGCCCAAGCTGGAAAACAGAGAGGTAGTCGCGCCGTAAAGAATCCGGGACAACACACAGCGGCCTAAATGATCGGTGCCAAAGGGATATTTGGCGCTGGGCCCCTGCTGCTGATTCATAATATCCGTCTGATAGGGGTCGTTCGGCGCAATCACTGGGGCCAGGATCGCCACCAAAAACAGCGTTGCAATCAGCCCCATTAATACGTAGAGCGTCATTTGCCGCCGCTTTTTCGGGCGGGAGCGTCTCCGCAGAATCAAATAGCTCATTGCAGCCGCACCCCCTTCCGCAGCCGCACCCGCGGGTCAAGCAGAGAGTAAGAAAGATCCACCAGGAAATTGACGATCAGGTACAGCAGAGCCATCCAAAGGACAATCCCCTGAATCATGGGGTAATCCTGACGGTTCACCGATTCCACCGCCAACTGCCCAATCCCCTGCCAGGAGAAAATGGTTTCCACAATGGAAGCCCCGCCCAGCAGCACGCCAAAATAAATGCCTACCCAAGTGATGATGGGAAGCCAGACGTTGCGCAGGATGTGGGTAAACAGGATACGGGATTTTTTGACTCCACGGGCCACAGCCCCCCGCACATATTCCTGGCCCATCTGCTCCAGAACCACCGCCCGCACTTGGCGGACAAACTTAGCGGAACATTGAAACGCCAGTACCGCCATGGGAAACAACAGATTGACAAAGCTGCCGTTGCTGACAATAGGGATCCATTTGAGCTGCACCGCGAAGATATACAGCGCCAAAAGCGAGGTCAAAAAAGAAGGCAGGGAAATGCCACAAAAGGAAAATCCCCGTACAATATTATCCAGCAAACGGTCTTTATATAAGGCGCACAGAACACCCAGTGGAATGGAGATCAGCAGCGTCACAAACAACGCCGCCACCGATAAAATCATAGTTGGGCCGATTTTGTCCAGCAGCTCCGTCACCACCGGACGGCTGCTACTGTAGGAATTCCCCAAGTCGCCCTGACAGGCATTCCCAAGCCAAACCAGATATTGCACGAAAAACGGCTTGTCCAGCCCCCACTTTTCCTCCTGCGCCTGAATCGCCTCCTGGGAAATCGTTCCAGTCATGCCGTCGCCGCCGGTGAGATATTTCTCCGCCGGATTCCCAGGCGCCAAATGAAGCAGGGCGAAAGAAAGGAAACTAATCCCAATCAATACCACTGCCACATTGACAATACTCAGTATGATTTTTTTTACCACAGAATTCCCTTTCTACTTTTCCGCGATGACCAGGAACTCGGGCTTGCTCCGGTACTGCATACATTCTTGCTCAGTATAAATCAATGGATTCAGATTTTCCAGAGCCGTGACCTTGCGGAATCCAAGCTCGGGGAGAGTCTGCAAATCCCAGGCCGGACGCAAACGGCTGGACATGGGAAGCCCCATGGCAATTTCCTCCATCACGTTGGCTTTGCCATAGGAAAAGCCGCCCTCCTTCTCACAGATCCGCATATTCTCCTCATGGGTACGCAAAAAGTCCTCATTATACAAATAATAATACCAGTTGGCGTCAAAATACAGCACCCGGCCATCTGGCTTGGTCACCCGGTTCCACTCCTGGAGCATTTCCTCCGGCTCCTGTAGGGTCCAGGTCACATCCCGGGAAATTACCAAGTCGAAGGTGCCATCCGCAAAGGGCAAGTTTTGCGCGTCCAAAAGCGCAAACTCAACCTCCGCCCCATAGTATTGGGCGTTTTCCTTCGCTTTCTCCAGCATGTCCGCACTGATATCCACCGCCGTAACCTGATGTCCCTTTTGCGCCAAGATAATGGCAAAAAATCCTGGGCCGGTGCCAATATCCAAAATCCGTAGGGTTTCCTTCTGCGGAGCGTTGCTCAGAATCAGCTCCTCCCAAACCTCACGCTTAAATCCTTCGATCTGAGCGCGGTTCTGCTGGCTGTAGCTGACCGACCGATCCTTCCAATAACCTACCATGTCCTCGGTATAATCAATTTCCACGTGTTTTTTCATTCATTTGCTCTCTCCTTTTTTTCATTTGCCCGACGCTTCCCAGCGTAAGGGGAGTGCTTTCCTTCAGTAAACTGGTAATCCCCTGAAAGTTGTTATCATGTATGATACCATTTTTCTTCTTTTTTCTCAAAACACATGAATGGCAAATGTCCGGCCTTGTTGCGTAAAATTTATCAATTACCAGAAATTTTGGATTTTTCTTCTAGGGCTACCAGAAAAACCGATCAGTATAATTCTAAATTAGAATATTAATTCTCGGATTTTTCGGTATGATAAGAAGGAGAAAATAGAATCATGAATTAAGATGGCAAGAAGGTTTTTTGACAATGAAACAAAATGAAATCAAACAAAAAATATTCCAGGCGTACCTAACCCTAGCCAAGGAACCCGACGCCCCCATCAATGTGCGGAAAATCACCGAATTAGCTGGGATTGCCCGAAGCACATTTTATTCCCATTATGATAACATTGACCAGTTAATCATTGATCTGGAGAACGACTTTTTATATGACATTGAAGAAATTTTTACCCAACATCCAGTCCGTCAACTGGAATCCACGCTTTCCCTATTGGCGAGGGGTCTCCAAAGCCGATACGACACACTGCAAGTGCTGTTGACCTCCAAGGAGGGGAACATTTTCCTCCACAAACTGAACCACACCCTGAAAACATTATTGGCTCAGTTTCTCACAGCCCAAAAGATTCCATTCAGCAACATCCAGCTCACCTTCGCGGTAACGGGATTGCTTTCCATCACGGATTTTTTGGAAGATTCCTCAAACCCACCTCGGCTACAACATACCGTGGAGGAATACACCCAGATTCTCCAACATATTTTTTCCTGAGTCAATCAAAAAAGCTGTGTGAAGCCTATCTCAGAGGTTTCACACAGCTTTTTTCTTTTCGGAAACCAGCTATGGCTCCCACTCTTTGACTTTCGCGATCAACTGCTCCAAAACCTGGAGCCTCTGCTCCGCATTGGGAAATGAATCCCGGAGAACCCGGTCCACCATCTCCACCTGCATCGCCAAGATCGTTTCCCGTTCTTCCGGCTTGGCAGGTGTGAAATGGAACACCAGATTGTCTTGTGTCAGTTTCATCTGGTTCCCTCCCACCTTTATGGTATGGGCGACCCCGGATGTCCTAGACCAGTATTCCTTCTTGGACAAAAGAAACCCCCAATGCTGCAAGAAGCAAACATCGGGGGTTTGGATTGGAGGTGCCACCCAGATTTGAACTGGGGAATAAGGGTTTTGCAGACCCTTGCCTTACCGCTTGGCCATGGCACCCTATCTGTGAGAAAATGACGCATTAGAAGGAACTCCCTAAAGCGTCATTTTTTCACAATCCTGGAGCGGATGACGAGGCTCGAACTCGCTACCTCCACCTTGGCAAGGTGGCGCTCTACCAGATGAGCTACATCCGCAAATGGTGCCCCCGGGCGGAATCGAACCACCGACACGAGGATTTTCAGTCCTCTGCTCTACCAACTGAGCTACAGGGGCGAATGGCGACCTAGAACGGGCTCGAACCGTCGACCTCCAGCGTGACAGGCTGGCGTTCTAACCAACTGAACTACTAGGCCACATGGTGGGAACAATAGGGCTCGAACCTATGACCCTCTGCTTGTAAGGCAGATGCTCTCCCAGCTGAGCTATGCTCCCATGTTTCACGCCGCTCTGGAATGGTTCTTTTTGGAAGAACTCTCTTGGCGACGTGTTATATCATACCATGACTTCAAAGATATGTCAACACTTTTTCCAAACTTTTTTAAAAAAGTTTTTTCTGGAAAAGTCTATTTTTTAGTCCTCTTTGTCGGACGGCCTAGACAAAGATTTCGCCAGACTCTCCAGCTCTTTTTGGGTGAATTCATAGCTTCTGCCACAATAATGGCACTTGGCCTCCATCACGCCTTCCTCATTGGCCAAAGTGACCAGCTCCTCCGGCCCCAGCGTCACCAACGCCCGCTTCACCCGCTCCTTGCTGCAAGGGCAGGCATAGCCCACGTCAAAGGTATCCAGCACCTCCACCTCAAAGCCTTCCAAAGTCTTGCGGCAGATCTCCTCAATGGTCATCCCTTTGGCCAGCATGGTCGTCACCGGCTCCAAGGCCGCCACATTCTGTTCCAAACGCTGCAAAGCCTGGTCATCCGCGCCAGGCAGCGCTTGAATCAGCAGACCGCCGGCCAGCAGCACCTTATGATCCTCTTTGTCCAACAGCACGCCCAGGGCGCACACCGTGGGAATTTGCTCGCTTTTGGCATAATAAGCCGTCACATCCTCGGCGATTTCACCAGTGGCAATTTCAATATGGCCAACGTAAGGGTCGCCTTCCCCTTGGTCCCGGATCACTGCCAACATCCCATTGGTACCCACAGCGCCGCCCACGTCCAGTTTCCCGTTTGGCTTCAGGGGCATTTCCAAACCTGGATGCTCCACAGAACCCCGGCAATTTCCCTGGCTGTCCGCCACCGCCACTACCGTGCCCAAAGGGCCGCCGCCGTTGATCTTCAAGGTCACGGTAGCGCCTTTTCGCTTCAGCATCGCTCCCATCATGGAAGACGCGGTCAGCAACCGTCCCAAAGCGGCCGTGGCCACCGGGCTGGTGTGATGGATACACTGGGCGGTATGCACGATATTCCCTGCATCAATGGCAACCGCCATAATGCTGCCATCCGTGGTAATACATCTCATAATCTTGTCTTTTTCCATTGTAATCCCCTCTTATTTCCTCGCAATCAAAACCACCCGCTGGCAGTCCTCCGCCGGCGGTTCCATGGTCAGATCGCCATAGCAATGCTCCAATTTCAAACCAGCTTGTTCCAGCATTTCCCGAATTTGTTCCACCGGATACGCCCGCTCATAAAATTGCTCCGAGCTTCGGAAATAGGCCTCCCCCTCCCGCTCAAAAAAGTCCAGGGAAATTTCCACCAGCTCCTTGCCGTCTGCTGGGTCATATCGGTTTTGCCAGACGCAGTATACCTCCTCAGTATCGTAAACAAAGGTTTCGTTGCCCAACACATGCCGGTGCTTATAAACCGTATTGAGGTCAAAAATAAAATACCCCCCTGGCTCCAAAAATAGGGACACCCGGTCAAAGGTTGCCTGCACCTGGGCTTCCTCCGTCAAATGGTTGATGCTGTCCAAGGCGCAGACCACCGTATTGACCGTACCATACAGGTCAATGGACTGCATATTCTGACACAAAAACAACAGGCTCTTGCCTGCGTCCGCAGCCTTTTGCTGCGCCACCGAAAGCATTTCCGGGGAGCCGTCCACCCCATACGCATCAATCCCCCGCCGAGCCAACGCCAAGGTTAAGCTTCCGGTGCCGCAGGCCAAATCCAGGGTAATGCCTGGAGCATGCCCCAGACTGGCGCACAGCCGACACAGGTAGTCCGCCCGTTTTTCATACTCCACATTACGGGTGAGCGCGTCGTAATAATCGGCGAAAGCGGCATAGCTCATTGAGGTTTGTCCTCGTTTTTCAGACGGTTAAACACCAGCTCATAGCCATCGCACCCGTAATTGAGGGAACGGTTTACCCGGCTGATGGTGGCGGTAGACGCGCCGGTTTCCGCGACAATTTCACTGTATACTCGTTTGGTACTCAACATATAAGCCACATTCAGCCGCTGAGACATGGCTTTAATTTCCGGCACAGTACACAAGTCCTCAAAGAAATTATAACATTCCTCCACGGTTTCCAACGCCAGGATGGAACGGAACAGAAAGTCTACGCTTTCATCTTTAATTTTAGAATTCAAATGGTATCGCTCCTTTCGATTCCAAGCCTTTTATGATCTTTTATCCAGTAAAATTTTAACACAGAAAAGCGGAAAAGTAAAGCGGCAGGTTTCCAGCACCCTTTTGTAAAAAAAGTGTTGCTAGTAAATGCTTTCGCGCTTCTGCTAACAAGATTGATTGTTGAGGAGCTATGTGGTAGAATAATCACAGTTTTTAAGATGAGGGGGCAGCCAAATGATTGGGATCTATTTTAGCGGAACCGGAAATACCAGACATTGCGTTGAAAAGTTTATACAGGAATATGATCCGGCAGGAGAGGCATGTTCGATTGAATCGGGAAATGCTGTGGAAGAGATTTGTGCGCACAACGAAATTATCATGGGCTATCCTGTACAATTCAGCAATATTCCGAAAATATTGCAGGATTTTATTGTTGATCATTCAAGTATATGGAAAAACAAAAGAATCTTTGTGATTGCCACAATGGGACTGTTCAGCGGAGACGGAGCAGGGCTCCTTGCCCGCTTATTGACTCAGTATGGCGCAATCCTAATAGGAGGGCTTCATCTGAAGATGCCCGATAGTATCGGTGATAAAAAAGCATTGAAGAGAACGTTAACGCAAAATCAAGCGTTGGTGTCCAAAGCCGAGCAGAAAATTGAAAAAGCCGTACAGGAATTAAAAAACAACCATCCACCCCAGGACGGAATTGGTTTTTTGAAACATTTAGCAGGGTTATTCGGGCAAAGATTATATTTCTATAATAAGACAAATGCGTATTCTGACAATTTAAAAATCGACCGAAACAAGTGTGTCCAGTGTGGAAGATGCATATTGATTTGTCCCATGAAAAATATTTCTATGAGGGAAGGACAAGTTATACCTAGCAGCAAATGCACCATGTGTTATCGATGTATCAGTTTTTGCCCCGCACAGGCAATCACTTTGTTGGGAAAAAGGGTTTACGAACCGTGCCATATTGAAAAGTATTTATGATCCAAAACGATATCTGGATGGGTTGATCTCGTGATATGGACGAAAGATTCCAGATCAGACCGCAGCAACGCCAATTTGAAAAGGGAGGTTTACAGCCCAAGCGGATCAAGCGTCTTGCCTAAGGCAGGAAACAAAAAACAGTCATCCAGAAAATGGATGACCGCTTCTTTTTTACAACCGTTTTTTCAAAGCAAGCAACCTGGGCCGGTTGAACCGCTGGACCATTACAAACATACAATCAAACCCGCTTGCCACCACAGCCGTGCTGAAAAAAATCCAGAAATCCGCAGGATCTTCGCTGAGCAATCCAAACAGCAAGGAACCATAACTGAGCAAGGCTATGATTTCATGGATCAATTCGGCGCGGCACATGGTTTGTACAATCTCATCAACCGTATGATCCTGCAGGCAAAACTGAGCTGGAGAATAGGTAGGAACCCACGATTTCCACCGTTTAACTTTTAACCGACGATACAGCTTCCTTTCCCATTTTTTGGAACGGAACCAAGGGTTTTCTGGATGGAACAAACGCTTGACCAAACCCTCAAAGACCGCTCCTACCAACAGGCGCATTCCAAAATGGTAACCAATCGTGACAACAGTTAGAAAAAATGGAAACCATAAAGAGGGATTTCCCACTTTCCACAAAAGGAAAAATAGGAGGGCAACTCCAATCGAAAGCAGTGTCACCCATTCCATGACCTTTTGAAACCGGCTTTTCTTCTCTCGTTCCATTACTGGTCGTTGCGGATCAAGTCCTCATAGGTTTCCCGGCGAACCACCACCCGCGGAATCCCATTTTTCACCATCACCACTGCTGGACGGGGAATCCGGTTATAGTTGGAAGCCATAGAGAAATTATAAGCGCCTGTACAGAGTACCGTCAAAAGATCCCCCGCCTCTACCGACTGGATAGGGGTATGTTCTTGGATCAAATCGCCGCTTTCGCAGCATTTTCCTGCCACGGTCACCACTTGATCCGCCGGCTCATTGGCTTTATTGGCCACCATCACCGTATAGTCCGACTGGTACAAGGCATACCGCGGATTGTCGGTCATGCCCCCATCAATGGACACATAGGTGCGCACACCTGGAATCTCCTTGACGCCGCCCACTTCATATAGAGTCAGCCCCGCTTCACCCACAATGGAACGGCCAGGTTCCATGTAAATATAAGGAACCTCCAAACTCAATTCCTTGCATGTTTCAACCACAGCCAGAGAAATTTCCTTCATGTAATCGCCATATGGAACAGGCCGATCCTGATCCACATATTTAATGCCAAACCCGCCGCCCAAATTCAGTTCCTCGATGACAATGCCCACTTCCTTTTTGATCTGGGCAATGAAATTCAGCATAACGCGGGCCGCCTGTAAAAATGGCGCGATATCAAAAATCTGGGAACCAATGTGGTTATGCAGCCCTTTCAGGTTCACATGCTGGAATTGCGCGGCAAAACGAACCGCTTCCAACGCCTCTCCGGTCTCCAGGGCAAAGCCAAATTTGGAGTCAATTTGCCCCGTCATAACAGCTTCATGAGTGTGAGCGTCGATCCCTGGTTTGATCCGCAAAGAAATGTCCGCCACCTGGCCTTTTTCCTTGGCCAAAGCGTCCAGCAGCTCCAGTTCCCGCAGGTTGTCCACAATAAAATGGCCCACCTGAGCGTCCAAAGCCATGGAAAGCTCTTCCCTCGTTTTATTATTGCCGTGGAAATGGATCCGGCCAGCGGGAAAACCAGCCTGCAAGGCTGTATACAACTCACCGCCGGACACTACGTCCAGGCCCAGGCCCTCTTCATTGACGATCCGGCACATTTCCTTGCAGTTAAAGGCTTTGCTGGCATACAGTACCAACCCTCTACCCTGGTAATATTGCTGGATAGAGTCCTGATACATCCGGCAGTTTCTGCGGATTTTATCCTCATCCATCACATAAAGCGGAGTGCCGAACTCCTTGGCCAAAGCCACGGTGTCGCATCCCCCAATGGTCAAATGACCTTGGTCGTTGATTGCAAAGCAATCAGAAATCATCATGTCAACTTTCCATCCTTTCCGCCAACGAGGACAGCAAGCCGCCTGTTCGCCCGCTCCTCGCTTTGATAAGCAAAAACTTAAAACGCTGGAGTCGCGCTCAATCTTGTAGGCGCTCCCGCTGCTTCCTGAAAACAAACGCAAAAGTTTTGCTTAATTTTTTCAAAAAATTGTGGGGTGTTGAGGCCAAGCTCCGGTTCGTTCTCCGCAGAGAACGAACCCCTAGCCTTCCCAACGATCAAGAGGCAAGGCCCGACGTTTCGGGGGAACTTGGGCTGTGGGGAACCCGATCAAGGGGTTCCCTAGGCGGCGAGCCGCCTGTTCGCTCGTTCCTCGCTTTGCTAAGCGAAAACTTGAAACCTTAGCGGCGCGCTCGATCTTGTATAGACACTTCCCCTACTCCCAAAAAGCAAACGAAAATGTTTCGTCTCCTTTTTAAAAAATAAAAGAAATGCCATTCAAGAAGCGTTCCCCATGTATTACGTCCAAGAACCAACCGCAGATTCACCGGTAGCTTGGTCATAAGCATCGCCAATCTCGGTGATGATCTGCTTGACCGTTTCCACACCCTCCCCGTTCATGGAAGAAAAAGGAATGACTTGCAGCACACTCTCCCCATCTTCATCCTGGAACAGTTCCTCAAACATAGCCAACTGCTTTTCCCGCTGAGTTTTATTGAGCTTGTCGCTTTTGGTCGCTACCACCAGAAACGGGAATCCAGTATTCATCAAAAACTCAATCATATGCAGGTCATTTTCCGTGGGTTTATGCCGGATATCCACAATCTGCACAATGCACTGAATATTCCGGTCCGAAGCCAGATACCCTTCCACCAGGTTAGCCCAGCGAAGCTTTTCCGATTGTGATACCTTAGCGTAACCATAGCCAGGCAGATCCACCAATCGAGCGCCTTGAATGTTATAAAAATTAATGGTGCCAGTTTTTCCAGGCGTAGCGCTGACCCTGGCCAACGCTTTCCGATTTAATATTTTATTGATCAAAGAGGATTTCCCCACATTGGATTTCCCAGAAAACACAATCTCCGGCACATCCGACGGGGGAAGCTGATTCAATTTTCCGGCAGCGAATTCAAACGCTGCCGCTTCAAATTTTACCATCTGATTCCCTCTCTTCCGTTTCCCGCCTTACGGCTGGGAAGCCGCCGTATTTTCCGGGACTGCCGGAGATGCCGGTGGGCTTGTCTCCTCTTGAGAGGAAGACTTTTTGTTTGGCTTTGGCATTTCCGTCAGAGCGATTTCGAAAACCTCATCCAGTTTGTGCACCGGATGGAAATCAATAGACTTCTTAACTACCTCGTCCACCTCCGCCAAATCAGAAACATTATCCGCCGGAATGATCACATTCTTGATACCAGCTCGGTAAGCCGCCATGGTTTTTTCCTTGAGTCCACCAATAGGCAACACCCGGCCCTGCAGGGTGATTTCTCCGGTCATGGCAACGTCGTGGCGGATCTTCGTATGGGACAATGCGGAGGTAATGGAGGTAGCCATGGCGATTCCAGCGGAAGGGCCGTCCTTGGGCACCGCGCCTTCCGGCACATGGATATGGATATCCATTTTATTGTGGAAATCGCTGCTGATTCCCAGGGATTCCGCCCGTGTCCTCACACAGCTAATCGCCGCCCGAGCCGATTCTTTCATCACATTGCCCAGATTTCCGGTCAGTTCCAATTTGCCGGTTCCTTTCATCGCCGCAACCTCGATGGGAAGAATCTCTCCTCCCACACTGGTCCAGGCTAAACCATTGACTAAGCCCACCTCGTCGGTTTTGGAAATTTCTTCGGAACGGAACTTCCGCGGTCCCAAGTAATCCTCCAGGTTTGCCTTTTTCACGGTAATTTTCGCGGAAGGATCCTCTACGATTGCTTTGGCGCACTGACGGCAAATTTTGGAGATATTCCGCTCCAAACCGCGCACGCCAGCTTCTTTGGTATATCCCTCAATGATCTCGTGAACAGCGCTTTGGGTAATTTTTAACTGCTTGGCCGCAATCCCATGCTTTTTTAGCTGTTTGGGAATCAAGTGCTTGGTGGCAATCTGGAATTTTTCCTCATGGGTGTAGCTGCCCAGGGTAATCACATCCATTCGATCCAAAAGCGGGGTCGGAATGGTGGTATAATCGTTGGCCGTGGTCAGGAAAAATACTTTGCTCAAGTCAAAGGGCAAGTCGATATAGTGATCGTAAAAGGAGGAATTCTGCTCCGAATCCAGCACCTCCAGCAAAGCGGAAGCCGGATCGCCCCGGAAGTCACGGCACAGCTTGTCAATCTCATCCAGGAGGATTAAGGGGTTGTTGGTTCCGGCTTGCCGGACGGCGGAAATGATCCGTCCCGGCATGGAACCCACATAGGTTTTCCGGTGGCCCACAATCTCCGATTCATCCTTCACGCCGCCTAGAGAAATCCTCACATATTCACATCCAATGGCATGGGCAATGGAACGGGCAATGGAAGTTTTTCCCACACCTGGAGGCCCCACCAAACAGATAATCTGTCCATTGTTGGTTTTAGGAGCCAGCTTCCGCACTGCCAGTGATTCCAAAATCCGCTCTTTGACTTTGGTCAAGCCATAGTGCTCTTTGTTGAGGACTTTCTCCGCCTTTTCCAGGTCGATGACTTCCTTGCTGGATTCGTTCCAAGGCAAATCCAAACAAATCTCTAAATAATTGCGCAGCACGTTATATTCATGAGAACTATTGGGCATTTTTACCAGGCGAGCGCAATCCTTGAGCAGCTTTTCCTCTGATTTCTCCGGCAGTCCCAAGGCAATAATTTTTTCTCGGAAGCCGTCACATTCATCCTGGGGCGACTCATCCTCCCCCAGTTCGTAGGAAATGGCCCGCATTTGTTCCCGCAGGTAATATTCCCGATGATTCTGCTCCATCTGTTCCTTGGCCTTAGCGGTGATTTCATTTTCGATCTCCAGGATCTGAATTTCTTCTTCCAACACTTCAATGAGATATTCCAGCCGCTTCATCGGATGAAGCTCACTTAGAATTTCCTGCTTTTCCTCATAGTCCAAAGAAATATGGGAAGCGATAAAGTCCGCCAACTGGCCGCAATCCTTTTGCTTGACCACATTTAAAATGATATCCGGCGGAACCTGCTTGTAGCTTTGGATATACTCCTCAAACAAGCTTTGGGTACGGCGCATTAAGGCTTCGGCACGCAGAGACTTTTTCACCGCCAGCGTTTCTTCAATGGCAACATCCGCCTGGATAAACGGCTTGTCCTGAGTCAGACGTTGGATTTTCGCCCGGTGCAGTCCTTCCACCAACAGGCGAAGACCTTCTTCCGAATGACGGAACACCTGCTTGATGTGAGCCACCACACCCATTTGGTACATCTGGCTGCTGTCTGGATCGTTGTCGGCGAGATCCCGCTGGGCAACAAGAAAAATCTTCTGATTTTTTTCCATAGCGTCGGTGATCGCAAGGATAGACTTTTTTCGCCCGACATCGAATTGAATCGAAAGGTTTGGAAATACCACCAATCCCCGCAGCGCGATGACCGGCAGATTCAAAACCGCTTCGTTATTTTCTATGATAGTTGTCATATTTTGCTCCTATATCAAATTGGGTTTCCCATACTCTGAAAACGCAGGGTCGGAAAAGCCCTTTCCGAATAAAAATAGGTTGCTGCAAGCCAGGGCAACGAGATTCCCTTACCGCAACAGCCAAGCTTCTTGTTTTATTTAAGAGGCGGTATCTTTACGCCCATGGGATTTTTGCATTTGATTGTTGGTCAGTTTGATCTGAACCGGCTTTCGGTCTGGATTATGCACAATCTCCGGCAAAGCGCCTTCATTGACCGTGGCTGGCGTGATGATCACCTTCTCGACGGTGTAATCGGAAGGCACGTCATACATCAGCTTGGTCAGCATTTCTTCCATAATGGAACGCAGACCTCTCGCTCCGGTTTTCCGCTCAATGGTCTTTTTCGCAATGGCGCGCAAGGCTTCCGGCTGGAATTCCAGCTCCACCTTATCCAACTGGAACAGCTTTTTATACTGGCTGACCAGGCAATTTTTCGGCTCGGTCAAAATCCGTACCAGAGAATCCTCGTTGAGACTGGTCAAAGAAGTAATGACCGGCATCCGTCCCACTAATTCGGGAATCAGGCCGAATTTTACCAGGTCATGAGGCGTCACCTGGCTGAACCAATCCGTTTGGCTCAGCTCCTCTTTGTTGCGGATGTCCCGGCCAAAGCCCAGGCTGGAATTCGAGGTACGCTTTTCGATGATCTTTTCCAGTCCATCAAACGCACCGCCGCAGATGAATAGAATGTTCTTCGTGTCAATCTGCAAAAATTCCTGCTGGGGATGCTTTCTTCCGCCCTGGGGCGGAACATTGGAAACGGTTCCCTCCAGGATCTTCAGCAAAGCCTGCTGAACGCCTTCCCCGCTGACGTCACGGGTAATAGAAGGGTTCTCTGATTTCCGCGCGATTTTGTCGATTTCGTCCACGTAAATGATGCCTCGCTCGGCCCGCTCAATATCAAAATCCGCCGCTTGAATCAGGCGCAGCAAGATGTTTTCTACATCCTCGCCCACATAGCCGGCCTCGGTCAAGGTCGTGGCGTCGGCAATGGCAAAGGGTACATCCAGCAATCTAGCCAGGGTTTGCGCCAGCAGGGTTTTCCCCACGCCGGTGCTTCCCAAAAGCAGGATGTTGCTCTTATTGATCTCCACATCCTCTACCCCGTAATAAATCCGTTTGTAGTGGTTATACACGGCTACGGACAACGCAACCTTGGCCTCATCTTGGCCAATGACGTACTGATCCAACATTTCCTTGATTTCTTTGGGCTTCAGCAAAATAGAAGCCCCATTTTCGTGATGATGCCGGCTGTGTTCATAATCATGAGGATTGATCTCATCCTCTAAGATCGACATGCAAAGCTCAATGCATTCGTCACAGATATACACGCCCGGTCCTGCAATCAATCTGCGCGCTTCATCCTGCGGCTTGCCGCAAAAGGAACAGCACACTTCTCTCTCCTTGCTCTCATCGTTATTGGCCATCGATTCGATTCACGCCTTTCTGGTTTCTTCATTTATGAAAGTGTTCCCAAGAGGGACTCAATCTATTTGCGATAATCGTTTATCTGGTTGTGATAATTTTATCCACCAAACCATAATTTAGAGCTTCTTCCGCAGTCATAAAGTTGTCGCGCTCCGTATCCCGGGCGATCACCTCAAATGGCTGGCCGGTTTTATCCGCCATAATTTGGTTGAGGCGTTTTTTGGTATTCACAATATAATCCGCGTGAATCATAATGTCGGTAGCCTGCCCCTGGGCCCCACCGCTTGGCTGATGGATCATAATGGTGCTGTTTGGCAGGGAATACCGCTTGCCTTTCGCGCCGGCGCACAGCAGGAAAGCCCCCATGCTGGCAGCCATGCCCATGCAAATGGTAGAAACGTCGCATTTAATATACTGCATGGTATCGTAAATGGACATGCCCGCCGTCACAGAACCGCCTGGGCTGTTGATGTACAGGCTAATATCCTTGGTGTTATCCTGCCCTTCCAAATACAAAAGCTGAGCGACAACCAGACTGGCCGTGGTATTGTTCACTTCTTCCGTCAGCATGATAATCCGGTCATTGAGCAGACGGGAATAAATATCATAAGAACGCTCTCCACGACTGGTTTGTTCAACAACATAAGGGACTAAACTCATTGCAACCACCATTTCTCCACACGGCATCCATTTTATTTCATTATGAATAACCCATCTGTCGCCCCGTGTGGAGAGCGACAGATGGTACCATCCTTTTTTGGGCAGACGAAACCAGTCGGCCAAAAAAGCATATTCACTTTCAGTATAGGCCGCTGTTTCCGAATTTATTCGGATTTTGCATCCTCTACGACAACCGCATTATCGCGCACCAGATTCATCGCTTTTCTTGCAACAATATCCTTGGCTTGGCCGTCTCTGGAGATAATCGCCTTTACCTTATCCACATCCTGCTTGTAGAGTTTTGCCAGATTCTCAAACTCCGCCTCGATTTCCTCATCGGTAGCGGTCAGGTTCTCCAATTGGCCAATCTTCTCCAGAGCCAGACGGATCTTCACTTGATTTTCCGCTTGTTTACGGAAGCTCTGACGGAGCGTTTGCGCATTTTGACCAGTCAGTTGCATGTAGGTCTCAAACTTGAGGCCTTGGGATTGAAGACGATAGTTAAACGCACGGATTTCATCGTCAATTTGTCTCTCATACATGGCCTCTGGAATCTCGCCTTCCAGCAGATCATTGACTTGCATCATCAATTGGCTGTCGATATCCTCGGCAACTTCATCTTTCTTCATGGTTTCCAGCTTGCTCTTGATGTCGCCGCGGAATTCCTCCACGGTATCAAACTCGCTGATATCCTTGACAAACTCGTCGTCAAATTCTGGGAACTCCTTGCCCTTTACTTCGTGGATATGTACCTTAAAAAGCGCCGGATGGCCAGCCAAGGCCTGGGCATGGTACTCCTCTGGGAAGGTTACGTTAACATCCACGTCATCGCCTGCCACATGGCCGATCAATTGATCCTCAAACCCAGGGATGAACATTTTGGTACCAAGGGTCAGGCTGTAATTTTCCGCTTTTCCACCTTCAAACGGAACATCGTCGACAAAGCCTTCGAAATCCATCACAACGATATCATCGTTCTCCGCCGGTCTCTCTACCGTCACCATACGGGAATGACGATCCAGCAACTCTTTAATCTTATCATCCACATCTTCCTCGGTCACTTCCGTAGACTTCGGCGTAATTTTCAGACCCTTGTAATCCGCAATGTTCACTTCTGGCTTTGTGGTGATCGTAGCCTTAAAGGTCAAACCGTTTTTGCCTGCCTCTACGATTTCAAAATCAACCTTGTCCTCGATCATATCCAGCTTTGCCTCAGCAACCGCCTCTTCCAAAGCAACTGGATATACGTCGTTGATCGCATCCTCGTAGAATACTTTTTCCCCGTAATACTTCTCAATAAAAGCGCGGGGAGCCTTTCCTTTTCGGAAACCGGGCAAGCTGATGTTCTTTTTATCTTTCAAGTAAGCGCGATTCAAAGCATCCTCAAATGCTTGTGCCTCTACTTCTACTTCCAATTGATAACGGTTTGTTGCAACATTCGTACAAGATTTCAAATTCATTCTTATTTTCCTCCTGCTAACTACTAGCAATTTTTATCTTTTTTATCATACCATAAAAGTTACGGAAAGCGCAAGAAACAACAACGCGGCCAGAGCGTAGCCTTTTTCTGAATTTTATATTTTGAGAAAATCCCGGAATCTTTGATTCCACTGGCGTTTCGAGGTTATGATACCACACCTGCGGTGAGCAAGTCGCGCACGCTCCCTCCGGTCGCCAAATTGCGCGGGAACCCATGCGCCCAAATGCCCGCGCTGCAGGTTCACTGCGGATATTATACCACACCTGCGGTGAGCAAGTCGCGCACGCTCCCTCCGGTCGCCAAATTGCACAGGAACCCATGCACTCAAATGCCCGCGCTGCAGGTTCACTGCGGATATTATACCATAAACAAACCGCAGATTCTACATTTCTGACGAAATTTTTTTTGAAAATATTCGGTTTTATCGGATAAAAACGGGAATAAAGTTGACATAATCACAAGAAATTAAATGCATTTTTATTCCTTTATAATCCCCACGGATCGCCCGGCGGGAAGCTTGGTTTCCATGGATGTGGCCAAAATAACATGTCTGGATTTTTTCTTCCTCCAACACCTGGAGGATTTCCCTGCAGGCCATGTTGCCATACACCGGCGGGTAATGAAGAAATACCAGCCGCTCTGCCTGGGGATCTTTCCTCTTGGCCGCATCCAAGGACGCCTGCAAACGCCCTACCTCCCTCCGGACAATCTTCTGATCCTCTTCCGTTTCAGAATTATAAAGCCAGCCCCGGGTGCCGCAGATGGCTTTTCCCTCAACCAGATATGCGTCGTTATGCAAAATGTGCAGGGTATCAAATCCATTTTGGGCGAAATACGTTTCAATTTTGCTTTTGGTTGACCACCAATAATCGTGGTTGCCCTTCAGCAACAGCTTAACGCCGGGCAGTCTGTGGAGAAACAGGAAATCCTGATAGGTATCCTCCAGCTTCATCGCCCAAGAAATATCCCCAGCCACGACCACCGTGTCGGTTTCCTTCACCAGACTGCGCCAATTCCGCTCCAATTTTTCCACATAATTTTCCCATCCTGGGAAAACATCCATAGGCTTATCGCTGCCCAAGGAAAGATGCAGGTCTGCAAGAACAAACAGTGCCATAACAGCCTCTTTCTATTTGGCCTTATTTCAAATGGACCATTTGAAGAAGGACGTCACTCATATTTTCTTTTTTGCACCGGTTCTGGAACCGCACTTGCTTTTGCTCCAAGCCGGCAATGGGAGCCGGGATTTCGGTCTTGGTTTCCTGCGCCAGTTCCTCTACCTTTTCAAACTCGCTCTTGCCGCTGTCATAAGAATCGGAAACCGCAGACAGCACTGCGTCGGCAAATTTATAAGGGCTTGCCGTGGACACCACAACCGTCTGGGTGGCTTTGTCTCCAGTTTTAGCCAAATACTGCTCGTAAGCGTTGACCGCTACCGCTGTATGCGTATCGCAAAGATAGCCCGCGCCCTGAAAAACTTCCTTGATGGTCGCCTTGGTGGTTTCGTCGTCGCAGTAAGCGCCACAGAATACCGCCTTCAGTTTGGCAAAGGTTTCGTCATCCACCTGGTAACGGCCGGTAGTATTCAGCTCCTGCATCCAGCCCGCTACCTTCCCAGCGTCATGGCCAGTCACGTCATACAGCAGACGCTCCAGGTTGCTGGAAATCAGAATATCCATGGAAGGGGAAATCGTCGCGTGGAACGCCCGGTTCCGGTCATACACGCCGGTATTCAAAAATTCGGTGAGGACATTGTTGGAATTGGAAGCGCAAATCAATTTGTTCACTGGCAGCCCCATTTTCATGGCGTAGTAACCGGCCAGGATATTGCCGAAATTCCCGGTTGGCACCACAAGGTTGATCTTCTCACCTTCCTGGGTCAAAATGCCTTTGGCCATCAGGTCGCAGTAAGCTGAGAAATAATAAACGATCTGTGGCAACAGACGGCCCCAGTTGATGGAATTAGCGCTGGAGAACAGCATCCCATTTTGATTCAGCTTTTCATTGACTGCCGGATCCACAAAAATTCGTTTCACACCAGTTTGAGCGTCGTCAAAGTTTCCCTCAATGGCGCATACGCTGACGTTCTCGCCTTCCTGGGTGTTCATCTGACGCTTCTGCATCGGGCTGACGCCGTTTTCTGGATAAAACACCAAAATCTTTGTGTTTTCCACATCTTTGAAGCCTTCCAAAGCAGCCTTGCCGGTATCGCCGGAGGTTGCCACCAGAATCACCGCGGTTTTGTCGCACTTGGTTTTCTTCAGAGAATGGGTCAGCAGGTGAGGCAACAACTGCAGCGCCATATCTTTAAACGCGCAGGTTGGACCGTGCCACAGCTCCAACACGTTCATGGTAGTATCGCCGTTGCGCACGGACACTACAGGAGCCGGATGACCGCCGGAGAATTTTTCCGCGGCATAGGCGGCGGAAACACATTCCTTAATTTCTTCCGCGGAAAATTCCGGCAGAAAGTCCGACAGTACACGGGCAGCCCGCTCGGTGTACTGCATGTCTTTCATGGCAACCAGGTCGGCATACGAATAGGACGGCAATGTCTCCGGGACAAACAATCCCCCATCCTTGGAAATCCCCTGCACAATCGCTTGTGCGGCAGTTGTTGTAATCGTTGCGTCTCTTGTACCTTTATAATTCAAGGTTTTCCCCTCCATTGTCGTGATTTTTTCACAATTCAAACGATTTTATTTATTATTTTATAATAGAACGGCTTCAATGTCAAAGAGAAACCAAAAAATTCCTTGCATTTTTGTAAAATATTTTTTCAATCAGCCAATTTGGATAGCCGGATTTCGCAAAATGCTCCGCCAGTCGCTCCAAAGATTGGACTCCTTCCATTCCTTTCGGCATGGCGGCGCCGTCAAAATCACTGCCCAAAGCCAACACGTCTTCCCCGCCTAAGGATAAAAAATGCTCCGCGTGGCGCAAAATATCATCCAAGCCAGCTTGGGAACGGTCAGTCAGAAAAGGCGGATAAAAATTGAGCCCCACCAAACCGCCCTGCTCCTTCAGAATCTGGAACTGGGAATCGGTCAGGTTTCGGGGATGATCACACACCGTTTTGGCATTGGAATGGGTAGCGAGAAACGGCCGGGTCGCTCGTTGGGCCACTTGGTAAAATAAAGGCTCGCTGGCATGGGACACATCCAGCAAAATGCCGCACCGCTCCAGTTCTGGAATGGCCGCCTGGCCAAATTCCGTCAGCCCCTTGGGGTTGGCCACCAGAGCCCCGTCCCCCAGTTCACAGGAACCGTTCCAGGTCAAGGTCAGCATCCGCACCCCGCAGTCCGCCAGCGTCTTGACCCGGGATAAATCCCCTGCCAAAGCCGCGCCGCCTTCTACCGTAAGAATCGCGGCGCACTTTCTTTCCTGTTCCGCCTGGAGCAAATCCTCTTTGGTTTTGCAGGCCAGCATCCAGTCGGCATTCTTCCGCAGCTCCTCCTGGAACCGGCGGTAAATCCGCCCAAACCAGTCTATCGCTGCATTCCCTCTCATTTCATCGGGAATCCAAATGGCAAAACACTGCGCCCAAGGGGTGTATCTACGGCCTCGCTCCAAAGAAAGATGAAGCTGATTTTCCCGCAGCTCCTGACGCTGAATCTCACACTCGGTAATGGTATCGCAATGCAGGTCAAATACCCCCAGTAAACGGCGGCATCCCTGGGCAAAAAAGCCGGGAATTTCCCGGCCTTGCAGAAACGTGGATTTCAAAAAAATTCCCCTCCCTCACAGTCCAATCCGAATGCGCCCGCAAAATAGCGGACGGTTTTCACGTCTGTTCCTGCTACCGTCACCCCTGCCACATCGAACCGGGGCTGGAAATTTTGAAATTCCGGTTTTGTTTGTAAGTACAGCAAAGCGGTTTGGATCAGTTTCCGCTGCTTGGAAGCCGTCACCGCCTCTTGTGGCTCCGCTTTCCGGGCGGCGTCCCTGGTTTTCACTTCAACAAATACAAGATACGTTTCATCCCGGGCGATTATGTCAATTTCTCCATAGCGGCTGTGATAGTTCCTGTCCAAAATGACATACCCATTCTCCCACAGCCAACGGGCTACCGCTTCTTCTCCAACCTGTCCGGTTTGAGCCGCCATCGTATCACCCCAGGATCTTTTTTAAAAAGGTTTTTCGATGCACCGGACAAGGGCCATGCTCCAGCAAGGCCTCCCGGTGCGCTTTGGTGCCATAGCCTTTGTGCTTGGCAAATTGATATTCGGGATACAGCCGGTCGATCTCTAACATGACACGATCCCGGCTCACCTTGGCCAAAATCGACGCTGCCGCGATGCTGGCGCTTCGCGCGTCCCCTTTCACCACGGTTTCCCCGGCAACGCCAAGCATGGGAGGCATCCGATTGCCGTCCACCAAAGCGTAATCCGCCGGTTCCGGCAAGCTCTGGCAAGCCCGCTCCATGGCCAAATAAGTGGCCTGTAAAATATTAATTTGGTCGATTTCCTGCTCCGTCGCAAATGCGATGGAGTAGCCCAGCGCCTTGGCTTGGATTTCGTCAAACAGCGCCTCCCGCTTTTTCTCGCTTAGCTTCTTGGAATCGTTGAGTCCCTCTATGACGCAGCCTTGCGGCAAGATCACCGCAGCGGCGAAAACAGGGCCGGCCAATGGACCCCGCCCTGCTTCATCAATGCCGCAAATCCTGGAAAACCCCCGCTTTTTTGCCGCTTCTTCATAAGCGAACCAGTCGATTTGTTCCATTGTCGTTACGCCCTTTCTTTGACCTGTTCCAAGGTAATCCGGCCCAGCTTAGCGCTGCGAAATTCATCCAGCACCGCAATGGCAGCCCGCTCGGTGTTGATTTCCCCGCCGGAAATGAGCATCCCCCGGTTTTTCCCGATGATCTCCAAAATCTCGTAACCCGGCAGAGGTGCAAGATCAACCTCCTGCATTTTATAGCGCTCCTTCAAAGCCTGTGGATAGATCCCTTTCAGCTCCTCGATCAAACGGCAGGCCAGCCATTCCAGGTCCACCACCTCGTCCCGCACCGCTCCGGTAAAAGCCAAATGCTCGCCCACCAGCTTGTCCTCAAATTTAGGCCACAGCACACCAGGGGTGTCCAGCAGCTCAAAGCCTTTGGAAATGGTGAACCACCGGTTGTTCCGGGTCACGCCGGGACGGTCTTCCACATTGGCTTTGCTGCCCTTGGCCATCCGGTTAATCAGGGAGGATTTTCCCACGTTGGGAATGCCCACCACCATAACCCGGATGGTGCGTCCGACCATGCCTTTCGCTGCCCAGGAAGCGATCTTGTCCTTCAGGACCGTGCGGATGGTGGGAATCAATTGGTTGAGCCCTTTTCCACTGCGGCAGTCCACCCCAATGGCTAGGATTCCCTGGGATTGATAGTGGTCAATCCAGCGGGCAGTCTGGGCTGGGTCTGCCATATCCGCTTTATTCAGCAAGATGACACGGGGCTTATTTTTAACCAATTGATCCAAAATCGGGTTCCGGCTGCTGACCGGAATCCGCGCGTCTACAATCTCCGCCACCGCGTCCACTAATTTTAATGTTTTTTCCATCTGCCGTTTGGTTTTGGTCATATGACCCGGAAACCACTGGATGGATTGGGCTTCACGCATTGGCTCCACCGTCCTTTCTGTGCGGCTTTTCCTTATCCATTGACCGGGACAGCCGCTTCATCCGCGACCCCGCCAAACCGGGAGAATGGGAAAATGGTAAACTGAGCTTTGCCCAGCACATACCGCTTGTCTACCATCCCTACCGCCGTATACCGGCTGTCCATCGAGTCCCCCCGGTTGTCGCCTAACACAAAGATACAGCCCTCCGGCACCACCATCCCGTCTTCCAGCTCGCCCATCAATTCCGCGTGGGTATTGGGCATTAAGGTTTCCACACTTTCATCCAAATAAGCGGTTTCATCCAAACGCTGGTCATTGAGATACACATAGCCGTCGTGAATCGCCACCTTGTCCCCCTCCGTTGCGATCACCCGTTTAACAATGGGTTCGTTGAGCCCTTCGGTCCGTTTTAAGATCACCACATCCCCTTTCGATGGGTTGTAAAACCAGCTCGAAACCACCAAGCGGTCGTTGTTGTGGAGATTGGGGAACATGGATTGTCCATTGACGGTGATAATGCGGAATACAAAGGTGAAGATCACGCCCACCACAATGATGGCAATAATCAGGGATTCCACCCATTCAAACGAACCTAACCGTCCCTCGCTGCGGATCGCGCCGCTGCGCGCCCCGCCTTCGGTTGCGGCCAGGGCTTCCTTTTCATTTTTCTTCTCTTTGCTCATGGGAGCGCAGCCTCCTTTTGCCTGTGGGAATACAAAGCTGGTTCCCACGGCGCCATAAAATCCAATCGTAAAATAGCAAAAAAGGGACACCTTCATGTCCCCTTTTGTATGCGTTATCTGATTTTTTCTCTGAGCTTTGCAGCCTTACCCACTCTGTCACGCAGATAGTAGAGCTTCGCTCTGCGCACATGACCCTTGCGTACCAGCTTGATGCCCTGTACGTTTGGGGAATGGATTGGGAATACTCTCTCTACACCAACGCCGTAGGAAACGCGTCTTACAGTAAAGGTTTCGGAAATGCCGCTGCCCTTGCGAGCGATTACGGTACCCTCAAAAACCTGAATTCTTTCTCTCTCGCCCTCGCGAATGTTTACGTCGATTTTGATAGTATCACCAATCTCGATTTGTGGCACTTCCTTCTTTAAGGAATCCTGTGCAATCAACTTCAATGCATCCATGAATAAATCCTCCTAAATGTTCCGGTATTCATGTTCCGCGTCAAAAACCCTTGCAGACAGAGGAATACCCGCTTGAATGTCTTGGCAAGCTTGCCAGGCATCAATCCCCATCACACTTGTGACGGCCCGCAGCGGAAAACTTCCCCTGCGCTCAGATGCTTTTAGTATCATACCACAACATCCCCAAAAATGCAACCTTATTTTTTACAAAAACAGCCATTAGGCAAATGGCGTCATAGAGGCGTCATAGAGGCCGGTACGCTCCATCTGAACATAGGGCTCACAGCCCTGGTACTGTTTGAGCGCTTCAAAAAATAAAGCGGGATTGATGTTTTCCGTGCTGCCTGCCGGAAGGGTCATGGCCATTTTGACTTTGCCGTTTTCCACCGCCAGTTCCACTTCTGTGAAAAACGGCTGGATATTCACTTCCTTGACCCCGGACTTGGTCCGCTTCTCCACCACGATTTCTTCCCGGCAGAGCAGCGCCTGCATCTGGCTCAGCAGCAGGGCTTCCGGCGATTCCCCTTCCGGCTCCGCCAAAGCCACAAAGGAAGCGTAAGCGATTTTTCCCGGTTTCATCACCGGTTCCGTCACATCAAATACTCGGATATCCGGTGGCAGCGCCCCATTAAGACGAGCCATCAGCTCTTCCCGTTCCATCTCCTCTTCCAGTTTGATGTCCATGGATTCCCGGCGGCCGTCCATAAACAGGGACAGCGGCAGGGCAAACGTGAGAAACGCATGGGGATGAAAGCCCTCCGTATACCAAAGAGGAATCTTGGCTTTGTGCATCGCCCGGTCCATACATCGGTTTAAGTCCAGATGAGAAATATACTTGGCGGCTCCAGTTTTGGAAAACCAAATTCTAACGTGTTTCAAAGCAGATCCCTCCTCCAAAGCAAGCCGCGCCGCAGGCGGAACAAGCCTGCTTGCAATCCGGTGACACGGCGTTGGCATAAGCCGCCTTACATTCTTCGATCAGGAACGATTTTTTGATTCCATAGTCCAAATGATCCCAGGGCAGCACCTCGTCAAAGCTGCGGCGGCGCTGGTTGTAAAAGGTCGGATCCACGCCGCAAGCCTCAAAGACTTCCAACCACTTGGGCAAAGAGAAATACTCGGACCAGCCGTCCATTTTGCAGCCACGGCGGTGGGCTTCTTCCAGCACGGCTCCTAAACGGCGATCGCCCCGGGCAAATACCCCTTCCAAAAAGCTAGTATCCGCGTCGTGCCAGTTGCAGGTAATTTTCCGGCTGGGCACGGAGCGAACCAAATGCTCCTGTTTTTGATGAAGGGTTTCAATGGAATCCTGCGGCTCCCACTGGAAAGGCGTGAATGCTTTGGGCACAAAGGAGGACGCGCTGACCGTCACCTTCACTTGGCCTTTGGAATGGTTGGGGGTAGCGTAAAACGCGTCCACCACATCCTTGCCCAACTGAGCAATACCAGCCACATCGTCCAGGGTTTCCGTGGGCAAACCAATCATAAAATACAGCTTAATCGTGGTCCAGCCACCGGAAAACGCAGTGGATACGGTTTTCATTAGTTGCTCATGGGTCACATTTTTGTTGATCACATCCCGCATCCGCTGGGTGCCGGCCTCGGGCGCAAAGGTCAGTCCGCTGCGCCGCACGGTTTTCAGCTTATCCATCAGTTCATTGGAAAAGCTGTCCACCCGCTGGGACGGCAGGGAAACATTCACCTTTTCCTCCTCCGTCCAGGCCAACAGCTCATCCAGCAAGCCGTTGATATCCGGGTAATCGCTGGTGCTCAGAGAGGACAGGGAAATTTCATCGTAACCGGTGTTCTGGCACAGAAGATGACACTGCTGGTCAATCACGTCAATTTCCTTAACCCGCACCGGCCGGTAAATGAATCCCGCCTGGCAAAACCGGCAGCCCCGGTAACAGCCCCGCTGCACCTCACTGACTGCCCGGTCATGGACAATTTCAATGGACGGCACCACGAAAGTTTCGGGAAAATAGGCCCGGTTCATATCCTTGACTATCCGTTTCCGCACGGTAGCCGGAACCCCTGGTTCTGGAATGACGGCATCAATGACGCTATCCTCCCGATAGGTCACTTGATACAGGGACGGCACATATACGCCCTCAATTCGCGCGGCTGCCCGGAGGAATTCCTCCTTGCCGCGGTGTTCCCGTTTGTACTGGCGGTACAGCTCAATGACCTCCAGATCCACCTCTTCCCCTTCCCCCAAGAAAAACAGGTCCACAAAATCGGCGATAGGTTCCGGGTTGCAGGCGCAAGGCCCCCCTGCCACAACCAGGTTTTTCAAGCCTTTCCGGTCTGCGGAACGAAGCTGGATGCCCGCCAAATCCAGCATGTTAAGAACATTGGTATAGCTCAGCTCATATTGCAGGGTAAAGCCCAGGATATCAAACTCCCCCAATGGGTCGCCGCTCTCCAACGCAAACAGAGGGATTTGGTGGCGGCGCAATTCCTCCTCCATATCCACCCACGGCGCAAACGTCCGCTCGCACCAAAGATAATCCTGCTGGTTAAACAAATGATAAAGGATTTTCATGCCCAGGTGAGACATTCCCACCTCGTAGGTATCTGGGAAACAAAACGCAAAGCGGACCTCCACTTCCTCTTTGCGTTTCACAACGGAATGAAGCTCCCCGCCCACATACCGGCCCGGCTTCTGCACCCGGGGCAATAACTTTTCAATGGATTGATTCATGGCAATTTTGACGTCCTTTCCCAAGTTTTCCTTCGGTAGTTCCTATTTATTATACCGATTTTGCCCTTTGAATGCAAATGGTTCTTGCCCGGTAAAATACCTCCCCCGTTTCCACAAAAGCAGGAAAATCAGATACACGCTGATCAGCAGAAGGGAAAAATTATAATGGGACTGGAGCAATAGGAAAAATCCGGCAGTTGCCAAAGGAACCAGGGTTACAAAGGAAACCCCCACCACGATTTTCGCCGAGGTTTCCTCGCTCCACTTGATACAAAGGGCCGCATACAACGCCTGCCCGCCATCCAAGGATTCAACCGGCATCAGATTCATCAGGCCAATGGCCAGATTCGCCAGCATCCACTCTCCCATATCCAGCCCAAAACCCTGCTGGATTCCCCAGCCAGCCAGCCAAGCCAGCATGTTAATGGCCGGGCCGGCCAGGGCGATCAGGGAATCCTTTCCGTAACTCCGGCCGCTGTCATCCTGCTCCACAATGTCAATGCCAAAAGGATTGAGCCGCACCTCCCGCGGCGGCACTCCAAACAGGGTCATCAAACCCAAATGCCCCAATTCATGGAGCACCGCCGCCAGAAGCCCAAAAATCGCCCCTTCCCCCATGCTGGAAAACAGCAAAAATCCCAGCACGGCAAAAAATAAGACCCGTACCTTGACCAAACACCGGCCGATGTGAAACTGGATCATACGCCGGAAGTATCGCCAAGCTGGGATATGGCGGAGGCAGTTTCCCCTGCGCCGCTCTCACCGGTTCCCTCTGGGGAGGATGCCGGCGTTTTCGGCGTCTCCCGAACCGGCTTGGAAACCAAGGCCGAGGATAACTCGGAAGAAACCACGCTTTCCGGGGTATTGTCCGCCAGGATGGAATCGTTCAGCTCATCCGTATACCAAGACTGCACCGTCTCATAAATCGAACCGCCCAAAATCTTGATGACTAAGGCGGCCGCCAGAACCACACCGAAAAAAATGATTTGAATTGCGGTTAACAAAGAAAGACTCTTTTTTCCACCGTTCATTTCCGTCACACCTTTCCAAAAGGGTTGTCTTTTCCCCCCTTTATACAGTATGAAGCCGACCTGTTGTTTAGAAGAAAAACGAAAAACTTTGAATCGGTTAAAGGAAAACAAAGCCGCGCCCTAAATTGACGGAATACGCTGGGGCGCGGTTTTTATCTATCTGATTGTGGAAAGCAAGCAAATGGATTCTTTTTATCGATTGATTTTGGGGTTATCGGTTCGTCCCAACAGGTAATCGATGGAAACATTAAAATAATCCGCAAACAAAATCAGCGTTTTGTAATCCGCCTCTCGCGTTTCCGTTTCATATCGGCTGATACTATTTTGGTTCAAATCCAGTTCGATTGCCAATCTGACCTGAGACAGACGCTTTTTTTCTCTCAATTCTCTTAGCCTGAAAATTCCGCATCCCTCCTTGACAAAAATAATACCAACTTGGTATAATCTGAATATCCCGTTTTGGTATATATCTTGTACAGAAATCCTTTCAAAATCCAGAAAGGGATGGATAAACTTTCGAAAAAGGAGAAGAAAAAATGAACAAAGCAAAAATCACAGCGGCTGTCCTCACTTTGCTTCTTATGTTTACGGTTTTTGGATGCTCGTCCAGCCTGGAAAAAGGTATTGTTGGCTCGTGGCACATGGGAAATCAAGCCGGTAACGTAACCTTCCATGACGATGGGACTTTTGAAAATCAATCGGTAACAGGAACATGGACCATCGTAGAAAATCAAGAAAAGAAGGTTTTAATATTAACCAGTGATGATGGGGAGTCCCTCCCCTGTAAAATTGAAGATATGTCGCAGGATGCCATACAGGCCAGGGTTGAGGGAGATCTGATGATATGGACCCGAACAAAATAAATCAAAAAGAGAGGATTCCAAAAGGAACCCTCTCTTTATTTATGACGAATTGTTATAAAATAATACAGATCAGGCCATTGCATCCATCGTTGATAATCCGTTCAATGGTCTGGCGCACTTTGTTGCGAGCCTCCGGCGGCATCTTATACAGTTTATTATGTAACCCTTCGTTGACCAATTCATGCAGGGATTTTCCAAAAATATTGGACTCCCAGATCTTGGATGGATTCTCCGCGAATTCCTTGAGCAGATAGGCGACCAAGTCCTCCGACTGCTGTTCCGAGCCGACCATTGGCGTGATTTCCGTGGTGATCCGGGTTTTCATCATATGGATGGACGGGGCTCCCGCCTTGAGCCGGATACCATACTTGCCGCCCTGCTTGATGATCTCCGGCTCCTCCAAGGTCAGCTCGTCGATCCCCGGCATCACAATGCCATAGCCCGTTTCCTGAACCTCTTGGTAAGCTTCCTTTAATTTGTCGTACTGCTCCTTCATCTTGACAAAGTCCAGCATACATTGCAGCAGGTTGCCCTCGTCTTTGATTTCCAGCCCGGTTTTTTCCCCCAGAACCTGGTAGAACAGAGCCTGATTGAGAGAAATGGACACCCGCGCCCGCCCGGTTCCCAAATCCACCAGCATGGTTCGGGAATGAGCGATATACTCGCACTGCTCCAACTGGGCGTGAATGTTCCCTACCTCCCGGATTCTGCGGATCGGCGCGGCGGACTGCTGAATGGCGGTATACACCGAGGAACGCAGCCAGTGCTTTTTCTCCAGAGCGGATACCCAATGAGGCATTTCCACCCGGATCTCCTTGACCGGAAATTCAAAGAGGATTTTCACCAGGATATCCCGGATCTGTTCCTCGGTCAACTCTAGGCAATTGACCGGCGTAACCGGTACGCCGTACCGCTCCTGCATGGACTGAGCCAGGGCGAACGCCTCCGGGGATTGGGGATACATACAGTTGAGCAAAACCACAAAGGGCTTGTTGATCTCCTTGAGCTCATCAATGACCCGCTCCTCGGCTTCTTCATATTCCTCCCGTGGCAAATCGCTGATGCTGCCGTCGGTCGTCACCACCAGGCCGATGGTGGAGTGTTCCGTAATAACTTTCTTAGTGCCCAACTCCGCCGCCATATTGAAGGGAATCGGCTCGTCAAACCACGGGGTCATGACCATCCGGGGCGCGTCGTCCTCCACATATCCTAGGGCACTGGGCACAATGTAACCCACGCAGTCAATCATACGGACGTTGAACACGGCGCTGGCGTCCACGCTAATCTGCACCGACTGCTCCGGGATAAATTTCGGCTCGGTCGTCATGATGGTACGGCCAGCCGCAGACTGGGGCATTTCATCAATGGCCCTCTCCCGCTGGTAATCCTCGCCCATATTGGGAAGAACCACCAAATCCATGAATTTCTTAATAAAGGTCGATTTGCCCGTCCGTACCGGGCCTACCACACCAATGTAAATATCGCCGTTGGTGCGTTCGGAAATATCGTTGTAAATGTTTCGGTCTCCCATTTTAACCTCCATCTTCCGCCGAAGCTAACTTGTATTGTGATGTGACGCTGCCAATTTGGAGCAACCCATTTTTCGGCGAAAAATGAGCGTGATCCTCCCCCTGTTTCCCTTATACCGGAATCAGCAGCATGCCGGGCTGTTCTACCACATCCTCCACCAGATCATTTTCCGTTTTGATCCGTTCCATAGAGGTGCAGTAGGATCGGGCAATTCCCCACAATTCTTCCCCAGCTTCCGCATAGTATAAAATCAAAGCGGCTTCGCTGTCCTTGCTTTTGGGCTGATCTTCGTTAGGAACCAAATCGGAAATCATTTTATACATATTTTGCTGATACAAGGTGGCTTCCAGTTTCAGCTCCGTTTTGACCTCAATGCCGGAAGTGCCAGTAATGCGATAGCTGATATTCGCCACGGATACGGCGCAGTCGCAGCGCAGGTCCTCCATGCTCCGGGACCACTCCCGGCCATACTGGAATTCCAGCACCCGTTCAAAATAAAAGGGCTTGCCGTCTCCATTAACTGCCAACACACACAGGTTAAACTTCCCTCGATAAATCAGGTTTCCTTCTTCCATTTGCGCGGTCACTTGCCGCATCTCATTCCAGACATCCACCACCTTGGAAATCCCCGCCTCCTCAAACTCAAAATGGTTTTTCTGGGAGCAGGTGTCGGTCACGCTTTCCAACAGCTTCACCAGGTTTTTCTGCTGATACTCCAGCGATACCTCCACTTCCGTGGAATAGGCGTCGGTGACTAGATTCACCTCGGTATCCAGGTAGGCATTGATATAAGCGATCAGCCGGATTTCCGCGTCCAGCAGCATATTTTCCCCAGAAGAATCGCTTTTCATCTGCACCCCGGCGGACATCACATCCAATTGGACGTCACAGACACAGTCATCGCTGATTCCTGAGCAGTCCAACATTTGGCTGTATGGAATGGAATACTCCATACACTCCGGCATGCTCTCGCTTAGACTGGACTGATACAGAATCTTCAGGCTCAACGCGCCTTTCACAATCAGCTTATTGTCCAGCATCTTGACTTCCTCCACCTGGGCGAAGGCGTCGGTGCGCAGAATATTTTCCGCTGGCGGCTTGCCGTCGTTGATCTCCAAAACTTCCGTCACAGAAAACTGCTGCTGGGATGCGCCAGCCACCCGGCTGATGGAAATGCTCTTTTTCTGCTGCTCCATGTTTTCGCCTTCAATATCGCAGAGCACTTGGTTTTCCACCTGCTCCACCACCTTGGCGCAAATGGAAAACGCTCCGTGGATATCCAGGCGGCGGGGGCTGGTAGCGCGGCAGTTGACATATTCCACTTGGGTATAGGTGTAGACCAAAGCATTCCCCACGCTGCGTTTCAGGGGAATGGTCGCAGAAAACTGGGTGGCGTTTTCATAGCAGCGGATTTGGGTTCCGCCTGCGTCTAAGTATAACAGGCGCATGGTTGCCGTGCCGCTGACCTCCAAACAGTCGCCGAGAATACTCTTGGCGGTGATGCAGGGGTACACTTGGCACTTCATGATTTTTTGTATATCGGGGCAATAGTCCGGCAGGCTCAGATCCAAATCAATGGGTTGCTCCTGGCTGGCGTCAAAAACAACCTCGTTGACTGTAATCGCCTCACGGTTCAGCTTGTATTCCATGTAGGCTTCCTCTCCTTTTCGCATTTCTACCTCATTGTATTCTGTCCCTGTCCACTTTATTCCAACTTTCCAGGTTGCTATCCCTCTTTTCCCTCTGGGATGGGCTGATTATGAGATGGGCACCGCTTCTCCTCCGCTTTCCAGCTACAAAAAAAAGACCGGGGCAGTCTTTGCCCTGGTCTTTTTTCCTGTTATTTTCTCGCGTACAGCACGCAAAAATGATAGTATTTATACACGATATCCACCGCTGAAAAGCCCGATTCCCGCAGCCAACGCAACTGTTCCTCTAGGGTGGACGGCTGATCATATTCCATGCGCCGGAACGCTGCCTGGATCTCCGCTTCTTCCAAACCGCTTTCTTGAATCGCCTGTTTCCAGAGGGACAAGTGAAGATGCTCGATGGATGAAAATGGGCTGGCCACCTGATCAGCGTTAAGGAATCCGCCGCCCGGCTCCAACAATTCCCAGCAGGTTTGATATAGCTTTCGTTTTTCCTCGCCCGACAAATGGTGGATGGATAATGCGGAAATGATCCAGTCAAAGGTGCTGGAAAAAGGATAGGTCATGTAGTCCGCTTCCAAAAACGTTACGTTTGGATTTTCGAAAAACCGCTTCTGGGCAACCGCCAGCATCTCCCCCGATTGATCTATACAAGTGATGTGGGCGTTGGGATATTTTTGCAGCACAACCGCGGCAAATAGCCCGGTTCCGCTCCCGATATCCAAAATCCGGGGCGCGTCTCCGGGAAAATCCATGACAGTCAGCGGCAGATGGTAAAAATCATCGAAACAAGGGATCAACTGCCTGCGCTGCGCATCGTATTTCTGAGACAGCTCGTCGAATACCTCTTTTAACTGCATTGCTTTTCCTCCTTAAAGCCTACTTTCGTTGCCACTCGTAGTTTGCTCCTTCTCTTTGGAAGAATGAGCCGCCTTTCCGTCCATGATCGCCTGATGTTCCCGCACCAATTCCTCATATAGCGTGACGGAATCCCACTGCGCATTCTGAGGCGTTACCACCGCTTTCAAAGGAATCCTGGGGACCCCGGCTTTTTTCCACTGACGAAATAACTCGTCCATCCGTTTGCTGGTGAACTGCTTCATCACCAGCATGGCTTCGGAAAAGGTCCGACCATCCCCTGAACCTTCCGCAGCCTCAAAACCAGGAAGGCCGGCCAAATACCCCAATGGATGGTGAAATTGATCCGGTGTAATTTCCCGAACCCGAATCCCCATTCGGAAGCAGACGCCTTTTAATTTTTTTCCGGCTTCATCGTCCGGGATATGATAAAGAAAAATCATTTCATGGGAAGCTTTCATGGTATTCCTCCGTTTGTCCCCAAAAGGGAACCGTCTTTTTGTCCTCTGAGGACTCCATCGTTTTGGCTTGCGTCCTATATGGTTTCCTTTAAGTAATCTGCAATGCGGGCAATGTTATCTGTTTGACGCCATGATTTTCTAGATTGCATGGTGGATAGCAAATTTTTATTGAGAGAACATTTTTCTAACATTTCCTTAATTCAGATTCCCTTAGACTTTGCAAGTGCTTTAATTCGTTCAGCAGTTTTATAGTATAGTTGATTCATTGGTTTATCTCCGGGTTATCCGTACGACCCAGCAGGTAGTCTACGGAAACCTCTAAATAATCCGCAATGCGTTCCAATTTATCTGCGGAAGGTGATTGCCCGCACTTCTCTAAATCATACATAAAATTTCGATTAATTGCTGTATTTTCTAATAGACTTTTTATTGTAATCTTTCTGGAGTTACATAGACTTTTGATGCGAAATGCTGTCGTTAAAGTATCCATAAAATACCCCCGGGTTCATGCAATACAAAAAAATACAGATATACCTGTATTAATCAATTGCTAACCTGATAAAATATTTAATAATTTATTTTAACACATTTGCCAACTGGATACAAGATAGGAGGTTTTTTGTCCCTTTTGAAATAATGGCTGTTGGATATAAGCTCCGGGGATTTCACTAAGGCATCCAATAAATATGCGGCCTCATACAAATCCAACCTTGAAATAAACATAAAAATATTGTATAGTATGATATATAAAAGCTGATTTGTAGTGAATATATCATAAATCTACTGTACAAGGAGAAGTATTTATGACACCAGATGAAATTCTCAAGTACTGTCTTAAAAACCTTGACGACACTGTTTTAGTGAATAGCTGGGGTGAGCGTGGAATATATTACAACCCTGGCAACAAGTTAAAGCGTGGAGTATATATCTTGACCATAAAGGAAAAAGATGGCGACAATGATAAAAGTTCAAATTTAAACCGAAAAGATATTTACCGACTGAACCTGGGGATAAGAAAACCTACATTTTCTAAAATATTTGGTTCAATTCCACAGCGTCCCAGTAAAGGGTGCGTTGTTAATATGGACTATGACTTTACATCAAGAAATGAGATTCTTCCACATCCCGTCTATGCTTGGATGGGGTGGATTTGCGTATTAAATCCATCTGAAAGCCGATTTGAAGAATTAAAACCGTTCATACAAGAGGCATATGAATATGCAAAAGAAAAATATGCTAAGCGGCAAATATAATTTGCGTCACAACACAGCAGCAGATCGAAAATATGTGTTCATACAGGGTGATTGTAATTCAGTCACCCTGTATTTTATACACTCTGTTCTATTACTTTGACGAAGAATTTAGAAAACAGAGCATCAACAACCCTGATCTGAAAAGGGAGAGTTTTTTCGTCATGTCCAATTATCGCTTAAAGCATAAAGTCCCTTGGGCAACCATTCTATACATGCAACGCCTTATGGGAAACAGCGGTATATGAAATTTTAAAAACCGAGGAAAACAATTCTCTTTATCAAGAAATCTTCTCGAAATAAAAGCACGAAAAAAGCCTTCCCATCTGGGAAGGCTT
>JAAWSO010000032.1 GCA_022801595.1 Clostridiales bacterium | reverse complement strand
AATTCCATAAATAACGCATAGTCATGCGTGACAGGGGCTCGGAGCAATCCGGGTCCCTGTTTTTTTCTCGAAAAAATCCCCCTCCCACTTTATCAGCGGCAGGGGGTTCTACTTTAAGGTGTTTATTTGGAGTCAACCAACTGGGTTTTGGGGTAATACCAAGCTAAAATTTCCTCATAGGTGCTGCCGTGTTCGGCCATATACTGGGCGCCAACTTGGCTCATACCCACGCCATGTCCGTAGCCTTTAACGGTAAAAAGAAAGTTACCGTCTTGATAGGTGCAGGTAAAATTGGCGGAACGCAGGCCAAATGCATTTCGGGCATCGTTCCCGGTGCAGCTTACGCCACCGATTTGGATGGTACTGACAGAGCCGGAACTAGTATGGGAAATATCCCCGATCCACTTGTCCGCCGTACTGGAAAAGTTGCAGCCTTTCCATTTTGCCAAGGCTTTGGTTTTGAACTCTTCTTCGCTTAGCGTGACGTTGGTTTGGTATCCGCTGGCGTATACATCGCCTGGACTGGCTACGGGAACTAGATATTCGTAATCGCCGCCCCAAACTTCTTTGGCATTTTCTGTTTGGCCGGAGGAGATCGCATAGTAGGTAGCGGTAATAAGTTGCCCTTCGTATTGCAGCGTTTTTCCGTATACCTCGTCCACAATTTTGCTTAGCTTCGCATAATAGGTATCAAAATTTTTCCCCCATTTTTTTTGCATCTGTTCTTTGGTAGTATAAATCAGCCATTTCTCTGTATTTACCGTGAAATCCGCTCCTTTTAAAGATGCTGTTGGCTTTTTTGCTTGCTGCTGGCGAAGGTTACTATAATAGGTATAGGCTGCTACTGCCTGCGCTTTCAGGGCTTCCTCCTCATAGGTCGGGGACATTTCCGTAACCATGGCGCCATACAGAAACTCCTTGTCCGATACAGTAATCACGGTTCCGGTACTTTCGTCCAGCAAATCGAATTCCCCAGAGGTGATGGGAGCAGCATGATTGGTATCCACGTTCTGCTGCGCTTGCTTTTTGACTTGGGATAGAATTGTGTTAGAAAAATATTCTGGAAAATCAGCTATCACATCATTGGGAGACCAACCAGGCTGTTTGGATGTGGAGGAGGTCTGTGATGTCTGAGAAACGATATTTGTCGCCGCAGATACTGCAGACTCAATCGGAGAGGAGGCCACGCTGCTGGAAATCCCGGAAGAGGAATCCGTCTCTTTTTTTTGTTGAGCGCCAGGTTTGACTCCCGCCCCCAGAGCCAGGCAGGGGATCAGCAGAATCAATAAGAAAAAAATACCGCAGAGAATGAGTTTCTGTTTCAAAATTTTCTTGCTCCTTTCATTTTGATTTTACATGATTAGAGATCATGAAATTCATATTTTCCTTTTTATTGGGATTCACCGCAAGAAAAAAGAGAGAAAATGCAAGTTTTATATAACTTTATTGCAAAATCTGTTTTTTCAACGGATTTGATTACTTGACTTTATCCCCTTCTTTGATATAAAATAAGAAATAGTGTTTTTTACGAAATTTGACTGTATCATGTAGGATCTCCCAGGGCGATTTCGGATGCTGGAAGACTGGATAGAATATGCGAAAAAAGAATGGTGATAGGAAATTATGAGTGATATTCTCTTGGATAATAATCGGGAAGCCTTAACGTTACTTTGTGAGGAATTTCGGAACCACAATCAAATTCCTCCGGAGGCATTTGAAGAATACCGAGTGAAACGCGGTCTTCGCAATGCGGATGGTACTGGCGTCATGGCGGGTTTAACCACGATCTGTAATGTACATGGTTACTTGATCGACGATGGGGAACGGGTTCCAGATCATGGAAAACTAACCTATCGTGGGATTGATATCAATGATATTGTGGAGGGTTGCACCAAAGACAACCGGTTCGGTTTTGAGGAAGTGGTATGGCTGCTTTTGTTTGGGACTCAGCCCAATCAAAGCCAGTTGGATCATTTTAGTCGGGTGATTAACGCTCATCGGGAATTACCTATCTATTTTGCGGAAGATATGATCCTCAAGGCGCCGTCAGCCAACATTATGAATAAGCTGGCCCGTTCGGTCCTAGCCTTATATTCTTATGATGATAATCCCGAGGATAATACTCTGGAAAATAATATTTTGCAAGCGATTCAGTTGATTGCTCATTTGCCTTCGATTATGACTTACGCCTATCAGGTAAAACGCCGTCATTTTGATAAGGAGAGCATGTATTTCCACCAACTGGATCCCAATCACTCCACGGCAGAATCGATTTTGAACGCGATCCGTCCAGATCAAAAATTTACGGATTCCGAGGCGAAGCTGCTGGATGTTTGCCTGATGCTTCATGCAGAGCATGGCGGCGGCAATAACTCTACCTTTACCTGTCGGGTGTTGTCCTCGTCGGGTACGGATATCTATTCCTCCATTGCCGGAGCAATCGGTTCGTTGAAAGGTCCCAAGCACGGCGGCGCTAACCATCGAGTCATGACCATGATGAAGGGGTTGATGGAAACCGTCCAGGATTGGAACAGCGACGACGAGATCTCTGCCTACTTGGAGCGGATTGTGCGAAAGGAAGCGGGCGACCGTTCCGGCTTGATTTATGGTATGGGACATGCGGTATATACCTTGTCCGATCCTCGGGCGGTGATCTTGAAAAAGAAGGCTCGGGATTTGGCCGTAGAAAAAGGTGAGGAATGGGTGCGGAAGTTTGATCTGTTCCAACGGGTAGAGCGGCTGTCCCCAGATGTTTTTCATAAGGTCAAAGGACAAAAGAAGGTGATCAGCGCCAATGTGGATTTCTATTCCGGTCTGGTCTATGCCATGCTGGGGATTTCCAGCGATTTATATACCCCGTTGTTTGCCGTTTCCCGGATTGCTGGATGGTGCGCCCACCGGATTGAGGAAATCATGACAGGCGGTCGGATTATCCGCCCTGCTTACCGTTCTATGATCCACGGCCGCGCGTATGTGCCGCTTTCGGACCGAATATAGGGGAGGGGGCGTCATGTTACCTTGAATATTAAACGTGCATGGTTGGTCTTTTTTGGAGCTTTGTTTGTGTCGGTTCCCTTGCGGATTTTCCAGCTTATTTTTTTTGTGGATTATGAAACCGGCTTCTTCACCGATGACGGCGTGATCACAGCAAGCCTGACCATCTTTTTGCTTCTGACATCCGCTCTTCTTATATTTATGTGTTTGCGGGACAAAAATGCCCCAAAACGCTATCCGCCGATCAAAAACATACCGGCGGGCTTGACGGCAGGTGTGGCTGGCGTTGTGACGCTGATTCATTCCGTTCTGGCGATTGTTAGTTTTGCAAAGCCCAGGGAGGGCATGGAGGCTGCCGCTGTTTCCACGGGGCAGCAGTATTTGACTGTGATTTTAGGCTTGGTTGGCGTCATTGCTGGAGCCATTTGGGTTGTGACAGCAGTAGGCTATTTTACTCAGAAAAATTTTTTCCGGGAAATGCCGGTTTTTGCCCTGATCCCTCCCGTGTGGCTGTGCATCAATCTGGTGGCCTTGATTCTTAACTACACGACCTACGCAAACTTCACGGAAAATGTTTATGATATGCTGACCGTGATGTTCATGTTGATCTTTGTATTCACCCGGGCCAAACTGTTTGCCGGAGTACGGCTAACCAGCAGCGGCAAACGAATCTATGCCTTTGGGTTTCCGGCCATTCTTTTTGCCTGTATTACCGCGGTTCCCAATGTAGTTTTACAGATTGCTGGAAAATCTCCGATCAGCGGGTTGACCATGACCTTTAGCTTGGTATTGACTGGGTTAGCCCTTTATGGTTTCGTGCATCTTTGGATGCTTCCAAAGATTCCAGATATTTCTTTGGAGCCAGAACCAGAGCAAGAGGAAAAACCGGAGGGACAGGAGGAGGCGCAAGCCGCCGAAGAAGAGGCCAAACCGGAGCCGGAACAGGCAATCGAGCCAGAGCCAAAGCCACCGCGTCCTGTTCCACGCTGGGAGCAGGAGGAAGAGGAGCCGGATGTGGAGGAGATTGTGGACATTCCGAAAGTGCCGGCAATCTACAAATTTAAGGATCCGCCTCGCAAGAAAAAGAAGAAAAAAAAGAAGAAGAAAGTCCCGCTGCTCAGGAGGATGCTCAACGCGATCCGCAAAATGCTCAACGCCCCCAAAACCGACGAGGAACTGGAGGAGGAGCGGAGGATCACCTGGAAACCAAGCCAATTGGATGAGCCCGCCACCAAAAAACTGGATCAGGATTGGTTCCTGGATTATTATGGATTTGAGCGCAAAGATGGGGAGGCTTATGTTCCCAAGGTTTACGATGTGGAGGAAGCGGACCAGCCTGCTCCAGAGAAAGAGAGCGAGGCAGCCGAGCCGGGTAAGGAAACGCCGGAACCCTAACAAACTCCACGGGAGCCTGAAAACGCTGAAACAAAATAATTGGATGACTGAGAAAACTCTCAGGATTTTTATCCCCCTTTGTCCTTTTCCAAATTTTTTTGAAGGAACAGAGGGGGAGTTTTTTGGCGAAATCAAAACAAATCGTTAAATTTGGATGAAAACTATTGTAAATCACCCCCAAGTGTTATATAATTATGACATAGAATGTACAAATTTTTTTAATATTCAGGAGGTAAATCTTTATGGCAATTAAAATTGGTATCAATGGCTTTGGCCGGATTGGACGTTTGGTGTTTCGCGCCGCAGTAGCGCAGCCGGAGGTGTTTGAGATCGTAGGAATCAACGATCCGTTCATTGATCTGGATTATATGGTTTACATGGTGAAGTACGACACCATCCACGGCAAGTTTGACGGCTGTGTGAAGGCGCAAAACGGCAAACTGGTGGTAAACGGCAAGGAAATTTCCGTATTTGCAGAGAAAGATCCTTCCCAAATCGGTTGGGGCGCTGTACAGGCTGAGTATGTAGTAGAGTCTACCGGCGTATTCTGCACCACGGAGAAAGCTTCCGCCCACATCAAGGCAGGAGCCAAAAAGGTTGTCATTTCCGCGCCTGCCAAGGATGCGGACACCCCAACTTTTGTTTGCGGCGTAAACCTCGATCAATACACCTCCGATATGACTGTTGTCTCCAATGCTTCCTGCACCACAAACTGCTTGGCTCCTTTGACGAAGGTGATCAACGATAAGTTTGGCATTGTGGAAGGCTTGATGACAACTGTTCACTCCACCACTGCAACCCAAAAGACGGTAGACGGCCCGTCTGCAAAAGACTGGAGAGGCGGCCGCGCTGCAGCTGGTAACATCATCCCATCTTCCACCGGTGCGGCGAAAGCTTGTGCGCTGGTAATCCCGGAAGTTAAAGGCAAACTGACTGGTATGGCATTCCGTGTGCCGACCTTAGATGTTTCCGTGGTTGACCTAACCTGCCGTTTAGAGAAATCCACTACATATGAAGAGATCTGCGCAGCCATTAAGGAAGCTTCCGAAGGCGAAATGAAGGGCATCCTGGGCTACACCGACGAGATGGTGGTTTCTTCCGATTTCTATACCGATTCCAGAACCTCTATTTTTGACGCAAAAGCTGGTATCATGCTGAATCCAAACTTTGTGAAGCTGGTTTCCTGGTATGATAACGAGTGGGGCTATTCCAACAAGGTGCTTGACCTGATCAAACACATGAATAAGGTTGACAATGGCGGTTGCTGCTGCGGCTGTAAATAATCCAACGCAATTCCTCCCAGGATTATAAAAGCCATTCTGCGTTTTTCCAACAGAAGCGCAGAATGGCTTTTTTCAACCAGGATTTTTTCTTGACAAACACAAACGGCCGCCGTAGAATTTTGGATAGGAAGAAAAGGAGGAGAAGCCTATGAGACGGAAACAATCCTTAGAAAACTTTCTGGACCCGGCGGATTCCAGCGATGCACTGATGCCAGATAAGGCATTGGAATCAATCATCCGCAAGATTCAGGCAGGCGATTTGAAAACCATGGTGGAAGTGATCCGCCATCCTCTGGTGGGCAAGGATGCCTTGCATCAGATTGGGGGCTTTCGGAAAGGCCAGATTACCAAGTATATCCAAAAGCTGTTTGCCAAGACGGAATTGCATGTTGTGGACATTGAGCTAAATGCCAGCATGATCCATGCCAACGTTTCCCTGGAAGGATGGACGGTGGATGGAAAAAAATTGCTCCATCGGGTGGATCAGGCTTTGCATGAGCATGAGGCGGAACTGGGGATCTTGGCGGGAGAAAAGCTGGGACTGCGGAAACTGGGAATGGTAGCGGGTATTCTGGATGAACTGCTCCAGACCATGGAGATCTGCACGGTCCAGGGCCGGGTTGCAATGCTGGAAAGCTCGGAAGGCTGGAAGGTAGAGGATTCGGATCAACTAGTTCCTCTGTTGCTGGGCCACAGCTCAAAGGAGCTGGAAGCATTGGTTATGGAGAAATTTGGGAGCCTGATTCCGCAAACATCATAATGGGGAAATTTTTATTGACCAGGAAGAAAAACTCCGGTACAATAGAAAGTAATCAAGAAAAGGGGGATTTTATTATGAAAACAAGAGCAAAACAATTCTTAGCGCTGTGCTTTGCAGTGGTTCTGTCTGTGAGCCTACTTGTAGGCTGTGCTGGTGGCGGGGATACCAGCACGCCGGACGGGATGCTGAACACATCCTTGTCCGCTGTAAAAAATGGGGACTTGAAAGCTATGGCCCAAATTTCGGGAGAAGACATCAGTTCCAGCGACTTCAATGACATGGATATGGGGCAGATGGAAAAAATGATGAAAGCGCTGTTTAGCAACGTCAATGTGAACGCTACCCTAAAAGAATCCAATGATAAAACAGCGACGGTTTCCGTAAAGGGCACTACCGGCGACTTGTCTTCCCTGAGCAAAGAAATGAGTACGGAGCTACAAACTGCAGTAACCGAATGGGCTACCAAGAATGTCGATAAGCTCATGAATATGACCGAAGAGCAAATGGCCAAAGAGACCTTGAACGTGATGATCCCAATTTTGGAGAAACATGTGAAAAATGTTACCAGCAAAGACGTGGATGTGGAGATCAAAATGGAGAAAGATGACAACGGAAAATGGAATGTGGCTGACGAAAGCGCCGCCGATATGGCGTTTATTCTGTTTGGCAACAGCAGCGTCAATGACTTCAACGATATCCTAGGCATGTAGTATGTATTATAGAAAAGTGGACGCAGGGATGAGACGATCCCAGCGCCCGCTTTTTATTTTTTCTGAAAGTCCAGCCGGAGCAGGGCTTTGCCATTGGGAAGGGGAAAGCAGTCTTGATGAATCTGTTCCATGGAAATTTCGGCCATGCTGGAAATAAGATCGTCGGGATGAATTTCCGAGTAAGCAGCCTCCAGATCCCGGAACAAATAAGCATAGGGAGACGGGGAAACCAGCGAGTCGTCCGGGTTTTGCTGAATGATACAGGAAACGTATGGGGGGACTGCTTTCCGAATATGATTCTGAAAGAGCGAGAGCCCGAGGTATTCCACCAGAAGGTTGGCAATCACCAGATCCACTTGGGGAAGCTGACTTTCTGGATCGCACAGATCCATTTGCAGTAAGGTTAAAATACCTCGCAGATTCGGATAACGCTGTGCACAGGCGTCTAAATATTGGGAGTTTATATCAATTCCATATACCATTTGAAGGGGAGGAGCAACGTGCTCCAAACCGTTTCCGCCAGCTATGCCCAGGATGGCGGCGGTGCGGATAGGGTAAGCGGAAAGCTGTTGCTTCATCATTTTGTTGAGGGCAGAAAGCTGTCCGACTGTCTCCAGTTTCATGTGGGCTTCATAATCCTCCAAAGGGATGGCGTTCCAGGGATGTCCCATGTGGATTCCTCCTTTTCTTTCCATGATAAAATAGCAGATTTGGTTTGTCAATCTTTATGATAAAGAAAAAGCCAGGGGAATGGGTACCCTGGCTTTCGTTTAGTAAATAATCGCGCCATATTTGGCAGCAATCGGCTCGATGTGCTCCCGTTCTAAGGAGCAGTCGGAAGAGACAATCAGACGTCCCTGAAAATACCGCAGAGCGGCTTCCAGGATGGGGAGGGTTTCTGCTTGCACCGCAATGGGAAGCCGGGACATGTGTCCGGTTTTCGCCAACAGGCGGGCGTCATCAATGCTGTGGATCTTCACCAATGCGATGTTAACCCGCTCGTCATCCAGGTCAATCAAGTCATCCGCCAGGCCTGGAGAACATTCGATGGGCTCGCTGAATACCATGTTATCCGAAAGGAAAAAAGCTTCCGTTTCAATGGTGGCGGCGTAGCAGTCTACGTCCTCTTCATCCGGCTGTTCCCGATAGGCTTGGGTGGTGTAGAGTTCCAGCATTTTATTCAACTCCATAATGTGGGCCGGGGTGGTACCGCAGCAACCGCCAATGATGCTGGCTCCAGCATCCAGCAATCGCTCCATTTCCTTCGCGAATTCTCGGGGAGACAGATAACCTTCCGCCGATCCTTCCGCATTGTGCATGGGAATGCCTGCGTTGGGCTTGGCGATGATGGGCACCGTGGTATGGTGCATAATGTCCGCAATCAGCGGCTCCATTTCCTTGGGGCCGGAGCTGCAGTTTAACCCGATGGCGTCCACATCCATGGCCTGCAGGGTGAGAATGGTGGGCAGCAGGCTGCCGCCTGTCAGGGTACGGCCGCTGGGGTCAACGGTAATGGTCACGAAAACCGGCAGATCCGTGGCGCGGGCCGCCAACACGGCGGCCCGCATATCCGCCAGGGAGGTCTGGGTTTCGATGATGATAAAATCCACACCGGCTTCGTCCAGAGCCCGTACCTGCTCTCGGTACAAGTCGTAGATGTCATCAAAATCAGCGTCGCCGTAAGGAGCGACAAACAGGCCGCTGGGGGAAAGGTTCCCGCCTACCAGTACGCCGGCTGGCTCCGCCACACTTTTGGATAGCCTGACGAGCTGCCGGTTGATCGCTTCCACTTGGTCGCTAAGGCCGGCTTCCGCCAAATGCAGCCGGGTAGCGCCAAAGGTAGGGGCATAAATGGCCTCACAGCCGGCTTTGATAAATTCGCTTTGCAATTGTTTTAAAGGAGAAGGGTGGTCACAAATCCATTTTTCCACGCAAACGCCGCTGGGCATGCCCATGGCCATCAAATTGGTGGCAGTAGCGCCGTCCAGCAGCATTGGCAGCTTAAATGGAAATTTCATGGTTTCCTCCCGCCTTTCACATAGTTTCCGGAGCCGAAATCTGAAACATGTTTAAAACATTGCAGATTACGGTGGAGGTAGCGGTACACAATGCCATCCGGGCGGCGGTCAGGCTTTCCTGGTCGCCTTTCACCCGGCAGGCGTCATAAAATTTATGGAACAAAGTAGCCAAGGTAATGACGTAACGGATGATACTGGCCGGATCATAGTCCTTGGCCGCCTGGACAATCTCTCCCGTATAGGCGGACAGGTGACGGATCAGCTCAATCTCAGCAGGAGCAGTCAGCAAGCCCAGCTCCTCATCGGTGCAGGCACGTGGGAAAATGCCGTCGTTTGCCAGTGCCTTAAAGATGCTGCAAATTCTTGCCCGGGCGTATTGGACATAATAAACCGGGTTTTGGGAATCCTGTTGTACCGCCAAGTCCAGGTCAAATTCCATTTGGGAATTGGCTTCCCGCATGGCAAACAGGAACCGGGCAGCGTCTACCGGCACTTCTTCCAGCAAATCGCCCAATTGGATGGCCTTTCCGGTCCGCTTGCTCATGCGGACGATTTCTCCATTTTGGGTCAAGCGGACCAGCTGCATGAGGATCACGTCCAGTTTGTCGCCGTCCAGTCCCACGGCGTTCATGGCGCCCTTCATCCGGGCAACGTGGCCATGATGATCTGCGCCCCAGATGTCGATGCAGCGGTCAAAATGGCGTTTTTCAAATTTATTGCGATGGTAGGCGATATCCGCGGCAAAGTAGGTAGGGTTGCCATTCTGGCGGATAAGCACCTCATCTTTCTCCGCGCCGAACTGGGTTGCCCGATACCAGAGGGCGCCGTCTTGTTCGTAGGTCATGCCGCGGCTTTTCAGCAGCTCAATGGTTTCGGTTAGCTCACCATTATGATGAAGGGTGCTTTCCAGGAACCATTGGTCATAGGAAATCCGGTATTTCGTTAAGTCCGCTTTCATCTTGTCGATATTTTTAGGAAGCGCATAGTCCACAAGGGCCTTGCGGCGCATTTCCGAATCAGCATGGACAAAAGCGTCGCCGTTTAGCTCGGAGAATTCGATGGCACGGTCCTTAATGTCCTCCCCTTGGTAGCCGTCCTCCGGGAAAGGAACTTGGTTCTCACCAAGATAAATTTGCAGATAACGGGCTTCTAGGGAGATTCCGAATTTCTCGATTTGGTTACCTGCGTCATTGACATAAAATTCCCGCCATACATCATAGCCAGCGGCGTCCAGCACGGAGGATAAGCAATCGCCCAGCGCGCCGCCCCGGGCGTTGCCCATATGCATGGGACCGGTGGGGTTGGCAGATACAAATTCCACCATGATTTTTTTGCCTTGCCCATAATCGCTGCGGCCGTATTGACCGCCCAGTTTTTCAATGTCTCGCAGAACGTCCACATAGAACCGCTGGTTTAAAGAGAAGTTGATAAAGCCAGGCCCGGCGATCTCACAAGCCGGTTTTAAATAGGTGCCGTTCAAATCCAGATTGGCCACAATTGCCTCCGCGATTTTGCGGGGGGGCTGTTTGAACGCCCGAGCGGATACCATAGCGGCATTGGTCGCCCAGTCGCCATGGGCGCGGTCAGCCGGTACCTCGATTGCAAAATCGGGGATTGGTTCTTCCGGAAGCTCGCCTTTGGCCACAGCCTTGCCAATGGCTTCAAGGATCCGTTTTCTCAGTTCCTCGGTGGATTGTTGTACTAATTTTGACATTGCTTGTCTGTTCTCCTTTCTATTGCTTTTAAGCGTCGGAAGGTTTGTTTTCTTTCACCGATATGATGATGGAGTTCACGCTGGACAAACTGGTATTGATGTCCAGCAGATATTCCACCATCAGGTCGCCGCCTGTGTCGGTCAGGGAATCCTCCAGCTTGGTGGTGAACACCCCCAGGGTAATGTCTCCATAGGGCGTGCCGTACTGACAGAGGTGGCGTTTGCCATTTTCCAAAACTAGGTTGGTGTCGTAACGGTCCGAGTTGTGGCGGATGAGCGATACGGTGTTTTCCGCAATCTTCAAGGTAGAAGTTTGGGAAACCTGGTTGTGCTGGTCATATTCCCGGTAAACGATGTACCGCTTGCCGTTTTTCTCCGTATAGGAACCGGTGGTGGTCAAGGAAATTTCTTCTATTTTCCCTTCAATGCACTGTTTATTGGTAATCGAAATTAAGTAATTGTTTTCCATTTTTTCAAGTCCATTTCTAAATTCTTGTGATTGCTTAGGGATCTTTTGCAAACGCGTCAATGTTGATGTATTGTACGTCTTGCACGATATTTTGTTCCAGGAAAACGCTGGCCGCTTTTGAGAATCCCTCCACCCGGTCGCTGACAAAAAAGGAATACGCCGCGGTTTGGGTCTCGTCGCAGAGTGCGTTTTGACTGCGCAGCATTTCGGAGGCGAAGGAAGCGGTTTCTCTGCCGCTGTCGATCAAGGTGACATCCTTGCCCATGATCTGGGCGATAATGTCCCGCAGGATGGGATAATGGGTGCAGCCCATAATCAGGGTGTCAATGCCGTGTTCCTTAAGAGGAGCCAAATAACGCTCCGCCACCAGACGAGGAACCGGGTCGTCTTTGCGGGAAAATCCATGTTCCACCAGGGGCACAAAAAGCGGGCAGTCCTGTTCGAATACCTGGATATCCAGGTTGAGGGCATTGAGGGCCCGGCGGTAGGAACCGCTTTGGATGGTGGCGGAGGTGCCGATCACGCCGACGCGTTGGTTGCGGGTGGCCAGGGAAGCCGCCAATGCGGTGGGCTCCACCACGCCGGTGTAAAGGACGGGGATTTCCTGCCCCAGTCCGGCGGCTACGGAGCTGACGGTTCCGCAGGCGGCAATGACTATTTTTACTTGTTTGGACAGCAAGAAAGCGATATCCTGGCGGGCGTATTTGATGATGGTTTCCCGGCTGCGGGTGCCATAGGGAACCCGGCCGGTATCCCCGAAATAAACCACCTGTTCATGAGGCATGATTTGCAGAATTTCTCGCACCGCGGTCAGGCCGCCCAGCCCGGAATCAAAAATGCCAATGGGTCGGTTATCCATAGAAATATCCTTCTTTCTACTATTCCTGTTGCGGCTCCAAGGCCAGGCGGATCAGCTGGTCCAGCAGGTCGGGGTATGCCAAGCCGCTGGCCTCCCAAAGCTTGGGATACATGCTGATGGAGGTAAAGCCCGGCAGGGTGTTCAACTCATTGAGCAGAACGGCGCCGTCGGATTTTCGGACGAAAAAGTCTACCCGGGACAGGCCGCTGCATCCCAGGGCGCGATAGGCGTGGACAGCGATGGAGCGGATGATTTCCATGGTTTCCGTCGGAAGATGGGCGGGAATGTCCGTGCGGGAAGTACCGCTTTTATATTTATCCTCGTAGTCGTAAAAGTCGGCGGAAGTAAGGATTTCCCCTACCATGGAGGCTTGGGGCATTTCGTTGCCCAAAACGGCGCATTCCACTTCCTGACCTTCCACAAATTCCTCGATCAGGATTTTTCCATCCTCCTTGGCGGCGACGGCCACAGCAGCGTCCAGTTCGGCTTCATTGTGAACTTTGCTTACGCCCACGGAGGAGCCGGCGTTGGCGGGCTTGACAAAAACCGGATAACCGCCCAGCCGGTCTGCGATCTCTTGGCGTACCGCTTCCTTTTTGCCGTCATAATCCATGGCGTAGAACCAGAGGAAATGAGCTTGTGGAACGTCAAAGGCATCCAGCAACAGATTGGTGAACACTTTATCCATGCAGACGGCGGAAGCCAGGGTGTGGCAGCCTACGTATGGGATGCCGCTGAGCTGGAATAGGCCTTGAATGGTGCCGTCTTCGCCATTTTTGCCGTGGAGCACGGGAAAGATCACGTCGATGGGCAATGTTTCAAAGGTATCGCCGTTTTGGATCAGCAGCCCGTGAACCCGTGGATCGGGAGACAGAAAGGCTACCCGGTTGGTGGGGTACTGCTCCCAGGAACCGTTGGCGATGTATTCGGCCGCGCCGTTGTACAAATACCAATTGCCTTGTTTGGTGATGCCCACGGTATGAATTTCATATTTGTCGCTGGGGATATTTGTGAGGATGGATGCGGCGGAAAGGCACGAAACCTCATGCTCCGAAGAGCAGCCGCCAAAGAAAAGTGCAAGCTTGCGTTTTGACATCAAAATCCCTCCGTTATCATCCGGTGAATGCCGAACTCCTGAGGCGTTCGGATTGCCTATACTTTAAATACATATCATACCACATTCCTGGTTTTGGCGCAATATTTAGAAACAGGAGAATCACCCATAAGTTTTGTGAAAAAACTGGGATTCCGCCAAAGTAGAGGGTGACAAAGGGAATAAGATAGTGTATAATAAAAATTAAGTTTATCAAAAATGAGATCGGTCCGATCCATGAAAATAACATGCAGGAGTGATATCTTTGAATCAAAAGGCGTTTGACCTGATTGTTTCCAAGCTGACCGGCGTATTGGAGGCGCAGGGCTTCCAGAAACAAAAAGATTTGGTCGATGAGGCGGAGGGGAAGGCGGTTCTATTCATCGGGGAAAACAGTGTTTACAGTGTCCTTTACAACGAGGAGGAAACACGGTTTGAACTGCGCAGCACGGACATGACCGACGAAGGCCCGGACGAGAACAAGTGGAAATCCATTTCCAACTGGATTTTCGATGAGGAAACCGACGGCCTCAAAGAAGCCGGGAGCATCGCCAACGACTTCTTAGAGACTCTGCAAGGCCCCAGCCGTCAAGAGGCGATCCGTCGGGCAAAGCGCAAATCCTCCAAGGACAAGGATAAGGAAAACAACCCGGACCCAGTATTTTTCTTTAAGCGTTTGGTTGCGGTTTTCCCAGATTTGAAGGAAGCGATTGCGGAGGAAACCGCAGCATATGAGACATTCCGCTCCGTCACCTTCGCCAAGGAAATCATTTTGCCCAAGGTACAGGAACAGGCCAAGAAAAAGGGCGCGGACGCCACCAAAAAGCTGGCCGGGTTGCTGGACGATTTTTATAAAAACGGCGATTTGGATGTTCGCTCCATTATTAGTATGGTTTTGCTCAACGGCATTGAAAGCGACGAGGATCGAGAAAATTTATTGGAGCATATGTCTGAGCAGTTCCGCAAATATTACCGCCGTGCTTTGCCGTACCGCCACAAGAAGGTCAAGCCGGAGAAGGAAAAGCGCAAGCGGAATAATAACCCCCGTTTGGGTTCTGGCGGCGACGCCCCCGAACGTCTCAGCGGCAAAATCCCCAAATGAAGGCTGAGCCTTCACTCACGTTCGCGCATGCGCTCGTACCTCGCTTGGTAGGGTGGGAATTTTTCTCTTGCTGCGGCGCTCAGGTTCTTTTCCAAACTCCCGATGCCTTCAGTGAGCAAACGGAAAGTTTTCGTCAACCTTTTTCAAAAGGTTGCGGGGTGTTGGGGCGGAGCCCAGCCCATTCTCCGCAGCCAGCGAGCTGGCGTTTCGTTCGCGCGGTCGCTCGGACGGAAATTTGAAACTCAAGCGTCGCGCTCGATCTTTTCCCCACTCCCGAAGCTCCCAGAGAACGGAATTTCTAGCCTAGGGAGAAAAAGATCAGGAAGGGAGGCCCAACGTTCCACTGGAACATTGGGCCCTGGGGAACCCTATCAAGGGGTTTTCCAGGCGGCAAACTGGCGGATTGATTCGCAAGAGATCGAAAAAGCACACAGGCTTTCCATTGCCTGTGTGCTTTTATTCTTTGTCCTTCATCCAGCTCCTAAAAATGAAAGACTGCTCTAAGTTTTCATGTTTTTTCAAGCATCATAAAAACACAAAATAGACAGAGGGAGGGAAAACCTCTGCCTATTTTGCGTTCATTTCTTTCGTAAACAATTTTTTCTAAGTTTTTTCAATGAGCCAAGTCATAAAGGTTAATACTTTCTCTCTTTCATTACCCGATAGATTGCCCCATTGAGATAAGAGTGATTTCTGATCATCGGTTAAGTCGGGGAAATTTTCTGAAGTAGAAAAAAATTGTGCCATTGTAATCCCACAACCATGACAAATTTTATTCAAGCTTGCGATGGTTGGCTGAAGATTTTTCTTGTACCAAGTGGAAATGGTAGATTGAGGGATTCCACTTTCCATAGCAAGTTTGTATTCTGTCCAATTGCGTTCGGACCTCAATTGATAGATTCGGTCGAGGGTATAGCTGGTAATATCCATTTTGATTGAAATCACCTCTTAATTGTCATTATAAGGGAGATTTTGGAAAAAGGTAATTCTTGAAGTCGCATTAATATCTTCGAAGTAAATAATTCTCAAAGTCGAATTAATATTTACGATATGTATACATGTTTTTTTGTTTATTTAATGGTATCTTTATAATGGTATCTTTATTTTTAGAAAGAGGTGATGATTATGAGTAAAATTGGACAAGAAAAAATCCAGTGCGAAATCGGACAAATTTTTTATAACTTCCGAAAGAAAATGGGATGGACACAAGAGAAAGTCGCCACTATTTTAGGAATCGACCGTTCCGCCTATTGTTACTATGAAAGTGGTAAGGTAATGCCCAAAATGGATTGTTTTTTGCAGTTGGTGGTTCTGTATGGTATTTCTCAAAAAGAATTAACCGAGACGCTGCGGGGAACCGAACAGGGGCGCAGGGTAGGCATGCGGTAAATGTTCAGAAGCAGGAAGTGATTTCTTGACTTATGGAGAGTTTTGCGGTTTTGTTTGCTCTATGATATTATTGTAGGAAGGGGATGGAAGCATTAGCAAAGAACAGGAGGAAAAATGAAAATGACGGAAAGTAAAAATAACAAGCTGCAAATCCGCAACAGTACGGTTGATTTTCTTGTGTTTACAAAAGATGCTCATGAGGATGGCATAGAAGTCCGTGTACAGGACCACGAGGTATGGCTGACACAAAAAGCAATCGGACAGCTTTTTGATGTGGACAGAAGTGTGATTACCAAGCATTTAAAGAATGTCTACGAAAGTGGGGAATTGTCCGAAGAAGCAACTTGTGCAAAATTTGCACAAGTTGCGGATAACGGGAAAAGCTATCCATATAAATTCTACTCGTTGTCTGCTATTATTGCCGTTGGGTATCGTATCAACTCCAGCAGAGCAACACAGTTTCGCCAGTGGGCAACAAAGGTACTTGATACCTTCACAAAACAGGGATATGTATTGGACAAAAGCCGACTAATTAACGGACAAATTTTTAACGAGGATTATTTTGACCACCTGATTTCTGAAATTCAGGAGATTCGCGCTAGTGAGCGTCGTTTCTATCAGAAGATTACGGATATTTACGCTACGGCAGTGGACTACTCTTTGAATAGCCAGATTACCAAAGAATTCTTTGCGACTGTTCAGAACAAAATGCACCATGCCATTCATGGCAATACGGCTGCCGAAGTGATTATGGCAAGAGCAGATCATACAAAAGAACATATGGGGTTGACTTCATGGCACAATGCTCCCGACGGCAAGATTGTGAAAGCCGATGTATCCGTTGCGAAAAACTACTTATCGATGAAGGAAATACAGGAACTCAATGAAATTGTTACCATGTACCTTGATTATGCTACCCGTCAGGCACGGCGGCATATTCCGATGACAATGGCAGATTGGGCTTCCAAGCTGGATGCGTTCCTGCAATTCAACGATGCAGAAGTTTTGCAGGACAAAGGCAAAGTAACCGCCGCCATCGCAAAAGCCTTTGCTGAAAGCGAATTTGAACAGTACCGGGTGATACAAGACCGCTTGTATCAGAGCGATTTCGACCGGCTTGTTGCCGATACATCAAAGGACAAATCCTAACTTTTTCCCAGCTTTTGAGGCCATTTTTCTGTTGCGCGTCCTTACAACGGTAAATGTTCAGAAGCAGGAAGTGATTTCTTGACTTATGGAGAGTTTTGCGGTTTTGTTTTATCTTCACGGGCAGCATGAAGCCCCAATTGAATGAGATAACGGAAGAGTTCCGCTTTGGTGCCCTGGGGGAATTTTTCTTTTTGCAGTTTTTCCACTTCAATGTCCCATTCCGGCAGGAATGGGACGTTTATTTTGTGCCGATATACAATCATTGTGATGGTCTCCATGATGCATATCAATATAATCAATGATATCACTATGATCATTATACTGGATCATTGATAGATCTGTACAATAACTTTTTTATTTATCCCAATTCGCTTTCGTGTTCCCGGTGCATAAACCCGGTCTCATGGTGAATGCTTATCCGCCTCCTTGCTTTGCCGCTCCGCCCAGTCCCACAGGATTTGTCTTATCAACCCATTGAGTGTTTGGCCGTACGCTATAGCCTCCTTTTTCAACATTCTGTGAAGCTCAACAGGAATATTGACTAAAAATCGAATCATCAGCTTCCACCTCGCTTCGCCTTATGATATCTATAAGATACCACGCACCGCGCCTTTTGTCAATATCTTTTTGATATCTTTTTGATTACTTGATAAAAGATGCCAAAACGATATAATAATGATATCTGATAAAAGGGAGGTTCTCATATGGCACAAGCGAATCCATATCCGTTGAGAGTAGACAGGGCAATTATGGAGAAATTTAAGGTCATTTCTTCCAATAATGGCCGTTCGGTCAATAAAGAGATCGAGATGCTCATGAAGCAGGTTATAGCCGACTATGAGCAAAAGAACGGCTTAATTGAAATTCCATTCCCAACCGAACAAATCGAATAAGTTTCGTTAAAACTATCTCCCCGCCTGTCCGCCTCCCGCTGGAGCTGTTCTTTCAATCCAGCGGGCAGGCGGATTGTTGTTTGCTCCCGCTCCATAGTCACCCCTCTTTTGCTGTTTATGTAGAATTATTCACTGTATTCAACCGGGAACACAAGGCCGAATTGGGATTTTTATTTTAAGTGTATCGTTGACTATAATGTATCACGGATGTATAATCTAAGAGAAACAATATCATACAAAATAAAGAGAGTGGTAGTATTGGCAACCAAAAGAAAAAGATATCTGATTTCGGTAGACGATGAGATGTTCCCGGCGATTGAAAATTTCCGGTTTGAAAATCGTTATCAGACTCGTTCCGCAGCAACCCAAGAATTAATCCGCCGGGGATTGGAAACTGTGAAAAAAGAGAAGGA